>NZ_JAEKJV010000060.1:0-519 GCF_017309175.1 Salipiger bermudensis | reverse complement strand
GGTAGTGCCCCACCGGTTGGTGTAGGAGGCCGCGCGCGGAGCCCCCAGCGTAGCGCAGCGCGCGGCCGGGTGCGACGCTGGCGGCCACCGCCGATCTTCGAGAAGGTTCGGGTTGCGAGACCTTGAACCAAGAACGGAGATGACGATGACCGATGACAGAATGACGCTGATTGAGCTGGTTGAGAAGCAGGCCGATGGCGATCTCGTGCGCGAGATGCTGGCCTTCGCGGCCGAGCGGATCATGGAAGTGGAGGTCGAGGCGCGAACCGGTGCCGCGAAGGGCGCTCGCTCTCCCCTGCGGGAGGTTCAGCGAAACGGTTACCGGGACCGCGACTGGGACACTCGTGCCGGTCGGATCGCGCTGGAAATCCCGCGGCTGAGAAAGGGGAGCTACCTGCCCAGCTTCCTGGAGCCGCGACGGACTGCTGAGAAGGCGCTGGTGGCGGTGATCCAGGAGGCTTACGTCCACGGGGTCTCTACGCGCTCCGTAGACGATCTGGTGAAGGCGATGGGCGCTGG
>NZ_JAEKJV010000059.1:0-566 GCF_017309175.1 Salipiger bermudensis | reverse complement strand
CTGCTCGCCAACTGAGCCGGCAAGCGGCTACTCGGACTGCCGGTTCGCAAACCAGGCCGCATCGAGCTCCTGCTCAAGGGAAACCCTTCCTCAAGGCAGACCTTTTCAGCGGCCTGTTAAGGGGACCGTGGCGCCAGTGGGGCCGCGCAAGCCCCGTACCAGATCATCGGAATGATCAAGGAGCAGGAGGCCGGGATGCCGACTGCGGAAGTGTGCCGTAGGCATGGGCAGAGCACTGCGACGTTCTACAAGCTGAAAGCCAAGTATGGCGGCATGGAGGTGTCTGAGGCTGCGAGGCTAAAGGCCCTTGAGGACGAGAATGCCAAGCTGAAGCGCCTGTTGGCGGACACCATGCTGGACAATGTCGTGTTGAAAGACCTGCTGGGAATGGAGGCCGCCAGCCCACCATCGGTTCGAGGGCAAGGCCGACCCTGACGACATTGATCAAGATAGTGCCCCACGGCATGGTGTAGGAGCGTCGACCTTCGGAGAGGTCCGGGCCTGATCAGGATGCCACTGCGGGCAGCCTGACGGTTGGATTGTCGGTGACGCGGGCCAAGGTTTCA
>NZ_JAEKJV010000058.1:0-598 GCF_017309175.1 Salipiger bermudensis | reverse complement strand
CCATCCGCACCGCGCGCTCGCGGACTTCAGGGGAGAACTTGTTCGTGGTCTTGCTCATGATGCTCCATCCTACTCAAGAGTTGGAGCCTCCGGCAAACCCGGGGCGGTTCAATCAGGCCCTGGCTGAACATCCACTCTTGGAAAGGCACATCAGCCATCACGCAGGTACGCTTGGCGTCTCCGGTTTCCGGGTTGTTGTATGGCGGGACGTATTCAAGCCAAGGCATCCCGCGCCTGTCCGGATCAAAGATCGCGAGTGCATAGACCATGCTTCTGAAAGCGGAGCGTTTGAGGTTGGGATGATTGAAAGGCTGTTTGGAGAAGTCGTTGTTGTTAAGCGGGACAGCCACAAAGTTGCGGCGGGTCGTTCTGCCATCCTTATCTTTCGTCAGTGGGCGAGAGAGGGCGTGAGCCATGCTATGAAGGATCAGCTTCAACGCGAAGGATAGTGCCCCATAGCGTGGTGTAGGAATCCGCGGGCGTCGCCACATGCGACGCTGGCGGTCACCGTCGATCTTCGGAGAAGGTTCGGGTTGCGACACCTGAAACCTGAGACGGAGATGACGATGACCGACGACAGAATGGCTCTGATGGAGCT
>NZ_JAEKJV010000057.1:0-619 GCF_017309175.1 Salipiger bermudensis | reverse complement strand
TCGACGACTGCACGCGCGAATGCCTGTGCCTCGTGGCGGACACCAGCCTCTCCGGGGCAAGGGTTGCCCGGGAGCTCAGCGCCCTTATCCGGGTCTACGGCAAGCCCGGCTGCATTGTTAGCAATAATGGCACAGAGTTCACCAGTCGGGCGATCCTGAAATGGGCCGATGAGAACGCGGTGCCTTGGCATTACATCGATCCGGGTATGCCCGTTCATCGAAAGCTTAAACGGCAGCCTGCGGGACGGTGATCGTATACGATCACCTCAACGAGGAGATCTTCGGCAGCCTGGACGACGCACGGAGAAAGCTGGCGCTCTGGCGCTACGACTACAATACGGACCGCCCGCATTCGTCCCTGGCCAACCAGACGCCGCAGAAAGCCGAATACCCAAATCCAACCTGCAGACTCGCGTTATGAATGAGGGACCGGCAGGGGGGCAGGTCACTTGCGCTGGGAGGTAGGCAACAAAAAACACCCCAGCCGAAAGACCCGGAGCGTTCGTTAGAACTGGTTGCGGGAGTAGGATTTGAACCTACGACCTTCAGGTTATGAGCCTGACGAGCTACCGGGCTGCTCCATCCCGCGGCGATTTTGCCCTGATTGTGTATTGGTCAG
>NZ_JAEKJV010000056.1:0-734 GCF_017309175.1 Salipiger bermudensis | reverse complement strand
TGAACAGCGAGCCCGTCACCTGATCTGATCCACGCATCCCACACTCCGTCGCCATCGTAGTGGTTACGGTGAATCATGTTCCACGTCAGGCGTCGAGGCGAGAGTTTTTCAGCAGCCTGCTAACGCAACCGCGCAAGCTGGCGAAATTTTACCTTAAAGGTCTTAAACTGGAATTTCTGCCCGACGCACAGCTATTTCTATCACGTAGAGACAACTGCGTTGATAAATCACATTTACTTTGGGTATCGCTGGGGTAGCAAAAACGGTGAGCTTGAATGCTCCGGTGCGAGACGGGTCGAGACGATCTGCTATGCGCAAAGGTCAAGATTTTCAATCGACTACGTTACCGGTTGAGCGATCCTGAGACGGGCCGTGCGGATCACAAGGCTAATTGAAAATCCTCGTGTCGGTGGTTCGATTCCGCCCCCGGGCACCACTCCCAAGATCGGCAGGAGTTCTGGCGGCGTTGAACGCTAAGCGCGCGTGCGCAGTCTGGCGCCTCTCTGCGGGTCTCTCGCCCACGGCCCGATCATGCCCCCTGACCTGCCCCCCGCGAAATCCCTCACCGTGATGTAGAGTCGATAGTGCCCCATAGCGTGGTGTAGGAATCCGCGGGCGTCGCCACATGCGACGCTGGCGGTCACCGTCGATCTTCGGAGAAGGTTCGGGTTGCGACACCTGAAACCTGAGACGGAGATGACGATGACCGACGACAGAATGGCTCTGATGGAGCT
>NZ_JAEKJV010000055.1:0-854 GCF_017309175.1 Salipiger bermudensis | reverse complement strand
CGATCAGGCCGGAGCGGTTCTCCATCATGCTGTGCCCCATGAAGCACAGCATGGCGCCGGCGCCGGGGGATTTCTTGGACAGCCGGGCCTCCGGATCGGTCATCGAAGCATGGGTCGCGTTCGACCGTCGTTCGCCACGGAAGTCGACTTCGGCGTTACGGTTGCGGCGTGTGGGGCGGGTCATCGGGTCGGGCTCGGCGGTGGACTGGTCAGAGGAAGATGTGGGCGGCGCGCTGCCATCTGGCGGATCGCCGGGACCCTCGTCCCCGCCCAGCGTCGCTCTTTCCTTCGGCTGGAAACTCTTCATCGACGCCCAGGCCTTCACAAGGGTGCCGTCGACCGAGAAATGGTCGTCCGACAGCAGCGGTGCCACCTCGCGATGCGCCAGAATGGCGGCCATGATCTTGCGCGACATGTCCGTGGTCAGCAGCCGGTCGCGGTTCTTCGTGAACACGGTCGGGACCCAGACAACGTCATCGATCCCAAGGCCCACGAACCAGCGGAACAGCAAGTTGTAGTCCATCTGCTCCATGAGCTGCCGCTCGGACCGGATCGAGTAGAGGATGTGCAGCAGGCTGGCCCGGATCAATCGTTCCGGCGCGATCGAGGGGCGGCCCTCACCCGCGTAAAGCCGGTCGAACTCTGCATCCAGGGAGCGCAGTGCGTCGTTGACGACGGCCCTGATCTTGCGAAGCGGGTGTCGCACTGGAATGCGCTCCTCGAGATCGACGTAGCTGAACAGCGAGCCCGTCACCTGATCTGATCCACGCATCCCACACTCCGTCGCCATCGTAGTGGTTACGGTGAATCATGTTCCACGTCAGGCGTCGAGGCGAGAGTTTTTCAGCAGCCTG
>NZ_JAEKJV010000054.1:0-1065 GCF_017309175.1 Salipiger bermudensis | reverse complement strand
TTGAAACCTTGGCCCGCGTCACCGACAATCCAACCGTCAGGCTGCCCGCAGTGGCATCCTGATCAGGCCCGGACCTCTCCGAAGGTCGACGCTCCTACACCATGCCGTGGGGCACTATCCGCTCACGTCGCGGTCCGTATCGCGGGAGCCCGGCATCCTTAAACACGGCCGCGTAGAAATCGTCCTGCCATCCGCGCATGGCGTCGCAGTAGGCAATGTTTCCCAGCTTGTTGACCTGGTCTTTCGAAATCTTGCGACCTTCGGCTTCCATGGAAACCCGACCCTTCGCGGCATGCCCGGGATGCAGATGCTTCACCGAACCGCGCACCGGGTCCAGCGCCGTGATGTGAGCGTGCAGAAATTCTTCGTCCCAGTGCACCACCGCCATCATGAACCGCCCACCGTCTTTCTCGATCCGTTCGCGGTCGTGCTTGATCGCCTTTCGGAGAACCTTCACCGCGCGAGCACGCACCACCGGATCCGAAAGGGCCTCCTCCGTTCGAACCGGCAAGGACACGACGCTTGCATAAATCGAGGCGGTGTCCGAACGGATCTTGCGTTCGCGCAGCATGACCGACCCGTCAGGTTGTGCATAGGAAACCGTGGTCTTGACGGCCGCCGCCCTTCTTTGTGCCTTCCGCAGATCGATGAAATTGTCGACGTCGCCGGGAATGATCTCGGGGCCCGGCCGCCCGGGAATGACATGTTGGGATGCGTGCTCGAGGCGCTCGAGTTCGTCGATGATCTCTTGGGCGGTCCAGGCTTTCTGCCCATTCTTGCGCTTGCCGAAGGACTCGTCCGGGCTGGCGGCCGATCTGCCTTTCGCCGAATAGGTTTCGATATGCGCGAATTGAGGTCCTTCCATTTTCTCCACCTTCCGAAGTTCAGGTGAAGCGGAAATGGGTCCCGCTGGCGCGGGCGGGCGGTGTTCAGGCGAACCGGGATCGATAGTGCCCCACGGCATGGTGTAGGAGCGTCGACCTTCGGAGAGGTCCGGGCCTGATCAGGATGCCACTGCGGGCAGCCTGACGGTTGGATTGTCGGTGACGCGGGCCAAGGTTTCAA
>NZ_JAEKJV010000053.1:0-1155 GCF_017309175.1 Salipiger bermudensis | reverse complement strand
TGTAGCCGCAAAGCTAAAATGTCACCCATGAACAATTCAGGAATGTCACTCTCCGTTCATAGACTGAGGGAGAATGGGCATGGGATGGGTGATGATGAGCGAGCGCGAGTTGAACCGCGTTGAGGTTTTGGCGCAGGTTGATGACGGTCAGCTGAGCGTCGACAATGCGGCGAACATGCTTGCACTGACGCGTCGGCAGATTTTCCGGCTGTTGAAGCTGTATCGTCAGGATGGTGCGTCGGCGATCCGTCACAAGGCGCGTGGCAAACCCCCGAACAATCGCATCCACAAAGCCAAACGGGATTACGCGCTGTCGTTGATCAAAGAGAACTATCCCGACTTTGGGCCGACCCTGGCAGCGGAGATGCTGGCCGAGCATCATGGGTTCAAGGTGTCGCGCGAGACGGTTCGCAAGTGGATGCAGGAAGACGGTCTTTGGCTCTCGCGCAAACAGCGTCGTACATTTCATCAGCCCAGATTGCGCAGAGAATGCTTTGGCGAGCTCATACAGATTGACGGCTCGGAGCACCGCTGGTTCGAGGATCGGGGCGATCCCTGCACCCTGCTCGTCTTCATCGACGATGCCACCAGCACGCTCATGGAACTGCGCTTCGTCAAGTCAGAGAGCACCTTCAGCTATTTCGAAGCGTTGGAGCGCTATTTGACGACACATGGCCGCCCCGTTGCGTTCTACAGCGACAAACACACCGTCTTTCGCGTGCCAAAACCCAGCGAGCACATGACCGGCATGACCCAGTTCGGACGCGCTCTGGCAGAACTCCAGATCGAGATATTGTGCGCCAATACCAGCCAGGCCAAGGGTCGAGTGGAACGTGCGAACCGGACATTACAGGATCGCCTGGTCAAAGATCTGCGCATCGCGGGCATCTCGGACATGAAGGCCGCAAATGCCTTCCTCCCTCGCTTCATGGAGCGCTATAACGACAGGTTCGCCAAGCCAGCTGCCCGACCGGATAATTTGCATCGTGCGTTGAACGTCGCACCGGATCGGCTGGCCGAGATCTTCTGTCTGCGCAACAAACGCTATGTCAGCAAAGATCTGACCCTGAAGTACGACCACAAGCGCATCCGGCTGGAAGTCAACGATCTGACGCGCGGTCTTGTCGGCAAATACGCTGACACCTACGAGTTCTC
>NZ_JAEKJV010000052.1:0-1296 GCF_017309175.1 Salipiger bermudensis | reverse complement strand
GCTGGCCCGATACGGCTGCGCTGTGTGAGGGCTACACCGCATCGGGCCAGCTACCCGGGCGCTCCAAGGGGGTCATTTTTGGATGCCGATAGGGGGTCACGATTGGCTGCCGATTGACAGGTCTTGGCGATGTCGCGGGCAACCTGGCGGGCGTCTTCAGTTTCCTCGCGGCTGATTTTGCGGGCATCAGCGTTTGGACAGCACTTGGCTTTGGATGGGCAGGCCTGACAGACCTCCTTTAACGCGCGGTAGCGAGCTGTGCCCTTGCCGGTCGGTCCCCGGTTCGGGTCTGAGTAGTTGCGACGGAACTGCTTGAGTTCCTGCCCCTCAGGGCAAATATATTGATCGTTCTCGGCATCCCATTCGAAGTCGGCACGCGTCCATGTTCCGTCGTTGCGTCCTGACTTATCGAAGACAGGGATGTGAGGTGCGATTTTGCGGTCCACTAACCAGCCCAGCAGCGGCCCGGTGCCATAGGCGGTGTCCGCGATCAGGCGTTCAGGATGCAAATCGAACTTGGCCTTTACGCGGTTCAGCATGGTCTTTGTCGACCCGACCTCGGCCTGTCGGATTGAGCGGGTAGCTTCCACGTCAACGATCACACCGTGACAGGGACCTTCTCGGTTCATTGAGGGAGGAGCGCTTGCCGCCAATACTTACGTTCATCGATGCGGCCAAAGGGTCGTGGTTTGAACATCGACCTAAGTGTTTTGGTCAGAATCGCTCTGTGTGATCCGGCAACGAGCTAAGGCAGGCTTTCGAAAAGATCCGGTGTGTCCTCGTCGCGCCGCCTGCTCAGACCCTCGCCAAGATGCAGGCAAGGGTGCTTAATTCGTGTCAGGCCTTTGCCTCCCTCAAAATGGACCCACCCTCCTCTGGGCATGCCAACGCTTACGATCAGCGCCCCACATATTGGACAAGTCCGCCTGAACGATGCGCCCCTCTTGCTTTCACGATCGCCCCGGACTGCCCAACCGCCGCGGACGGATACCGTGCGCCCAGTCGACAGACGGCGGTTGTGTGCCTTCCGGTAATACCAGCGGTCCGTCATCCCGTACCCCTTCTTTCCTCGACCCGGCTGCCGCTTGGGGTCGAGCGCACGTAAAAGCCTTGTGGAATAGCCTCCTGCACCAGTCCGACGTGCGAGATCAGGCCGACGGCCCGGCTGCCCTCTGTCGTAACCGCCCGATTGTGACCGCGGATTAGTGTGATGGCGTCCATTGCCATGGAAGCAGTTCTTCGAGCCGGTTGATCTTGTGATCATGAATGCGGTCGAGGATGTCGGCCAGCCAGGCA
>NZ_JAEKJV010000051.1:0-1323 GCF_017309175.1 Salipiger bermudensis | reverse complement strand
GGCCTGATTGAACCGCCCCGGGTTTGCCGGAGGCTCCAACTCTTGAGTAGGATGGAGCATCATGAGCAAGACCACGAACAAGTTCTCCCCTGAAGTCCGCGAGCGCGCGGTGCGGATGGTTCTCGATGGCGCCGGCCAACACAGCTCTCGGTGGCAGGCGATCACTTCGATTTCTGCGAAGATCGGCTGCTCCGCGAACACGCTGAACGACTGGGTCAAGAAGGCCGAGGTCGACAGCGGCAAGCGCGCTGGCATCCCGACCGACATGGCAGAGAAGATGAAGGCGCTGGAACGGGAGAACCGAGAGCTGCGCCAGGCCAACGAGATCCTGCGTAAGGCGAGCGCATATTTTGCGATGGCGGAGCTCGACCGCCGGTCGAAGTGATGGTGGATTTCATTGAGGCGCATCGTGATGCGCACGGGGTCGAGCCGATCTGCGCGGTGCTGCCGATCGCCCCCTCCACCTACTATGATCACCTGGCGAAGCGGGCTGACCCGTTACGCCTGTCGGATCGTGCCCGCCACGATGAGGCCCTGCGGCCCGAGATTCGGCGGGTTTTCGAAGAGAACTGGCGGGTCTATGGCGTCCGCAAGGTCTGGCGGCAGCTCGCCCGGGAGGGCTTCGGTGTCGCGCGTTGCACGGTGGCAAGGCTGATGAAGGACATGGGCATCCAAGGTATCATCCGCGGCAAACCACACCGGACGACGGTCCCGGACAAGAAGGTCCCATGCCCGCTGGACAAGGTGAACCGCCAGTTCCGGATGCCTGCGCCGGACATGCTCTGGGTCAGCGATTTCACCTATGTCGCTACCTGGCAGGGTTTCGTTTACGTGGCATTCGTGATTGACGCCTTTGCCCGACGCATCGTCGGCTGGCGGGTTAGTCGGACGGCCCATGCCGGGTTTGTGCTGGACGCCCTCGAACAGGCCGTTCATCAGCGCCAGCCGGGATCAGGACTGGTGCACCACTCGGATCGCGGGTCGCAATACTTGTCGATCAAATACACCGAGCGTCTGGCCGAGGCGGGCATCGAACCCTCGGTAGGCAGTGTCGGTGACTCGTATGACAATGCTTTGGCCGAAACGATCAATGGCCTCTTCAAGGCCGAGGTCATTCATCGCCGTGGCCCATGGCGCGGCTTCGACGCCGTGGAATATGCTACCCTCGAATGGGTCGACTGGTTCAACAATCGCCGTCTGCTGGAACCCATCGGAAACATCCCGCCAGCAGAGGCCGAAGCAAACTACCACGCAGCTCTGGAAACTCAGACCATGGCTGCGTAACTTAAATCAACCAGCCTCCGGCAAACCCGGCGCGGTTCA
>NZ_JAEKJV010000050.1:0-1383 GCF_017309175.1 Salipiger bermudensis | reverse complement strand
GATAGTGCCCCACGGCATGGTGTAGGAGCGTCGACCTTCGGAGAGGTCCGGGCCTGATCAGGATGCCACTGCGGGCAGCCTGACGGTTGGATTGTCGGTGACGCGGGCCAAGGTTTCAAGCGACATGTATCGCCGCGCTACGGCCCACTCGTCGTTGGTCTCGAGCATCAGCGCGCCGACGAGGCGGACGATGGCAGCGTCGTTGGGAAAGATCCCGATGACGTCCGCACGTCGTTTCACTTCACGGTTCACCCGTTCCAGTGGATTGGTGGAAGCGATCTGGGTCCAATGTTCGCGGGGGAACGACATGTAAGCGAGGACATCGTCGCAGGACGCGTCCATTAGGGCACCGAGTTTAGGCTGTTTTTCCCGCAGGGCATCGGCCACGACATTCCACTGTGCCTCGGCGTCGGCCTTGCTCTCCTGGGCAAAGATCGTCTTCAGCATCGCCGCCACCGCAGTGCGCTGCTTTGCCGGAGCGTGAGCCAGGGCGTTGCGCATCCAGTGAATGCGGCATCTCTGGTGGTTCCGGCTACGATTGATCCCCCGGATCAATCGCTTAACGCCTCCACCGTTGAACACGCGACGTGCGGCAGCCCGCAGGCCCTTGTGGTCGTCTGAGATCACCAGCTTCACGCCGCGCAGGCCCCGGTCCGCAAGGCTGCGCAGGAAGTCGGTCCAGAATGTCTCCGCCTCGGATGGACCGGTGGCGACGCCCAGCACCTCGCGCTTGCCGTCCTCGTTCACGGCCACGGCGAGTATCACCGCCTTGCTGATGATGCGCCCGCCCTCCCTGACCTTGAGGTAGGTGGCGTCGAGCCACAGGTAGGGCCACGCGCCTTCCAGGGGGCGAGCAAGGAAGGCACCGACCCGCTCGTCGATCTCCATGCACAACCGGCTGACCTGGCTCTTCGACATGCCGCCCGCGCCCATCGCCTTCACCAGATCATCGACGGACCGCGTCGAGATGCCATGGACGTAGGCCTCCTGGATCACCGCAACCAAGGCCTTCTCTGCCGTCCGCCGGGGCTCAAGAAAGCTTGGGAAATAGCTGCCCTTACGCAGCTTCGGGATCTCCAGCGCGATCCGGCCGGCCCGGGTATCCCAATCCCGCTCCCGGTATCCATTTCGCTGGGCTTCCCGCATCGGTGAGCGCGCGCCCTTCGCCGCCCCAGTCCGCGCCTCGATCTCGGCCTCCATGATGCGCTCGGCTGCAAAGGCCAGCATCTCGCGCACGAGATCGCCATCAGCCTGCTTCTCAACCAGCTCCATCAGAGCCATTCTGTCGTCGGTCATCGTCATCTCCGTCTCAGGTTTCAGGTGTCGCAACCCGAACCTTCTCCGAAGATCGACGGTGACCGCCAGCGTCGCATGTGGCGACGC
>NZ_JAEKJV010000049.1:0-1677 GCF_017309175.1 Salipiger bermudensis | reverse complement strand
GTGAAGCGCGTGATCGACTACAACGTGAAGGTTCGTGTGAAAGCGGACGGAAGCGGCGTCGATCTGGCCAACGTGAAGATGTCGATGAACCCGTTCGACGAAATCGCCGTCGAAGAGGCCATCCGCCTCAAGGAAGCCGGCAAGGCCGAGGAAGTGATCGTCGTCTCGATCGGCGTCAAGCAGGCGCAGGAGACCCTGCGCACCGGTCTCGCCATGGGCGCCGACCGCGCCATCCTGGTGACCGCCGCCGACGACGTGCACGAGGATATCGAGCCGCTGGCCGTGGCCAAGCTTCTAGCCGCCATCGTCAAGGACGAAGAGCCGGGCCTGGTGATCTGCGGCAAGCAGGCCATCGACAACGACCTCAACGCCACCGGCCAGATGCTGGCGGCGCTGACCGGCTACGCCCAGGCGACCAACGCCAACTCGCTCGAGGTCGACGGCGACGCCGCCACCGTGGCGCGCGAGGTCGACGGCGGCCTGCAGACCATCAAGGTCAAGCTGCCCGCCATCGTCACCACCGACCTGCGCCTAAACGAGCCGCGCTACGCCTCGCTGCCCAACATCATGAAGGCGAAGAAGAAGCCGCTCGACGAGAAGACCCCCGCCGATTACGGCGTCGACGTCGCGCCGCGGCTCGAGATCGTCAAGACCGCCGAGCCGGCGGAACGCGCCGCGGGCATCATGGTGGGCTCGGTCGACGAGCTGGTCGAGAAACTCAAGGAAAAGGGTGCGATCTGATGGCTGTTCTCCTTATTGCAGAAATCAATGACGGCACGCTGGCGATGGACGCCACCGCCAAGGCCGTGGCAGCCGCCGCGCCGCTGGGCGACGTGACCGTGCTGGCCGTGGGCGCCACCGCCAAGGACGCCGCCGCCGAGGCCGCGACCATCGAGGGCGTGTCCAAGGTGCTGGTCGCCGAGGATGCGCTTTACGGCCACCGCCTGGCGGAGCCCACCGCGGCGCTGATCGTGTCGCTCGCCGGCGATTACAGCCACATCGTGGCCCCGGCGACCACCGATGCGAAGAACATCCTGCCCCGCGTCGCGGCGCTGCTGGACGTGATGGTGCTGACCGATGTCACCTCCGTGGTTGATGCCGACACCTTCGAGCGCCCGGTCTATGCCGGCAACGCCATGCAGACGGTAAAGTCGAAGGATGAAAAGAAGGTTATCACCTTCCGTACCTCGACCTTCGACGCCGCCGCCACCGGCGGCTCGGCCGCGGTCGAGGACATCGCCGCCGCCGAGGACCCGGCGCTGTCGGAATGGCTCGAGGACAAGGTGGCCGAGAGCGACCGCCCCGAGCTGACCTCGGCCAAGATCGTCGTCTCCGGCGGTCGCGGCGTGGGCTCGGAAGAGGATTTCGTGATCATCGAGAAGCTCGCCGACAAGCTTGGCGCCGCCGTGGGCGCCTCGCGCGCCGCGGTCGACTCGGGCTTTGCCCCGAACGACTGGCAGGTCGGCCAGACCGGCAAGGTCGTGGCCCCGGATCTCTACGTCGCCTGCGGCATCTCGGGGGCGATCCAGCACCTTGCCGGCATGAAGGACAGCAAGATCATCGTCGCGATCAACAAGGACGAAGAGGCGCCGATCTTCCAGGTCGCCGATTTCGGCCTCGTGGCGGACCTCTTCGAAGCGGTGCCGGCGCTGACCGAAAAGGTCTGAGCCCCGCGCC
>NZ_JAEKJV010000048.1:0-1706 GCF_017309175.1 Salipiger bermudensis | reverse complement strand
TGAACAGCGAGCCCGTCACCTGATCTGATCCACGCATCCCACACTCCGTCGCCATCGTAGTGGTTACGGTGAATCATGTTCCACGTCAGGCGTCGAGGCGAGAGTTTTTCAGCAGCCTGTGAGGGCTTGACGTAGACATCCAGGGTCCGGAAAAAGCCAGAGCTCTTCTCGGCAAACCGCGACACACCGCCAAGAACATCCCTTCGGTCCCCTGGAGCGAGGCGCCTGCCTTCTACCAGAGCCTGGCGGAAGGATCCGTAACCCATCTGGCCTTGCGGCTCTTGATGCTCACCGGCGTACGGTCGAGGCCAATACGCTTCATGCACCTTGACCAGATCGACGGCGATACGTGGACCATTCCGGCAGAACAGATCAAAGGCCGCAGGGGCGCCACGTCTGATTTCCGGGTGCCGCTTTCTTTAGAAGCACAGGAGGTCATCACGGAGGCGAACCGGCATGCGCGAGATGGCTTCCTTTTCCCCGGAACCCGCAAGAGAGTCATATCCGACGCGACGATGGCGCAGCTCATGGAGCGCAGGGGGATGGATGAACGCCCGCACGGCTTTCGGTCCAGCCTGCGTGACTGGCTGGCCGAGGCAACGGATGCCCGGCACGAAGTCGCGGAGACCATCCTCGGCCACGTGGTAGGAGGGCATGTGGAACGCGCCTATAGACGAACGGACTACCTCGACCAGCGCCGTGCCTTGCTTGAGCGTTGGGCGGCACAATTAACCGGCGCACCCTGCGCCGCAGTCAAACTTGCGATAGAATGACAATCAAACCTATGCAGGCGTCACGCGTCCTTCCGATCCTTGATGAGAACAGGGAGCTCATCGAAAGGCCCGACCTTTTCACGCTGGCGCGCCTCTCTATACCTGAGAGCGAAGGCGAAGAGCTTGTCACGCAGGTATGGCGGCACATGACCCTCAACTCCGACAATTCCGCGCCACTTAGCGATTTCGACCAGGTCGTCGAGGCGAAGTATCTTCGGCGCAAGCGCTTCTGGACCGAGAGAAGGCACGCCCCGATGATCATCGTGGAGCTCATGCGCCTGAGGTTCGAGGGGCTGCCTCTAACTCGTGCGAACGCATACCGTCTCGTTGCGAAGGCTCTACGTGACGAAGGAGGCAGGCAAGATGAGCTCTCCATGACCACCGTGCTTCAGGCGGAGTTCGAGCGTTGGATCAACACAGCCCACCTCGAGGCTGCACTGCGATGGTCGACCCCGGGCCCAGAGGAGTTTGAGAACGACGCAGCCGCATTCACAGTTTTCCTGTCGAACGCGAGGTCTTTCGAGCAAGAAATCGACGTGATCGCAGATAAGTCAGGGTTCGAGTGGAATCCATGGAGAATCCCCGACTGCTTTGCCCCCTCCCCGCTGCCAGGCCTCTACTCTCTGACCGAAGATGAGCGAGCTTTCGTTATCTGAGGGTTTTCTGACCCATAATCTTTTCTCCTGACTGGGCTGGTCCGCACGCTTCTGCTTTTGGTGAGTCAACCCCCATCAGAACGAAGCTGTGGGCCTCATGACCAACTCTACACTCTCGACCGCTATCAATATCGACCCCCTCCTGAAGGTCCGCGAAGGATAGTGCCCCACGGCATGGTGTAGGAGCGTCGACCTTCGGAGAGGTCCGGGCCTGATCAGGATGCCACTGCGGGCAGCCTGACGGTTGGATTGTCGGTGACGCGGGCCAAGGTTTCAA
>NZ_JAEKJV010000047.1:0-1743 GCF_017309175.1 Salipiger bermudensis | reverse complement strand
AGCTCCATCAGAGCCATTCTGTCGTCGGTCATCGTCATCTCCGTCTCAGGTTTCAGGTGTCGCAACCCGAACCTTCTCCGAAGATCGACGGTGACCGCCAGCGTCGCATGTGGCGACGCCCGCGGATTCCTACACCACGCTATGGGGCACTATCCTCGACGATTACATCCAACACTTTCCACATCTTCTCGAAGGGGTAGTCATCAACACGGGTTGTTCTGAGGAACTCGTCTTGCTGCGCGCTCTTCTCGCCAGAGGTTTGGTCTATCGAGCCCTGATACGCTCCCGCGCGCTTTTCGTAGTTACTCCACCTGATACGACATCGCTGCGGGAGCTTCAGGTAGCACTCGATAGCGGCGGCTTTGCCGTTGATGTCAGCAAGATGCTCGCCATTGGGTCCAATTGTCGGGAAGCTCCTAAACTCTTCCAGGTCGGGCAGTTTGATCGCGTTGATGCCTGAAAGCTCTTCAAGCTGCGCGAGCGATGCGACGCCAACCGTGTCGTTGTCGAAGATGGCCAACACACCATCGGCTTTCCCAATGCTTCTCAGCCCCCTCATGAAGTTCATCAGTTGGCCGTGGCCGCCGAACGGATAGTTGTCCTCCATGTCAATGAACCGGAAGAAATCGGCGATCTCAGGGCGCAGGATAGCGAAGGCGTGCTGGATCACCTTAGTGTCGCTGGTGCCTTCGGTCACTAGAAGGAAGCCTTCATCATCTACTCCGACCGAGAAGTCCTCACGTTCGAAGTAGCCGCTTTCAACGACGTCCATAAAGTCCCACTGGACAATGAGATCAAGATTTGCGGGGCGTTCTGCGAGCATCCGCAGAATGTCGTAGGGCATCAGTCGATCAAGAAGCGTGCTGAGATCCCATCCCGGTGCTCGACCATAATGATCGGTCAGCGGTTCCTCCAGTCGCTTCTGATACTCAGCAGGAAGAAGGCCCCCGTGATTATCTCGGGTGCCTTCTTTGAGGGAGGCCAGATCGACGTTGCGGACAAGCTCCAGAGCTTCTTTGAAGGGCACGTCATGCGGTTCGTCGTATGTTACGTATGGGTTGTTGAACCGCCGTTCGATAGCTGGGAGCGTCGATCCGAGGAGCTCTAGGCGTGGAAGGATCGAGCGTAAGGTCGCCTGAAAAACTTCTACTCGCTTTAGGTCGAAGTCCCTTTCGACAAAAACACTGTCAGACGGCAAGTAAATCGAATGGTGCCTCGTAGTCGTAAAGTTCCCACTGGACTCAAGATGGAAATTTCCGATGCGGAAGTCTGAGTAGGTCCCCAACGCTGATCCTCGCTGCCTGCAAGCCGGTAGTTTCGTTTTTGGTAGTTTGCGTTAAGTCGAACGTCGAGCCAATTGCACAGGTGCGCCTACACCAATGCGACGTTAGTCAATCTTCACCGTCGGCTGCACGACTCCATTCTAGTCCTGTTCAGGCTGAAGGGGCAACGACAGCTCTGTCCGCACCGCGGACCTTGGGGCCTTGGACTATGCTGCGCGGTGTCACTGATCGCCGGTTTGGGGAAGTCGCGCCGCGGCGTTGGTGGCCCAGGCGAACGGCAGGTTTGGGCCGTGAGTGTCAGGCAGCGATAGTGCCCCATAGCGTGGTGTAGGAATCCGCGGGCGTCGCCACATGCGACGCTGGCGGTCACCGTCGATCTTCGGAGAAGGTTCGGGTTGCGACACCTGAAACCTGAGACGGAGATGACGATGACCGACGACAGAATGGCTCTGATGGAGCT
>NZ_JAEKJV010000046.1:0-1899 GCF_017309175.1 Salipiger bermudensis | reverse complement strand
GCACATGTGGACGCTGCCAAGTATGACGAGATGTATGCCCGCTCGATCAGCGACCCGGAGGGGTTCTGGGCCGACGAGGCACAGCGGCTCGACTGGATGGCCCGGCCGACCAGGATCAAGAACACCAGCTTCGAGTTCGGCCGCGTCGATATCAAGTGGTTCGAGGACGGCGTGCTCAACGTCGCCTATAACTGCGTCGACCGCCACCTGAAGACCCGCGCCAACCAGACCGCGATCATCTTCGAGCCCGACAACCCCGAGGATCCCGCCCAGCACATCACCTATGCCGAGCTCTACGACAAGGTGAACCGCATGGCCAACGTCCTGCTCAGCCAGGGCGTGATGCGCGGCGACCGCGTGGTGATCTACCTGCCGATGATCCCCGAGGCCGCCTATGCCATGCTGGCCTGCGCCCGCATCGGCGCCATCCATTCCATCGTCTTCGCCGGCTTCTCGCCCGACGCGCTGGCCAACCGCATCAACGATTGCGGCGCCAAGATCGTCATCACCGCCGACACCGCCCCCCGCGGCGGCCGCAAGACCGCGCTAAAGTCCAACACCGACGCAGCCCTGCTGCACTGCTCGGACAAGGTCCGCTGCCTTGTGGTCAAGCATACCGGCGACCAGACCAGCTGGATCCAGGGCCGCGATGTCGACCTCAACTACCTCATGGAGCACGCCGCCCCCGACTGCCCGCCGCGCCCGATGAACGCCGAAGACCCGCTCTTCATCCTCTACACCTCGGGCTCCACCGGAAAGCCCAAGGGGGTTGTGCACGCAAGTGGTGGATATCTGGTTTACGCCGCCCTCACCCACGAGGTGGTGTTCGATTACCACGACGGCGACGTCTACTGGTGCACCGCCGACGTGGGCTGGGTCACCGGCCACAGCTACATCGTCTACGGGCCGCTTGCCAACGGCGCCACCACGCTGATGTTCGAGGGCGTGCCGACCTATCCCGACGCCAGCCGCTTCTGGGAGGTTTGCGACAAGCACAAGGTCAACCAGTTCTACACGGCGCCGACCGCGCTGCGGGCGCTGATGGGCCAGGGCGACGGCTTCGTCGACAAGTGCGACCTGAGCTCTCTCAAGCTGCTCGGCACCGTCGGCGAGCCCATCAACCCCGAGGCCTGGAACTGGTACAACGACAAGATCGGCAAGGGGAAATGCCCGATCGTCGACACCTGGTGGCAGACCGAGACCGGCGGCCACCTGATGACCCCCCTGCCCGGCGCCCACGCGCTCAAGCCCGGCTCGGCGATGAAGCCGTTCTTCGGCATCAAGCCGGTGGTGCTCGAGCCCAGCTCCGGAGAGGAGATCCACGACGTCCCGACCGAGGGCGTTCTGGCGATCGCCGACAGCTGGCCGGGGCAGATGCGCACCGTCTGGGGCGATCACGAGCGCTTCGAGCAGACCTATTTCCAGCAATATAAAGGCTACTATTTCTCCGGCGACGGCTGCCGCGTCGACGAGGGTGGCGATTACTGGATCACCGGCCGGGTCGACGACGTGATCAACGTCTCGGGCCACCGCATGGGCACGGCCGAGGTCGAATCGGCGCTGGTCGCCCATGCCAAGGTCGCCGAGGCGGCGGTGGTGGGCTACCCGCACCCGGTGAAGGGCCAGGGCATCTACTGCTACGTCACCCTGATGAACGAGGTCGAGCCGTCCGAGGAGCTCAAGAAGGAGCTGCGCACCTGGGTCCGCACCGAGATCGGCCCGATCGCCTCGCCGGACCTGATCCAGTGGGCGCCGGGCCTGCCCAAGACGCGCTCGGGCAAGATCATGCGCCGCATCCTGCGCAAGATCGCCGAGAACGACTACGGCGCCCTCGGCGACACCTCCACACTCGCCGACCCCTCCGTCGTCGACGACCTCATCGAAAACCGCGCAAACAAG
>NZ_JAEKJV010000045.1:0-2468 GCF_017309175.1 Salipiger bermudensis | reverse complement strand
TGTCAATCGGCAGCCAATCGTGACCCCCTATCGGCATCCAAAAATGACCCCCTTGGAGCGCCCGGGTAGCTGGCCCGATGCGGTGTAGCCCTCACACAGCGCAGCCGTATCGGGCCAGCGGGTTCTTGGTCATTCACGGGTCTTGAAGCGCCAACTCTCGTTGCCGGTTTCGACGATGTCGCAGTGATGGGTCAGGCGGTCGAGCAGCGCAGTGGTCATTTTCGCGTCGCCAAAGACCGAAGGCCATTCCCCGAAGTCGAGATTGGTTGTCACGATGATCGAGGTGCGCTCGTAGAGGCGGCTGATGAGATGGAATAGCAGTTGGCCGCCGGTCTGCGCGAAGGGGAGATAGCCGAGCTCATCAAGGATCAGGAAGTCGAGGCGGCAAAGCAGGTCTGCCGTGCGCCCCTGTCGATCGGCACGGGCTTCGGCATCGAGCTTGTTTACCAGGTCTACGACATTGAAGAAGCGCCCCCGCTTGCCGCGTCGGATACAGGCCCGTGCGATGCTCACGGCAAGGTGCGATTTGCCGGTCCCAGTGCCACCGATCAGCACGACATTGCGCTGCTGTTCAAGGAACTCCCCAGCGGCCAGATCGCGCACCAGCGTCTCGTTGACTGGCGTCTCTTCAAAGCTGAACTCGTCGACCTCTTTCGCCAGCGGCAGCTTGGCGATCGTCATCTGGTATTTGATCGAGCGCGCCTGCTTCTCACTGATCTCGGCATTCAGCAGGTCGCCGACGATCTGTTGTGGTTCGTGCTGACGCTTCACCGCCGTGGTGATGATCTCATCGTAGGCGGCCTTCATGCCGTAGAGCTTCAGCTGGCTCATCGCGTCCAGCACCTGTGATCTTTCCATGGTTGGGTCTCCTGAGACTGTCGTAGCGTTTGCAATCGGCGACGGGCTCGCAGGTCAGTCGCAACGCGGCCGGCGTATCGATGGTCAGCGGCGGTGACGGCTCCCGATGCCGGGCCAGGATGTTGATGACGACCGAGGCTGCGGGGACCCTTTCGCTTAGGGCCTCGGCACAGGCAGCATCCACCGCATCCAGTCCATCGATCGGGATCATGCTCAGGATCTGAACCATCTGCCGGTCGCCGTTCGGCACCTTGCCAAGCTTGCGCTGCACGCGCCTGATCGCCGGCGGCAGGTCCCAATCCTTAAAGGGGGCGCCATTCCGGAGGGCGCCGGGCTTACGAGCCAGAACCGGAATGTAGTGCAACGGGTCGTAGATGGCCTTGTCACGGCCGAAGGCTCGGGCGTGTTGCCCCACGATCTTGCCGTCCTGCCAGAACTCGACCCGCTCGGCATAGGCACGGATCTCGACAGGTCGGCCAACGGCCCGGCCGTCCACGGAGTAGCGGTTCTTGTCGAACCGGACGAGACATGTCTTCGAGACCGAGGCTGGCACGGCATGGAAACCGTCGAACGGACCGACGTAGGGGACAAGACTCGCGCGCTCGTCCTGGAACACCTCCCAGATCGTTCGATCCCGAAGCTCCTGGTGCGGGTTGGCCTTGGCCCAGGCAACACAGCGATCCTCGAGCCAGGCGTTGAGTTCGGCGTAGCTCTTGAACTTCGGCCGAGGCACGAAGAACCGTCGTCGGACAACGCCGACCTGGTTCTCGACCTGTCCCTTCTCCCAGCCGGATGCCGGGGTGCAAGCGACGGGATCGACAAGGTAATGGCTGCACATCTGCTGGAACCGGCGGTTGTAGGCTCGGTCGCGGCCGACGAAGATCGTGTCGACCGCGGTCTTCATGTTGTCGTAGATGCCCCGCGTGCAGGTGCCCCCGAAGAAGGCGAAGGCCTTGTCATGGGCGTCGAAGACCATCTCCTGCGTCTCGCGGGGATAGGCACGCACGAACAGCATCCGGCTGTGACACAGGCGGACATGTGCCACCTTCACCGTGGTCGTCGCGCCGTCGATCACCACGATCTCGTGGCTCCAGTCGAACTGGTAGGCCTCGCCTGGATCGAAGGTTAGCGGGACATAGGCGGCCGCAGATGCCACCGCTTCCTCCTTCGACCAGGAGGCCGCGTATCGCCGGACCGCATCATAGCCTCCGTCATATCCTTGAGCCCGGAGTTCCTCGAAAATGCGGATGCGAGTCAGTCGCTCGCGCTTGGGCTTCCGCGCGTTCACCGCCAGCATCTCGTCGAGCATGTCTTGCCAAGGCCCGATCTTCGGCAACGGCTGAATGGTTCGCTCATAGGTGAGCTCCGTCGCACCGGACCGGATCACCTTGCGCACCGTGTTCCGCGATACTCGCAGCTCCCGGCAGATCTGCTTGATCGACTTCTTGTCCTGAAAATACGCCCGTCGGATCTTCGCTATCGTCTCCACGACCAACATCCCACACTGTGCTCCCCGATGACCTCGGGGGCATCATCCACATCAGTGTAAGGGGGTCATTTTTGGACGCCGATCACCCCGCTACGGGGTCAATTTTGCATGCCGGTTCACA
>NZ_JAEKJV010000044.1:0-2490 GCF_017309175.1 Salipiger bermudensis | reverse complement strand
GTAACCGCCCGATTGTGACCGCGGATTAGTGTGATGGCGTCCATTGCCATGGAAGCAGTTCTTCGAGCCGGTTGATCTTGTGATCATGAATGCGGTCGAGGATGTCGGCCAGCCAGGCATGGGGGTCGAGCCCGTTCATCTTGGCGGTTTCGATGAGCGTCATCGCCCGGGCCAGTGTTTCGCCACCTCTATCCGAGCCCGCGAAGAGCCAGTTCTTCCGCCCGATGCCGATCGGGCGCATGGCGCGCTCGGCCGGGTTGTTGTCGATGCCGACGCGGCCGTCTTCGAGGAAGAGCTCGAAGGAGGGCCAGCGGCTGAGGCCGTAACGGATGGCCTTGGCGAGATCGCTCTTCCCCGGAATGCGCAGCAGCTGGGCCTCGGCCCAGGTCTTGAAGGCAGCCACCATGGGGCCGGAGTACTGCTGACGCGCAGCCTGTCGCAGTTCGGCGGACTGACCTGCGATCTCGCGCTCGATATCGTAGATCTTGCCGACCCGGTCGAGGGCCTCCTGCGCGATCTCGGACTTCGTGCCCTCCCAGACATCGTGGAAGTCGCGCCGCAGGTGCGCCCAGCACGCGGCCTCTCGGAACTGGCTGCTGCCATCCGCGCGCTGTTCGTAGAGCGGATTGAAGCCGGCATAGGCATCTGCCTGAAGGATGCCACGGCTGGCTTGCAGGTGGCGCTGCGGATGCTCCCCCTTCCGATCCGGGGAGAAGCGGTAGACGACGCCGGGTGGTGCCGTGCCGGCCCAGGGTCGTTGGTCAGAGACATAGGCCCAGATCCGGCCTTGTTTGACACCCTTGCCGAGACCGCGGTCCCGACGTGACCGGTCCAGCACGCGGATTGGAGTGTCATCTGCATGCAGCACCGGCGCGGACATTACCTCGGCCTCGATCCGCTCGATGACGGGAGCGAGCACCTTCATGGCGCGCCCACACCAATCCAGAAGGGTGCTGTCCGGGATGTCGGCGCCCATGCGGGCGTAGATTTCGCTCTGGCGATACAACGGTAGGTGGTCGTCGAACTTGGAGACGAGGATCTGCGCCAGCAGACCCGGACCGGCCATGCTGCCGGGGATCGGACGGCTCGGGGCCGCAGGCTGCACCATCCGCTCACAGCGGCGGCAAGACTTCTTCACCCGAGCGATCTGAATGACCCTCATCTGCGCCGCGACCAGATCGAGGAGCTCGCTGACGTCCTCGCCCACCACTCGCAGGTCACCCCCACAATCGGGGCAACAGGAACCGGGGTCGAGCTCCCGGCGTTCGCGGGGCGTTGCCTCCGACACGCGCGGACGTCGGCGGGGCTTTGCCTCGGCAACAGGCGCATCGGTCGCGGCAGGCTCCTCGTCTTCGGTCGGCCCGTCGTGCTGTTCGGCGGCCGCGACCAGCAGATCCTCCAGTGCCAGCTCCAGCTGGGCGATCTCGCGCTCGATCTTTTCCGAAGATTTGCCGAACGCCTGCTTCTGCAACTTGGCGATCCGCAGGCGCAAGGCCTGAACCAGTTGCTCGTGGGCCTGGAGCGTGGCCGACATGCGCGCATTCTCTGTCTGAAGCGCGGCGATCATCGCCTTCAGGACCGCGGGGTCGTCAGAGAGAATGTCGGCATCATCGGACATGCCGACTGATACCATCAGCGGGCATGTGAGCCAATAAAACAAGTGGATTCAGATGGATAATCTACCCGATCCGTGCTGGTGGCGCGCCCCAGTCCGGACGCCTCCAGTCGATCCCCTCCCACAGCATCGCCAGCTGGGCGGAGGTCAGCCGCGCGACCCCGGCTTCGGTGTTCGGCCAGGGAAAGTGCCCGCGCTCGAGGAGTTTGTAGTAGAGGCAGAAGCCTTGGCCATCCCAGTAGAGCAGCTTCAGACGATCCCCCTTGCGCCCCCGGAAAGCAAAAACCGCACCGCTGGTTGGCTTCTGGCGCAACACGTCCTGAGCCAGGGCCGAAAGGCCGGCAATTCCCTTCCGCATGTCCGTTGCGCCGCATGCCAAGTAGACGCGAACACCGGTGCCTGGACCGATCATGCCGCCTCCACCGCCCGGATCAGCCGGGTCAGCGCCTCGCCATCCATGCTGCTGTCGAACCGAAGGCAACGACCATTGGAAAGCCGCAGTTCCACAAGAACAGGCCGAGAGGGTGCAGGGGATTGTGCGGGTTCGGAATGCGGCCCGAAATCGACCGGTAGAAAAACCGCGCCCCGATCCGGCGACCATAGCCCCTTCTTCTTCAGGTCACGACGCCAGCCATAGACCTGCGACCGCGTGAGCTCGTGCCGTTGGGCAACTTGCGTGACCGAGGCCCCACCAACACCCACCTCGAGCAAGATCTCGAGCTTCTCGTCATCACTCCACCGACGGCGCCGCTCAACGCCCAGAACCTCGCCCAACATGGCATCTCCCGCTAAGACACGTGCATAACTACGTCTTTATGCACGTGTCTTAGCTCACCCAGCCTTCGTCAGGCAGGCGGCTTCAATCGGGCGGTTAC
>NZ_JAEKJV010000043.1:0-2523 GCF_017309175.1 Salipiger bermudensis | reverse complement strand
GTAACCGGCCGGTAAGGACCACAGCTCAAGCGACGGCCTTCGCCTCTTTGGATTGCGGCACCCAGTTCCACGGCAGCAGCTCGTCGAGGCGGTTGATCTTGTGGTCGCCGATGCGGGCCAGGATGTCTGCCATATAGGCTTCGGGGTCGTGGCCGCTGAGCTTCGCGCTTTCGATGATCGTCATGGCTTCCGCGAGAGTTTCACCCCCGGCATCGGCCCCGGCGAAGAGCCAATTCTTCCGACCAATCACCACGGGCTTGATCGCACGCTCGGCCGGGTTGTTGTCGATGGCCACGCGGCCGTTCTCCAGGAAGAGCGTGAAGGAGGGCCAGCGGTGGAGCGCGTAGCGGAAGGCTTTGGCCAGTGCGCTCTTGCCGGAGACCCGGCCGAGCTGGGCCTCCGACCACGCCTTGAAGTCCTCCGCCAGAGGGCGCGTGCGGGTCTGCCTAACGCGCCGCCGCTCTTCGGCGGAGCAGCCGGTGATCTCGCGTTCAATGTCGTAGAGCGCGCCGATACGGTCCAGCGCCTCCCGGGCGATCTCCGACTTGGTGCCGATCCAGACATCGTGGAAGTCCCGGCGCAGGTGTGCCCAGCAGGCGGCCTCCCGGATGCGCACCACGCCGGTGGCATCGGGCTCATAGAGCGCCTTGAAGCCGGTATAGGCGTCCGCCTGGAGGATGCCGCTGAACTCGGCCAAATGGCGGTGCGGATGCGCACTCTTCCGATCCGGTGAGAAGAAGTAGGCGACACCGGGCGGCGCTGTCCCGCCCCATGGCCGGTCATCCCGGAGGTAGGTCCAGATCCGGCCCTCCTTCACGCCCTTTCCCAGTCCCTCGAGCCGCTTGGAGCGGTCGAGCACTCGCACCGGGGTGTCATCGGCATGGAGGCGATCGGCGGTCATCACGTCAGCCCTGATCCGCGCCACGAGCGGAGAGAGCACCCGCACACCCTGGCCGCACCAGTCGACGAGCGTCGAGGCCGGGATATCCGCGCCCATGCGGGCGAAGATCTCGTTCTGTCTATACAAGGGAAGATGATCGTCGAACTTGGAGACGAGGATGTGCGCCAGAAGGCCCGGTCCCGCCATGCTGCGCGGGATCGGGCGGGCAGGCGCCGGGGTCTGGGTGATCTTCTCGCATCTCCGGCAGGACTTCTTCGGGCGCGCCGTCTCGATCACCTTCAGCCGTGCGCTGATCAGTTCGAGGATCTCGCTCATGTCTTCACCGACGAGCCGCAGCTCGCCCCCGCAAGCGGGACAGGCATCGCCGGGATCGAGCACAATGCGCTCGCGGGGCGTTGCCTCCGAGACCTTCGGCTTGCGCCGCATGGGAGCAGGTTCCGCGACAGCGGGCTCTGCTTCCGGCTCCTCCTCGGGCTCCCGGGCGGCGGAAGCCGCGACCTCCAGCGCCTCGAGGGCCAGTTCCAGTTGTTCGATCTCGCGCTCGATTTTCTCCGAGCTCGCGCCGAACTTCTGACGCTGGAGCTTGGCGATCCGGATCTGGAGCGCCTGAACGAGGGCTTCGTGTGCCTTCAAGACGGCCGTGAGCCTTGTTGTCTCGGCCCGCATGGCCGCGTTCTCGGCCTCGAGTGCGGCGATCATCGCGCGCAACTTGGCAGGATCGTCAGGCGGAAGGGAGGAGGCTTCGGACATGCGGAACCTTACCATCCCGTGCGGTCCATAACCAGTAAAACAAGGGGTTTGAGAGAAGTATCAGCTCACCCGAGCGGGAGGCGCACCCCAGTCCGGGCGGCGCCAGTCGATGCCTTCCCAGAGCATCGCCAGCTGCGCCGAGGTCAGCCTTGCGGCGCCGTCGCCGGCGACGGGCCACGGGAAGCGCCCCCGTTCCAGGACCTTGTAGTAGAGGCAGAAGCCCTGGCCGTCCCAGTAGAGAAGCTTCAGCCGATCTCCCCGGCGTCCACGGAACGCGAAGACCGCGCCGCTCGCTGGGTTTTGGCGCAGGACGTCCTGGGCAAGCGCGGCCAAACCGGCGATCCCCTTGCGCATGTCGGTGGTTCCGCAGGCCAAGTAGACCCGAACACCCGTTCCCGGTCCGATCATGCCGCCTCCACAGCCCGGATCAATCGGGTCAGCGTCTCTCCATCCATGCCGCTGTCGAACCTCAGGCAGCGCCCGTTGCTCAGCCGCAGCTCGACCATGACGGATCGCGCTGGCGCGGGGACGCTCGCTGCCGTCGGCGCCGCGCTGAAATCCACCGGCAGGAAAACAGCCCCGCGATCCGGCGACCACAGGCCCTTCTTCTTCAGATCACGCCGCCAGCCGTAGATCTGGGAGCGCGTGATCTCGTGCCGCTGCGCCACCTGCGTCACCGACGCACCGCCGACATCGACCTCCGACAGGATCTCGAGCTTCTCGTCTTCGCTCCACCGCCGGCGCCGCTCAACGCCCAGAACCTCGCCCAGCATGGCCCCTCCAAATAAGACACGTCGTTAAGGACGTCGTTATGCACGTGTCTTAGCTCGGAACCCCGCTGTCAGGCAGGCGGCCTCAATCGGGCGGTTACC
>NZ_JAEKJV010000042.1:0-3686 GCF_017309175.1 Salipiger bermudensis | reverse complement strand
TGCCTGGCTGGCCGACATCCTCGACCGCATTCATGATCACAAGATCAACCGGCTCGAAGAACTGCTTCCATGGCAATGGACGCCATCACACTAATCCGCGGTCACAATCGGGCGGTTACGGACTGTTAGGCTCAGGACCCATTGATTTCCGCTGAGCAGCGTGATTCCGCGTTCGGAAAACGAGCGGTGACATGTCTGATCTCTTCTGTCTGAGCGACGCGCAGATGGCGCGTCTTGAACCCTATTTCCCGAAGTCCCACGGCAAGCCTCGCGTCGATGATAGGCGTGTGCTGAGCGGGATTATCTTCATAAACCGTAGTGGCTTACGCTGGCGGGATGCGCCGAAAGAGTATGGCTCTCATAAGACGCTTTACAATCGTTGGAAGCGATGGGGCGACAAAGGCATCTTTGCCCACATGATGGCCGGGTTGGCTCCTGTCTATCTCTTCGGCAAGGCCGTCTCCCTCGATACGCTCCGCGCTGAGAAGATGAAAAACATCGCAACCCTGGCCGAATAGAACCTCGAGGCCGCGCTGCAAACCCTGGTCGAGGCACGGCTCAACGTTCTGATCAGCGATGGCACCTCGAAGAGCAAGACGACCTTCGTATGGCACCTTCTGACCCATGTGAGCGAGCACGCGCGGCTTATCACCATTGAAGACGTCTTCGAGCTCTTCCCCGGCCAGCCGAACACCGTCGCCCTCCTGGCCGACCGCGGTTCCAGCTCGCAACGCAGCGCAAACGCCCATCTACAGGCCTCCCTACGCATGCGCCCGGACCGGATCATCGTCGGAGAGCTGCGCGGCGCCGAGGCGCTGACCTATCTCGAGGCGATCAACGCCGGGCATGGCGGGTCGGCCTCTGCGATCCATGCCGAGACTGCCGAACTCGCCATTGACCGCCTAGCAATCATGGTGCCGCAGGCTGGCACACCGCTGACCTTCTCCGAAGTGCGGAAGTACATCCGGAAGTCCATCGATGTGATCGTGCAGCTGGGGCGGGCCGAGGGGAAGCGGGGGATTACCGAGTTTTATCTGACCAAAAAAGCAGCTGGGGTAAGTTTCGAAGCCACCTCCAAATGAAACGTGTCATTAGACTTGGAATCAATCGAATACATCCATTGCCTCAACCTGATCCCAACTGAGCATCATAACTGGCTGTTTAGAATTCATCTTCAACGTAAGATGCTCAATGAATATCGGATGGATCGCAAAGACCAATGCCTTTAGAACATCATCACTTTCCAAGTTTTGAGCATACCTCGGATTGAAAAAGTAGAAATCAAAGTCATCCAGAGATACGCCTCCCAACTGAACCGAATCCGCCCGAATACCTAAGAACCCGACTTCGTAAAGAAATCTAACCTTCTGCCCGATTCCATTCATCTCACTCCGGCCATACATTTCGAACCGAAGACTCTGGAGCTTATCGCGAAGCTGATCATAAGTAAGTATCTGCTGTGAGGCTTTGAAAGAATCCAAGATTTCTCGAAGATTGGTGAACGTGTCCGCAAACTCACCCAGAAACTCTTCCTCCACAATTCTATGCGTCTGTTCCGAAATGATACGAGCAACATAGGCCGGCGAAACTTTTTCGTTTCTTTTGTTCGCCAACTCAGCTCGGGCAACAATGCGAGTATAGTGCAAAAGCACATCCCGCGGTCTAAAAAACGAATGCCGGAGGACATTTAGGAACAAATCAATAGAAAACGCCGCGCCGTTAATCTTCACGTCGACACTATCCGGCAAACTCCTTCCGCTTTCTTTCAGGATTTGTCTAAATCTACCAAGGGCTCGAGTTCTCGACTTATCCAATCGATCTTCTTTAATATCCCAGACCACTTGCAATCGCTTCCTTAACATCGTCAGAAGCTCGTATGGCTGCCAACTTATTTCTTCGTTAATCTCTCCAACGATTGCATCTCTCCGACGCAACTGCACCTCATATAACCGGTCTCTTGGAAGAGGCACGCAAAAATCTAAGTGAGGCCCGAGCATCTTGTAGAATTCCTGGTTCGGCGAAGAGTTGTCTGGGCTTCGCAAATGATCAATAAGCTCGACAAGCCCTTGGATCCAGAATATCTCCCTCTGTTCCCACCGCCGCCGTTGTTCTTCCGGTAGGTTTCTATCTTTAATATCCTTGCGATATTTCTGAATTTCGGTATCGAATCGGTCCAAACAAAAAAGAAATTTTCTATTCTTAGGATCGCGTCTAACCATTTCGATTAGACCATGATATCCAGACCCCAGAAGAAACTCGGTGCAAGACTGCACGTTTATCAAGCGCAACAAATCTGATTTGAATCGAGATTCACTCTCCGTAGAAGCGCTTGAGATGCAATCTTCTATGAATTCTCTAACGACGCCGACAGACATATTGAATAATGCCTCGTATCGCCCAGAGTCGTTTTCAAACCTTTCTGAATGCGTTTTCTTTGGAAGAAGATCTCCGACATGGAGTTCCTCTCCGCACGTCTTGACACTCTTAACCATACATAGTGAAAGGAAAATCGGCCAAATATAGTCAAAAACCTTAGACTCTTCAGCGGTAAAGGTCAAATCTCCTTCGGCGGACTTGAACGTTAGATCCTGCAGGAGATAATGAAGATTCCAGTCGTTCACCTCGACATCAATGGGGTCAAAATATATTTCCGAGTTTTGGTGTTTGTACACCTTCAAGAGCGTTGTTTTTCCAGACCCCTTCCTGCCAGTAAACGCAATTTTATGATATTTTCCGATAGCCCGGAATGCACCTGTCTTAACAAAGAAGTTTTTACTGAATTCATCAATCGTGAAGTTTGTCCGCTCCGCCTTTCTAAAAAAGGCGTCATTTACATCTACGTCTGCAAGCAGACTTTGGGCATCTGATGTGAATTCACCATCGGAAATAGCTGCAGGATCCAACAAAACACCGTCAACTGCTGTTTGTATTCTTTCGAGCTCCGGGTCACTCTCGCGCCAGCAGTCGAGCAGTTCACTGCTGATAGCATCAACGCTTGGCTTTGTTCGTGATGCAGTTCTATCTGGCAGATAGGCTGGCCCTGTTGTTTGTATGGGCTTAAATTGGCTCAAATCGCGCGCTAACTCCCTGCCATTAAAATAACTGGGCAATGCTTGATCAAAATTTGCCTTCCACACCACGGGTATGAACAACGGTGGCTTACCAAGTTGTCGACCTTCCAAACGATCGACGATGAACATATATTCTGTTAAAACACCGGATCTAATGTGCTGGTCACATTTCATCTTATAGTCCGGAGAGAACAAGGCCAACACTGCGTGAGCAGACAGAAGGTCCTCCTTCATGAACTTGCCCAGATCGGAACCACTCTTGTTATTAAAATACGCTTTGAATTCTATTTTTCCATCACATTCACGCGATAAATGATCTAAGAGAAACTTGATAGCGTCCTCGTCGCCATCAGTAGCAGAGAACGACACAAAGCAACTAATTTTTCTCTGCATACAATTCCCCGCCTTCAGATCCTAACTTGCTTTACAGTCATCTGCTCGAACCGAGCCTGTCAAGGAAAGATAGTGCCCCATAGCGTGGTGTAGGAATCCGCGGGCGTCGCCACATGCGACGCTGGCGGTCACCGTCGATCTTCGGAGAAGGTTCGGGTTGCGACACCTGAAACCTGAGACGGAGATGACGATGACCGACGACAGAATGGCTCTGATGGAGCT
>NZ_JAEKJV010000041.1:0-4957 GCF_017309175.1 Salipiger bermudensis | reverse complement strand
GGCCCGCATCGGCGACCACAAGATCAACCGCCTCGACGAGCTGCTGCCGTGGAACTGGGTGCCGCAATCCAAAGAGGCGAAGGCCGTCGCTTGAGCTGTGGTCCTTACCGGCCGGTTACTCTGGGTGCTCATATGACGGTGCTGACCGTCGCGGCGTCACCGCTGTTGGCGCAGAGCCGATCTGTCTGGTCGGCAGAGAATGCCTTTGACGCGCTTCTATCGGATACGGCGCGGATCATCGATGTCAGAACGCACAAAGAGTGGCAAGAAACCGGCGTAGGTGCTGGTGTATGGCCGATAAGCATGCACGCGTCCGGTTTTCCGGACCGATTGTTCAGGGCCAAGGAACTGAGCGGTGATCGCACTGTTGGACTGATCTGCGCCACTGGCGGACGCTCCGCATCGCTGCTTCGAGCGTTGAGACAAGCTGGTTATTCGGGCTACGCCGATATCTCGGAAGGGATGTTGGGATCAGGCGAAGGGCCTGGCTGGATCGCATCGAACTTGCCGACCGTTCCGGTGGATGTCGCCCTGAACGGGTTGCCCCCCGCGTTGGCCTGACCAGTGAAGAATCAATTGGTCCCGTTGTGCTAAAAGCCTGATGTATGGTCAAATTGACCTGTTTGAACAGGAAGACGGGTTTGGGTGTATGACCGAGTTGATGGCTATGTTTGTCGGAATATGCGCGGCGATCGTGATGGGAATTGTCCATCATTATGCGTTGTCGGGCATTCTGAAGTTTTCCCCGCAGCGGTCGGATGGCTCCGGCTTTCGGATCATCCTGACGTTTTCCGCGTTGCTGTTGCTGCACGTATTGGAACTTGTGACGCTCGCCGTGTTCAACACGATGGTGGTGGCAAGCGTTCTGCCGCAATCGTTCAGCAACAGCCCGCCGATGTTTCAGGATGTTCTCTATGTTACGGGCATCTCGTTCTCGACCCTTGGCTATTCGTCCATAGAGGTGGTCGGGCCCTTTCGACTGTTGCTGATGCTGCAATCGCTTTTGGGCTTCATGTTGCTGACCTGGTCAGCGACGTTTCTTTACTCAGCCTGCCAGCAAGTCTGGCAGAAGGCGAAAGATGACTGAAAATCGCCACGCGCGTCGGACATGAGCTTGGCGTCAGCGTCAAATACGTCCTGATATCGGTCCTTTGACCTCACCGTGGAACGGTTGAGTGAGCGCTGCGTTGCGCGCGTGGATGAATAGCCCTTGACCTTCCAGTTGCTGGAATCCCTAGGTACAAAGCCATGGCACAGATTTTCGAAAAGACAGGCGATCACGTATCGCACCATCGACACGGGGATATCTTGAGATCTCCCGTATGGGTTGGTGTGTTGTTTGTCTTGCTCACAATGCCGGCTCACCTGTTTTTGGATGAAAAGAGCTCGATAGCTCTTGCTTCGATCACGCTTGCTTTGATTGGCGGTGCCTATATCGGCTTTGGCGCCGCGGACGGCAGAGCGCGCGTGTTCTGGGCAGAGCTCGCCGTCGCCCTTTTGTTCGGCTCGGCAGCCTTTTTGGGGCTGATATGGCATTGGGCTTTCCTTCCCTTGGGCTTGGCCCTGCACGCCCTTTGGGACATGTCACACCACAATTCTTATCGTCTCGCCCGGATTCCGAACTGGTATATTCCATTCTGCGTGGCCTTTGACCTTTTGGCAGCGACGTTCTTCGTTCTGCTCTATGCCGTGTTTTGATCCATGATGATGCGCATCCTTCTTATTGCGGTGTTCCTGATGGGAGTCGTCGCATTGGCCTTCCCGGACGTCCTTGGCGTTGACATTCGCCTGCCTGATCGCGCGGAAATTGACCGCTGGATCGAGGCGGCAGGTCTTGCCGGACCAATTGTTATCGTGGCGCTTATGACAATCGCTATCGTCGCAAGCCCCCTGCCCTCGGCGCCGATCGCACTCGCCGCCGGAGCGGCTTATGGGCACACGTTCGGGACACTCTTTGTCGTTCTTGGCGCGGAACTCGGTGCGCTTGCCGCTTTTGGTCTGGCCCGCGGTCTCGGTCGTCCCTTCGTTGAGCGTCATCTCGGTCAGAAGATTAACACAGGCCTGTTCGGATCGCAGAACACTCTGACCTTCTTGGTCTTCGGCAGTCGCCTGCTGCCGTTTCTGTCCTTCGATATGATCAGTTACGCCGCAGGTCTGAGCAAGCTGCATCTTTGGAGGTTCGCGCTGGCCACGATGGCCGGGATTATTCCAGCGAGTTTTTTGCTCGCTCACATGGGCAGCCAGGCGATGAACGGAGATGCCCGCACTGCCACATGGACCGCGCTTGCGCTCGGTGGCTTTACCGGCCTGTCGGTTCTCTTCGCCGCGACGCGAAAGACCGGTACACAACGGGAGAAGAGCTGATATGGTGTCAATCGGCAAGCAATCTTGACCCCCTATCGGCATCCAAAAATGACCCCCTTTGGAGAGCTCCGGTAGCTGGCCCGATGCGGTGTAGCACTCACACAGCGCAGCCGTATCGGGCCAGCGGGGTCTTGGTCATTCACGGGTCTTGAAGCGCCAGCTCTCGTTGCCGGTCTCGACGATGTCGCAATGGTGGGTCAGGCGGTCGATCAGCGCAGTGGTCATCTTCGCGTCGCCGAAGACCGAAGGCCATTCCCCGAAGTCGAGATTGGTCGTCACGATGATCGAGGTGCGCTCGTAGAGGCGGCTGATGAGATGGAACAGCAGCTGGCCGCCGGTCTGCGCGAAGGGGAGATAGCCGAGCTCATCGAGGATCAGGAAGTCGAGGCGACACAAAAGATCCGCAGTGCGCCCCTGTCGGTCGGCACGGGCTTCGGCATCGAGCTTGTTCACCAAGTCCACGACATTGAAGAAGCGCCCCCGTTTGCCGCGCCGGATGCAGGCCCGGGCAATGCTCACGGCAAGGTGGGATTTACCGGTCCCGGTGCCACCGATGAGCACGACATTGCGCTGATGTTCAAGGAACTCCCCGGCGGCCAGATCGCGCACCAGCGTCTCGTTGACCGGCGTTTCTTCAAAGCTGAACTCGTCGACCTCTTTCGCCAGCGGCAGCTTGGCGATCGTCATCTGGTATTTGATCGAGCGCGCCTGCTTCTCGCTGATCTCGGCATTCAGCAGGTCGCCGACGATCTGTTGCGGCTCGTGTTGGCGCTTCACCGCCGTGGTGATGATCTCATCGTAGGCGGCCTTCATGCCGTAAAGCTTCAGCTGGCTCATCGCGTCCAGCACCTGTGATCTTTCCATGGTTGGGTCTCCTGAGGCTGTCGTAGCGTTTGCAGTCGGCCACGGGTTCGCAGGTCAGTCGCAACGCGGCCGGCGTATCGATGGTCAGCGGCGGTGGCGGCTCCCGATGCCGGGCAAGGATATTGATGACGACCGAGGCCGCGGGGACCCCCTCGCTCAGGGCCTCGGCACAGGCAGCATCCACCGCATCCAGCCCATCGATCGGGATCATGCTGAGGATCTGGACCATCTGCCGGTCGCCGTTCGGCACCTTGCCAAGCTTGCGCTGCACGCGCCTGATCGCCGGCGGCAGGTCCCAGTCCTTGAAGGGGGCGCCATTCCGGAGAGCACCGGGCTTGCGAGCCAGAACTGGAATGTAGTGCAACGGGTCGTAGATGGCCTTGTCACGGCCGAAGGCTCGGGCGTGCTGCCCCATGATCTTGCCGTCCTGCCAGAACTCGACCCGTTCGGCATAGGCACGGATCTCGACCGGGCGGCCGACGGCCCGGCCATCCACGGAGTAGCGGTTCTTGTCGAACCGGACGAGGCAGGTCTTCGAGACCGAGGCAGGCAGCGCGTGGAAGCCATTGAAGGGGCCGACATACGGCACCATGCTGGCGCGTTCTTGCTCGAACACCTCCCAAGTTGTCCGATCCCTGAGCTCGGGGTGCGGGTTGGATTTGGCCCAGGCAACGCACTGGTCTTCAAGCCAAGCGTTGAGTTCGGCATAGCTCTTGAACTTCGGTCGCGGCACGAAGAACCGCCGTCGGACAACGCCGACCTGGTTCTCGACCTGTCCCTTCTCCCAGCCGGATGCCGGGGTGCAAGCGACGGGATCGACCAGATAGTGCCCGCACATTTGCTGGAAGCGCCGGTTGTAGGCACGGTCGCGGCCGACGAAGATCGTGTCGACCGCGGTCTTCATGTTGTCGTAGATGCCCCGCGTGCAGGTGCCCCTGAAGAAGGCGAAGGCCTTGTCATGGGCGTCAAAGACCATCTCCTGCGTCTCGCGGGGATAGGCACGCACGAAGAGCATACGGCTGTGACACAGGCGGACATGTGCCACCTTCACCGTGGTCGTCGCGCCGTCGATAACCACGATCTCGTGGCTCCAGTCGAACTGATAGGCCTCGCCTGGATCGAAGGTTAGTGGGACATAGGCGGCCGCAGACGCCTCCCGTTCCTCTCTGTTCCACGTCGCTGCATATCGTCGAACCGCATCATAACCGCCGTCGTATCCGCGGGCCCGCAGCTCCTCGAAGATCCGGATAAGGGTCAGCCTCTCACGCTTCGCCTTCCGAGCATTTGCCGCCAGAATGTCATTGAGCTCACCCGTCCAAGGGCCGATCTTCGGCAGCGGCTGGATCGTGCGCTCGTAGGTCAGTTCGGTCGCCCCGGACCGGATTACCTTGCGCACCGTGTTCCGCGAAACCCGTAGTTCGCGGCAGATCTGCTTGATCGACTTCTTATCCTGAAAATACGCCCGTCGGATCTTCGCTATCGTCTCCACAACCAACATCCCACACTGTGCTCCCCGTTGACCTCGGGGGCATCATCCACATCAGTGTAAGGGGGTCATTTTTGGACGCCGATCACCCCGCTACGGGGTCAAAATTGCATGCCTGTTCACACCAGCGCCCATCGCCTTCACCAGATCGTCTACGGAGCGCGTAGAGACCCCGTGGACGTAAGCCTCCTGGATCACCGCCACCAGCGCCTTCTCAGCAGTCCGTCGCGGCTCCAGGAAGCT
>NZ_JAEKJV010000040.1:0-5264 GCF_017309175.1 Salipiger bermudensis | reverse complement strand
CTCGCAACCCGAACCTTCTCGAAGATCGGCGGTGGCCGCCAGCGTCGCACCCGGCCGCGCGCTGCGCTACGCTGGGGGCTCCGCGCGCGGCCTCCTACACCAACCGGTGGGGCACTACCTTCGGGGACCGCTCTGCGAGATGCGGCGAAATCCCGACAGATTGTGCAAATGCTGCCGCTTGTGATCGCAACTGGTGGCAGCACCAAACACCGCCACGAGGCACAGGAACATATGTGGAGGGCTATGGCGAGGCGGATACTTGGTGCGGAAAAGCAGTAGCGACTCTGGCAGCCTGTTTGGGGTTGGATTAGGGTGCGCAAGACTGGAATTCTAAGGCAGTAGGCACGCAGCGTAGTCTAGCTTGTCGACTGAGAAATCGGAGATTTATGAAGACCATTACCCCCGTCATTCTCTGTGGTGGTTCCGGTACGCGGCTTTGGCCGGTGTCACGGAAGAGCTTTCCGAAGCAGTTTGCCAGCCTTCTCGAGGAAGAGAGCCTGTTCCAGAAGACCGCGATGCGGCTGAGCGGGGCGGCGGGCTTCGACAAGCCCATCGCCGTGACCAACTCGGATTTCCGCTTCATCGTCACCGAGCAGCTCGCCGCCGTCGGCATCGATCCGGGTGCGATCCTGATCGAGCCCGAGGGGCGCAACACCGCGCCGGCTGTGCTTGCGACGGCGCTCTACCTGCATGCCAAGGATCCCGACGCGGCAATGCTGGTGGCCCCGGCGGACCACGAGATCGGCGACGCCGCCGCGTTCCGCGCCGCGGTCGAGACAGGCCTGAAGGCGCTCGAGGCGGGCAAGCTGGTGCTGTTCGGCATCCGTCCCGACCGGCCCGAGACCGGCTATGGCTATCTCGAGCTTGATGCCAGCGATGAGGGCGAGGGCACCGTGCCGCTCAAGCGCTTCGTCGAAAAGCCCGATGCGGCCACCGCGGCCAAGATGCTCGAGAGCGGCGGGTTCCTGTGGAACGCCGGTATCTTCCTGTTTCGCGTCAAGGACATCCTCGCGGCGTTCGAGGCCCATGCCAGCCATCTCGTGGCGCCGGTGACCGCGGCGGTCACCGAGGCAGATGTCGATCTCGGCTTCCTGCGCCTCGCGGCCAAGCCGTGGTCGCAGGCCGAGGACATCTCGATCGACTACGCGGTGATGGAAAAGGCCGAGGCGCTCGAGGTTGTGCCCTTCGATGCCGGTTGGTCGGATCTCGGCGGCTGGGACGCGATCTGGCGCGAGGCCGGGCCGGACGAGCGCGGCAATGTCACCCACGGTTCCGCCACGGCGATCGACTGCAAGGACTCGCTGCTGCGCTCTGACAGCGACACCGTCGAGCTGGTGGGCATCGGGCTCGAGGACATGGTCGCGGTGGCGATGAACGACGCGGTGCTCGTCGCGCCCAAGGATCGGGCGCAGGACGTCAAGCTCGCGGTCAACGCGCTGAAGAAAAAGGGCGCCAGGCAGGCGGTGGAGTTCCCCAAGGATCGTCGCCCCTGGGGCTGGTTCGAGAGCCTCGTGGTCGGCTCGCGCTTCCAGGTGAAGCGCATCGTGGTGCATCCCGGCGCCTCGCTGTCGCTGCAGAGCCACTTCCACCGTTCCGAGCACTGGATCGTGGTCGAGGGCACCGCCAAGGTGACCTGCGACGACACCGTCAAACTGGTGACCGAGAACGAGTCGATCTATATCCCGCTCGGCGCAAAACACCGGATGGAGAACCCCGGCAAGGTGCCGATGGTGCTGATCGAGGTGCAGACAGGCTCCTATGTGGGCGAGGACGACATCGTGCGCTACGAGGATGTCTATTCGCGGGGGCAGGGGGCGAAGGGCTGAGCGCCCTTCCTCGCGCAACGGACTGAGAGGCATAGGAATATGGCACCGAAATTCGGCACCAGCGGCCTGCGCGGCCTGGTGACAGAGCTGACGCCCGCGCTGGTCGCAGACCACGTGCGGGCCTTCATCGCGGCCTGTGACATCGGCAACGGGCTGTGCCTCGGGCGCGACCTGCGCCGGTCCTCCCCGCGCATCGCGGCGGATATCGCGGCGGCGGCGCGGGCCGAGGGCATCCGCGTCATCGATTGCGGGGCGCTTCCGACGCCGGCACTGGCGCTGGCGGCACAGGAGGTCGGCGCCGGGGCGATCATGGTGACCGGCAGCCACATCCCGGCGGATCGCAACGGTCTCAAGTTCTACTCGCGGACCGGCGAGATCACCAAGACCGACGAGGCGGCGATCAACGGCGCGCTCGGGCGTGCGGCAGGCACGGCCGAGGCCGACATGGCGCAGGACGAGGACGCCGCCGCGCGGTTTGTCGAACGCTATATCGAGGCCTGTGGCGCACGCGCGCTCAAGGGGCGCAGGATCGGGCTTTATGCCCATTCCGCAGTGGGCCGCGACGATCTCGCCGCGATCCTGCAGGGGCTTGGGGCGGAGGTGGTCGAGTATGGCCGCTCGGAGACCTTCATTCCCGTCGACACCGAGGCGGTCGATCCCGACACGCGTGCGCAGATTGCGGTGTGGGTCAAGGCCGACGGGCTCGACGCGCTGGTCTCGACCGATGGCGACAGCGACCGGCCGCTCTTGGCGGACGAGACCGGCACCATCGTGCCGGGCGATGTCATGGGGCAGATCACCGCCGAGATGCTGGGGGCCGACACCGTGGTGACGCCGATCTCGTCGAACTCCGGCGTGCAGAAGAAGACCTTCGGCGCGGTGCGGCTGACCCGGATCGGCTCGCCCTTCGTGATCGCCGGCATGGAAGAGGCCGGCGGCAAGGTGGTGGGCTACGAGGCCAACGGGGGCTTCCTGCTGGGCTTCGAGGCGCAGGGCCCGGCGGGTCCGCTGGCGCCGCTCGCCACGCGCGACTGCATGTTGCCGCTGATCATGACGCTGATCGCAGCCGGGGGCGGCACGCTCTCGGAGCGGGTGGCGCAGGAGCCGCCGGTGGTGACGATGGCCGACCGCCTGCAAGAGGTGCCGCAGGAGCGCTCGCAGCCTTTCGTGACCCGCTTGGCGGAGAGCACCGAGGCGCGCGCATCGTTCCTGGCCCAGCTTGGAGGTGATGAGGCCGGCACGGACCTGACCGACGGTGTCCGGATGACGCTGACCGACGGTCGCATCGTGCATGTGCGTCCCTCAGGAAACGCGCCGGAGTTGCGGTTGTATGTCGAGGCATCGGACAAGGCCGGGGCGGAGGCGCTCATGGCTGCGGGGCTGGCCGCGCTGCGCGGGGCGGTGCTCGGCTGACTGGGGCCGAAGGCCCGCCGCCGCGATCCATGACCACGGCGGGCGCGCCAAGCGAAAAGCCTGACGCGTCAGGATCGGCCGCTCTGGGTCCTGAGCCGGCGCATTCACCGACCAAGCGGACTGGCATGATCGAAACGGGCACCCCCAGGCTGACATCATTGCGGCTCCCGGAAGATCTTCTTGGAAGAGTTGGTCCCTCAATCTTCCAGGTCTGTGTTCGGGTCGACAGTGCCGCGTGCTTTTCGGAAGGCTTCGGGGAAGCCGTCGTCCTCCAGCTTTGCACCGTAATGCACATCAAGAAACAGGTTCGCGAGGTTCAGCGCTTGCTCGACGGTGAGGGGTTCGAATGCCCAAGCGGGCAGAGACAGCGTGTCTGTTCGGCCGGGGATTGTGCCCTCGATTTCCACGCTCTCACCGAGGAAGCGCAGGATAAAATCGGGCTGCTCGATGTGCTTTCCGGATGTCATGTATCTATCCTAATTTTTCTATCGCCTGCATTCCGTAATTACGCAACGCCGTAGTGCCGCAGTGATGGTGATGCGGTCGGTGGAAGGGCGCGACGCGTTCAATGCGTGCATGCCCGCGTTCAATGTCCATCGGTAGATAATGTCGAAAGAGTTTATAGGATTTCCTGTGAATGAGAAGAGGGCGCAGGCCCGAGGCCTGCGCCATAGTTATACTTCTTCGCGTTCCATTTCTTCACCCCGAACCGCCAAGTAATCTGCAAGTTCATCAAACAATTTTTCCGCCTCATTTTGCCATGCAATAAAGCTCGCTTCAATCAGATCGCAATCGAGATCACTCTGAATTTTCTCTACATCTTCCGCACGGTCCGGATCCGCATCCTTCCACTCCGACAATTCGTCGCCTTGATCCGGCACAATGTTGCAAAGAGTTTCGCGAGCTTGATCGATTTCTTCGAAATTCGACATGTGAGACGCAACGTGGTGAGCCATTTCATATACGGCGTCGGGGTCGTATATGACTGCGCAAATCATGCTTTGAATGGCGTCAACAAAAAACCGTGGACAATCCGGATCTGGTCGGAATAATTTTCTCCCATCATCACTTTCTGAGATCTCAAAGCAGAGCGCTACCCGTTCTGCGAGGTTTTGAATAGTCATTGTAAAACTTTCTTCTTGGTCCGATCCGGCGAGCTCCATTGCCCTCGGCTGAAGAGGAAGTGAGTCCATAGAGGCGGTTTCCAAAACTTTTCATCTGTCTTTTTTAATTTCTTACGGCAGTACGGCCTCAGATCGGGCCTAAGGCTATGCCAGCGATGAAGCCGATAGAGAGGAGGCACACGACGACCAGTAGTGCGAGCAGGAAATTCAGGCGGACGAGCATCGTCGCCAAGGCGCGACATTACGACGACCACTCGCTCGACATCTCGGATATCGACACCAAGCTTTCCCGCGGCCGCGAGGCGGGCCTCGGCCCCCTCCAGGCCGCACTCTCTCGTAGCGATCCCGGCCTTCTGAAAGAGGCGGCGGGCGCGCGATGTCTGATGCATCACGAAGGCCGTCCTGCGGCAGTAAGTCGCCAGCTCGTTGTACGCGATGCCGGAGAAAGAGGGCGTGAGCGCTCCTTTTTCCGTGTCGTAGCTCTCAAGACCTCTGATGATGCCGAGACGAGCCGTCTGCTGGAGATCTTCGGGATCGAGCCGGGACCATGCGAAGCGCCGCGCGACCTTCCGGACGAGCGGCTTATATTGGGAGAGAATTTCAGCTGTGTTCTGTGTCATGACCGGAAAGTCGGATCGTCGTCGACTTTCCAGAAACAAGTTCGGTCAGCTCACGTAGCCGAGGCTGTCGAGGCGCTTGGCGGGTTCAGTAGCTCGCGCGGCTTAGGCCCCTCGTTGGCACCGCATAATTTTACATAACCTTGATTCCGCGATACTTGGTTGTGTAGCCGCAAAGCTAAAATGTCACCCATGAACAATTCAGGAATGTCACTCTCCGTTCATAGACTGAGGGAGAATGGGCATGGGATGGGTGATGATGAGCGAGCGCGAGTTGAACCGCG
>NZ_JAEKJV010000039.1:0-5730 GCF_017309175.1 Salipiger bermudensis | reverse complement strand
AAACGATCCACCCTGACCAATACACAATCAGGGCAAAATCGCCGCGGGATGGAGCAGCCCGGTAGCTCGTCAGGCTCATAACCTGAAGGTCGTAGGTTCAAATCCTACTCCCGCAACCAGTTCTAACGAACTCGGATCGACATCACCCAGCCCTCCGGGCTGGGCTTGCGCGATCATCGCGCTCAGCGCCCCCTCAACCTCCAGCGTAATCCCTTTCGTCTCCGCGTCGTGATGCACCACAACGCGGTCGATCAGGCTGCGCAGCAGGTCCAGCGCCGGGACGCGGATCGTATCGTCCTTCAGCGCTTCCGACAGCTCCGTGACCTTGCTCCGATAGAGCTCCGCCAGCTTCGGATGAAACCGTACCGCGCTCGGGGCAGGGGCCTCGAGCTTGCGCTCCAGCTCGGCCTTCTCCTCTTCCAGCGCCTGCAGCTTCTGCAGCAGCCCCGGTGTCCGTAAGCCATCGGCGATGGCGTCATAGAGGCCTGCGAGTTTGCGCTCGACGTCCTTGAGGGCCTTGCGGGTCTGTTCGTGTTTGATCCCCTCGTCACGTCTCTGGGCGTTTGCGGCTCTGGTGAAGGCAGTGACGAACTCTGCCACGGCGTCCGGTTGCATGAGGCGATCCCGCAGGAGCCCGAGAGCGGCGTCTTCGAGGGTCGCGCGCTTGATCGATGTGCGGGCGTCGCAGGTGCCAAGCTTGCGCGCGTTGGAGCAGGCCAGATAGTCCCGGCCGACCGCGGCAAAGCCGCCGCCGCAACAGCCGCAGGCAAGCTTGCCGGTGAGCAGGTGAGTGCCGCGGCGCTTTTCCCAGAATTTGCTCTTCCGGATGCCTTGAACTGCGGGCGTGGCGTCGATCTTTTCCTGCCGCTCCTTCACCGACGCCCAGAGATCGTCGCTGACAATGCGCAGCTCCGGCACCTACTGGATGACCCAGTCGCTCTCGGGGTTGAGGCGCGAGACGCGCTTGCCCGTCGCCGGGTCCTTCACGTAGCGGAGGCGGTTTCACACGCGGCGCCCGAGATAGAGCTCATTGTTGAGAAGGCCTGTGCCACGGATGCGGTGCCCGCGGATCGCGGTGTCGCGCCAGAGCTCGCCGCGCGGGCCGGGGATGCCATCCTCGTTGAGCCCGCGGGCGATGGCTTTGGGCGACTAGCCAGTGGAAAATTCGGAGAACACGCGGCTAATGATCTCCGCTTCTTCGGGAATGATCTCGCGCTCGCCGGTGACTGGCAGGCCGTCTGCACCCAGCCTGCGCACCACCGCATAGCCATAGGCGTTGCCGCCACCAGATTTGCCCGCTTCGACGCGGCCGCGCAGGCCGCGCCGCGTCTTGGCAGCAAGGTCTTTGAGGAACATCTGGTTCATCGTGCCCTTGAGGCCAACGTGCAGCTCGTTGACCTCGCCCTCTGAGAGGGTGACGACCCGCACGTTATGGAAGTTGAGCTGCTTGTAGAGCGTGGCGACGTCGGCCTGGTCCCGGCTCAGCCGGTCCAGGGCCTCGCAGAGGATGACGTCGAGCCCACCGCGCGCGGCGAGATCAATCAAGCTCTGCAGTCCGGGACGGTGCATGGAAGCGCCCGAAAGCGCCATGTCGCTGAACTCCTGCACGACGCTCCAGCCTTCTGTGTGGGCGCGGTTTTGGCAGAGCCGCACCTGGTCCTCGATCGAGGCTTCGCGCTGCAAGGCCGAGGAGAAGCGGGCGTAGATGGCGGTGCGCATGGTCAGGTGTCCTTTTTGAGGCTGTCGATCAGGCGCGCGTGGCGGCGGCCGACGTCCAGAGCGGTGGCGTGGTTGTAGTATTTCTCGGCCGTCAGATGGCCATTGTGGCCGAGCAAGGGGCGGATGTGCCCCACGGCCTCGGGCGAGATGCGGGCCAGCGTGGTGGCCGCGATGTCCCGAAAGAGATGCGGCGAGATCACCACGCCGAAGAGGTCCTGGGTCAGGTTGCGGATCAGCGTGCCGGTTGCCGTCCCGGTCAGGGGCATGCCATCCTTGGTGACCCAGAGGCTATCATGCTCGGCACCGCCTCGCGCCATGAGCCAGGGGCGGGTTTCGCTTGCGTAGCGCTGCAGCGACGGCACAAGGACCTCGGGCACCACCGTATTCCAGTAGGTCTTCGTCTTGGTGAGCTCCGGTTTGGTCACGATGTGGATGTCACCGTCCTCGAAGAGAATGGACTCGCCGAGCCGGAGGCTGGTCAGCGCGCGGCGGTGCAGCGGGATCAGCGACAGGAAGGCCAGCAGCGTCCCGTTGCGCTGCTGCAGCGCTCCCTGGAGCGGCGATGCGATGGCTTCGGCCTCCGCTTCCAGCTCGAGGCTCCTGGCGAGCACAAATTGGCCGGAGAGGATACGCCCGTCCTTGCGATGGCTGACGTGGTCGTCGGCCTTCTGTTTGAGATGGAATTCGATCTTTCGGAAGGAGCCCCAGTCCACGGTGGGATAGCAGGCCGCCAGGACCCGCAGGGTGCTGGACGCATAGAGATGCTGGCTCTTGGGCGACAAATGCGCGTTGGCCTCGATGAACTCCAGGTAGCGGGCATTGGTGAGGCGCTGGTCCGGTGGCTCCGAGAGTGCCCCCGGCAGGACGTCCGCCACCCAGGTGAGCCATTTTCCGTAACCGCTGCGAAGCATGCCGAGCGTCTCGTCCGCCAAATGCGACAGCGGGCCGATATCGTCGAACAGGCCGCCGGTCTGGACGGCGCGGCGCCACATCTGCTGATCCGCAGCAGGCCAGTCAGCAAGGGACAGAATGCGAACGGTCCGGGTCATTGCTGCAGCTTCCCGACAATATCCGCATACGCGCGCGCGGCAGAGGTGGTCTGGCAGAGGTGGTCTCTACGCCGGTATAGGCGTTGAGCGTGCTGGTCAGCCGCGAATGGCCGAGCAGACGGCGCGCGGCCTCGTAGTGACCGGGGCAGGCCTCGAGAAGAAGGTGGGCGGCGAAATGGCGGAAGAGATGCAGGTTCACATCGAGCCCCAGCTCGCGGCGCAGGCATTTCTTGAGGCTGGCCGCAAGCTGCCCGTCGGCCATCGGGCCGCTGCCATCGCGCTTGGGGAAGAGATAGGTTGTTCCTGCCGGGCAGAGCCGCGGCGAGCGCAGGGCAAGGTGGCGCTCGATCATCGCAACGATCCGCTTCGGCAGCTCAAACTCCAGCATCTTGCGGTTCTTCACCTCGTCCTGCGGGAGGACGAGATAGGCACGTCCGTCTCCCGGACGCTGCAGGTGGCGGTCGAGGTCAATGGAGCGCAGGTTGCGGCGGCGGATCGGGCAATACAGCAGGATTTCTAGGGCAATGGCCTGTTCGCGCAGGAGGCACGCCTTGTGGGACGTCTGAGTGCCGGCGCGCTTCATCAGGGCCTCCGGCAGCTTGGCAATGCGCGCCCGCATTTGCGGGGCCAGCATCGGGCGCAGGCGCGCGCGGTTCTTCTCGGTCATCCCCTGCTGCTTCCTGGGCAAGCGCTTCACGTACTTGTCGAGCACGGGCTGCTCGGCCCGCCCGAGGTGGCGACGCCCCACCTGCTGCAGCGCCAGGATGGTCTGTTTCAGGCCCGGGGTCAGCGCGGTACCACTGCGCGCGTAGAGCCAGCGAAGGCCGACCTCGAGCATCTTGTCGGAGAGGAGAGCTGCAATATCGGGGATATCTTCGGCGGGGACGCCAGACCGCACCACAGCTCCCGCGAAGCGCTCCAACAGGCGGGCATAGGTCGCGATCGATGCCGGGGCGAGGGGACGGGTGCCGGGCTCGGCGAGGAAGTCCGTGCGGCCTGTGGTCTCCTTGAAGCACGCAAGATCAGCGGCAAAGCTCGCCGGGAAGGTGGCGAGCGGTAGCTTGATCGTCCGGGCTTTCGGCGCCGCGCCCTTCAAGCGCGTCTGCGGCCATTCCGGGATATGATCGACCGAGCGGTTCCAGGCGTTGACCGCGTTGCGCAACGATGCCGCCGGATTCTTGCGGATCTCGTCATCCATCAGGGCGTCGTGGAACGCGGTCACACGCGGGTCTCCGACCTCCTCGGGGGCGACCCCCCAGGCGATCCAGGAAGTAGACAAAGCGGCTGAGCGAAGCGTGGATCTTGCCGCTGGCGCGGGCGGTTTCCCACAGCACTCGCCAGCCTTCGGTCAGAACATGTTGCCGGTTTGTTCTGGGCTTCGCAATCCCGGAATGCACCAGGGCGGCCCGGGCATTGCTCACAAGGTTGGCCCAGGTCTTCTGCGAAACCCCGATCATCGCCGGGGCGATCGCTTCGAGCCGGGGCTGGAGCCACCGGAGCTCCGCGGGAACATTGCTGGGGGCTTTCCCCAGCGCTTCCGCCACGCGCTTGAGGGCGGACGCCATGTCGCGCTTTCGCGTGGCGCTCAGGTCGGTGTCCGCCGCAATCTTGGCGAGAACATCGCTGAACATGGGGGTCTGATGGGGGAGGAGGGCGAGGCTCAGGTCGTTGGCGCTAAAGTGCTTCATTCGGGGAATTCCTTTCTGGACAGGGTGGGTCTCGGGAAGACCGGAGGGGACAGAGGTGGACATTCGGGAAGATAGTAGCACCGAAAATCTATTCTTTACGGAGGGGATGTCTTCCTGACGGATCAGTAAAGTGCTGTTAATAAATGACTTTTGTGGATAGCAGGCCCTACCAGTCGCGGCGGCGACGGTAGGCCATATGGGCGTCCGGATGGATGCGGATGAGGCGGCCGCGCGGGCCGGTCCGGATCACCTCGAGCAGGCCCGCGTCGATGGCGCGGCGGACGGTCTTCTCGGACACGTTGTCCTCGAAGGCGACCTGCTTCACGGTCTTGAGACGGGCAGTTCCTTTAGTTGGAATCTTTTGCGGGGGCATGGGGTGCGATCTCCTCGCCGGGGGTGAAGGAGACACGCGTGTCCTTCGCAGCCGCCTCGCCGAGAAGGCGGGCGAGAGTGAGGAGAGCATCATTGATCCGATCGAGATCGGAGGCGGTCTGCTGTCGAGAAAAGGGAGCGCGTGTCATGGGGTGACCATGACAGCGCGCTCAACATCCGGCACATGGGGTCGGACGAATTTGAAAAACGATTGCTACCTCTGGACTAGTCTACGTCTTCGACAGGGCCGGTGCCGAAGGTTGGCTCCCCGAGAGCTTGGTCGTTTTCGGTGCGAATAGCGTGCAGCTCTTCGAAGCGTGCGATGTCTTCCTTGAGCGTTTCACCGCTCAAGCGCTTTTCCGGATTGCCGATCATCAACCTGACGTCCTGGATGAAGTCGATCAGGCGCCCGGTACGTTTGCCTGTGTCGGGGCCAACCGTGCCGGTCGAGACGCCGATCTTCTGTCCGGCCTCCAACCAGGCGTAGCAGCAGGATTCGACGACAGGCATGCGGCGCACGTCACCCAGCGTTCTCTTGTCGTCTGGCGACAGGTCCGCGACAGCCCCGCGGATTTTCAGCACTTCTTCGAAGGCATTTTCCAATCGCCTGTCTTCAAATATCTTCTTGAGTTCGGACATTCCCGACTGCAGGGCTAGGAGCAGGGCACTGGTCTTGGAGTCTTGCTCTCGTGCTGGACTTAACCTCGACAGCCTCGCCTCGAACTGGGAGAGCCGGTGGCCGAGTATTCGATATGACGCGTAGATGCTTTCGATTTCCGCGATTGAACCGCGCCGGGTTTGCCGGAGGCTGGTTGATTTAAGTTACGCAGCCATGGTCTGAGTTTCCAGAGCTGCGTGGTAGTTTGCTTCGGCCTCTGCTGGCGGGATGTTTCCGATGGGTT
>NZ_JAEKJV010000038.1:2500-5837 GCF_017309175.1 Salipiger bermudensis | reverse complement strand
TGGTTGCGGGAGTAGGATTTGAACCTACGACCTTCAGGTTATGAGCCTGACGAGCTACCGGGCTGCTCCATCCCGCGGCGATTTTGCCCTGATTGTGTATTGGTCAGGGTGGATCGTTTAGAGAGATACGGTTTTGTGGTCTTTTCTAGGTTTGGCGGTGACCTACTCTCCCACGTCTTGAGACGCAGTACCATTGGCGCGACGGCACTTAACGACCGGGTTCGGAATGGAGCCGGGTGTTTTGCTCGTGCTATGACCACCAAACCAAGGAAAGACCACGCTGCAGAGACGGTGCGGTAGAGAGCGTTTCGCGAAGCGAAGCGCGTTGCCACACCCCGTCACTGCGGGTGGGTGTTCATCAACCTGCCCTGTCGGGCGGTGCTGTCAGTCGAGTACGCTGTATGTGTATGCTTTTGAGTGTTCGCAGTCAGGTTTGTGTCCCTGTCTGTTACTGGATCAAATCAAGCCTATCGGACCATTAGTACCGGTCAACTGAACATGTTACCATGCTTACATCTCCGGCCTATCGACGTGGTGGTCTTCCACGGTCCTCAGGGATACCTTGTTTTGAGGGGGGCTTCCCGCTTAGATGCCTTCAGCGGTTATCCTGTCCGATCATAGCTACCCAGCACTGCCGTTGGCACGACAACTGGTCCACCAGTGGATCGTTCACCCCGGTCCTCTCGTACTAGGGGCAACTCCTCTCAAGTATCCTACACCCACGGCAGATAGGGACCGAACTGTCTCACGACGTTCTAAACCCAGCTCACGTACCTCTTTAAACGGCGAACAGCCGTACCCTTGGGACCTGCTCCAGCCCCAGGATGAGATGAGCCGACATCGAGGTGCCAAACACTGCCGTCGATATGGACTCTTGGGCAGTATCAGCCTGTTATCCCCGGCGTACCTTTTATCCGTTGAGCGATGGCCCTCCCACTTGGGACCACCGGATCACTATGGCCGTCTTTCGACTCTGCTCGACTTGTCAGTCTTGCAGTCAGGCTGGCTTCTGCCATTGCACTCAACGAGCGATTTCCGACCGCTCTGAGCCAACCTTCGCGCGCCTCCGTTACGCTTTAGGAGGCGACCGCCCCAGTCAAACTACCCGCCACGCAGGGTCCCGGATCCGGATAACGGACCGCGGTTAGACATCAAGAGTGCGAAGGGTGGTATCTCATCTGTTGGCTCCACAGAGACTGGCGTCCCTGCTTCGAAGCCTACCACCTATCCTGCACATCACAATCCTGATGCCAGTGCGAAGCTGTAGTAAAGGTGCACGGGGTCTTTCCGTCTAACCGCGGGAAGCCTGCATCTTGACAGGCAATTCAATTTCGCTGAGTCGATGTTGGAGACAGCGGGGAAGTCGTTACGCCATTCGTGCAGGTCGGAACTTACCCGACAAGGAATTTCGCTACCTTAGGACCGTTATAGTTACGGCCGCCGTTTACCTGGGCTTCAATTCGGAGCTCTCACCCCTCCTTTTAACCTTCAGGCACCGGGCAGGCGTCAGACCCTATACGTCGTCTTGCGACTTCGCAGAGCCCTGTGTTTTTAGTAAACAGTCGCCACCCCCTGGTTTGTGCCCCCAGCCCCTAGTTGCCTAGGAACCGGGCCTCCTTCTCGCGAACTTACGGAGGTATTTTGCCGAGTTCCTTCAACATCGTTCTCTCAAGCGCCTTGGTATTCTCTACCAGTCCACCTGTGTCGGTTTAGGGTACGGTCCTAAAGTGGGGCTATTTCCAGGGACCGCTCAGCTGCCAGTTCAATCCGATAAGGACTGACAACCTCTGCGATCCGTCACCACCACATGGCCCAGGAATATTAACCTGGTTCCCATCGACTACGCCTTTCGGCCTCGCCTTAGGGGCCGGCTTACCCTGCTCAGATTAGCTTTAAGCAGGAACCCTTGGACTTTCGGCGAGAGTGTCTCTCACACTCTTTGTCGCTACTCATGTCATCATTCTCGCTAGTGATCTCTCCACCCGTTGGCTCACGCCCGGGCTTCACTGAAAGGATCCTGTCCTCCATTGCATCCCGAAGGGTGCAGAAGAGGATAGATCCTATATCACACTACGCTCCGCTACCATGCCTTACGGCATCCTAAGCTTCGGCTCATGGCTTGAGCCCCGTTACATCTTCGCCGCAGGACAACTTGATTAGACCAGTGAGCTGTTACGCTATCTTTAAAGGATGGCTGCTTCTAAGCCAACCTCCTGGTTGTTTTGGTCGTCCCACCTGCTTTCCCACTTAGCCATGAATTGGGGGCCTTAGCTGTAGGTCAGGGTTGTTTCCCTCTCCACTACGGACGTTAGCATCCGCAGTGTGTCTGCCATCTAGTACTCCCGGGTATTCGGAGTTTGGTTAGGATCAGTAAGCCTGTGGGGCCCCATTACCCATCCAGTGCTCTACCCCCCGGGGTATTCGGATGACGCTCTACCTAAATAGATTTCGCGGAGAACCAGCTATCTCCGAGTTTGATTGGCCTTTCACCCCTAGGCACAACTCATCCCGACCTTTTTCAACAGGTGTGGGTTCGGACCTCCAGTAAGTGTTACCTTACCTTCATCCTGGTCATGCCTAGATCACTCGGTTTCGGGTCTGATCCATCTAACTCGACGCCCTATTAAGACTCGCTTTCGCTGCGCCTACACCTAACGGCTTAAGCTTGCTAGATAGACCAAGTCGATGACCCATTATACAAAAGGTACGCCGTCACTTCGCAAGGAAGCTCCGACTGATTGTAGGCGTTCGGTTTCAGGTACTGTTTCACTCCCCTCGTCGGGGTGCTTTTCACCTTTCCCTCACGGTACTGGTTCGCTATCGGTCAGTAAGGAGTACTTAGCCTTCGGAGGTGGTCCTCCGATCTTCAGACAGGATTTCACGTGTCCCGCCCTACTTGATACGTCCTATCGAGCTTCCCATACGGGGCTGTCACCCACTATGGCTGATCTTTCCAGATCCTTCTGGTCACTCTCAAGGCTCGGCTGGTCCCCGTTCGCTCGCCGCTACTAGGGGAGTCTCTATTGATGTCCTTTCCTCCGGGTACTTAGATGTTTCAGTTCCCCGGGTTTGCTCTTAAAACCCTATGTATTCAGGTTAAAAGTACCTGTTTAAGAACATTATAAACTGCCGAAGCAATTATAATGAACTTTCAGGTGGGTTGCCCCATTCGGAAATTCCTGGGTCAAAGCTTATTCTCAGCTCGCCAGGACTTATCGCAGAGTATCACGTCCTTCATCGCCTCTTACTGCCAAGGCATCCACCAAACGCCCTTCTCGCGCTTGATTTGATCCAGTAAAAGACAGGTTCAATCTAGTGTGCTACCGCCTTGCGGCTA
>NZ_JAEKJV010000037.1:0-6506 GCF_017309175.1 Salipiger bermudensis | reverse complement strand
GCTGGCCCGATACGGCTGCGCTGTGTGAGGGCTACACCGCATCGGGCCAGCTACCCGGGCGCTCCAAGGGGGTCATTTTTGGATGCCGATAGGGGGTCACGATTGGCTGCCGATTGACACCGAGATCGCCGCCCTTGCGGCGGCGATGGCCTTCGTAGCCGCCGAGATCCTTCGGGAACATGCCCGCCATGCGCAGCACGATCGGGTGGGTTTGCCTGGTCGGCATGGGTCGTCCTCCTGTTGTGGAGGTCAGGAAGTCGGATTGGCTATGGGTCTCCGGAAACGCGGGTTCGGTTGGCCCTCGCGATGCGCCGGTGTGCAGGGGGATTACTCACTAATCAGCCCGCGCAGTTTCCCCTGGAAACCGCTCGGGCTGGCGTTCGTCGGGGCGCTGCCCCGAACCCCGCGCCTGTGCGGCGGACACGCCTGCGCGGCGCGCGGAAGGGGCGTCGTTCTGCACTCCCCCTTCACCCCCTGCGCCCGGGGACACCGCTCCGCGCGGTATCCCCGCCCCCCTTCCGGCTCGGAGGGAGCGTTCGCCACATCCCTCCACCCTGCGGCGTCTCCGACGGCTCGGGAGGCTGCCCCCCCAAGACCCCGGCGAGAGGCGCGGACGGCAGGGCAGGAGCCCGCGTCCGGCTGCGCAGAACGGGTGTCGCGCAGCCGGACGCGGGCCCCGGCCCAGTCGGCGGAAGACGTGACAGATCATCGACAAGGACATCCGATGACAGAACAGACCCTTTTGCAAATCCCGGCACCGTGGCACGCCACCGTCGAGCCGGGCGACATCGTCGCGTTCCGCTTCCCGCATGAGACCGAGGAGGCCGACGGCAGCGAGTCCCCGAAGGTTCGCCCGACACTGGTGACCGACGTGGTCGAGCGCTTCGGCGAACGCTACGCCGTGCTCGCTTACGGCACGACCAACCCGCGGCGCTTCGGGCGCCGGGAGGCCTACGCCATCGACGTGCTCGATGAGACCGAGCGCGACGGCGCGTCGCTGCACCGGCAGACCCGCTTCCATGCCTCGCGTCGGCTGATGGTCTCGCTCAAGAACAGCGGCTTCGACATCCGGCGCGACGCCGGCACCGCGCTGCTGGGGCGACTGTCTGGCGACAGCCTCAAGCGCCTGCAGCAGGTCCGCGCGAGGATCCACGCCGAGCAGGACATGCGCCGTGACCGCAACCGACAGCGCCGGGCCGCACGACCGGTCGTGATCGAGACCAGGCGCAAGGGCCGCATCCGCAGCGAGAAGGAGGTTCGTCATGTCTGATCTCGATTACGATCCGCTGATGAAGCGCATCCACGCGCTGCTGTTGCTCTTCCCAGCTGCGGAGACGGCGCTCGACACGCTCGATGCGCTTGAAGTGCTGCGTCACATCAAGCTGGCGCGGGACCTCCGCCGGCGCTTCTTCCGCCGGCAGATCTTCAGCGCGAAGGATCTGCACGATCTCGAGACGCTGCTCGGACCGATCACGCAGGTCCTCGAGGCCGAGTGGCGCATCGAGGTGATCAACGATGAGGGCATGGTGCAGTCACATCTCCAGCGCACCCGCACCTGCCGGGGCGACGAGGTTCATGCGGCGAGCCGGCCGCTCTACGCGCTCCGCGACGGGCTGATCGACATCTTCGAGCTGCGCCACGCCGAGGAGATCGCGATGGCGCTGCGCCAGGAGACGCCCGACTGAGACCTGCGGGGGCGCTGAAAGGCGCCCCCGCGAGGGATCCGAACCGAACCGTTTCTGCGATCCATGCAACGGCAACACGTCCTCCCTGCCCAAGAACGGGCAGGCTTTTTGAGGACTGAGCATGACCAAGACCAACACCGCAATCGACCTGCAGACCGCCAACGACAACCCCGGCGGCGCGCAGAGCGTGCAGGTCGCGCTGACGCGGCTCGTCGGGCTGATGGCCCGCGCCGAGGCGCAGGCCGCCGCCCGCAAGACCGCTGCGAACACGCAGCGCTGATCGCCCCCCGAGACCAGGAAGGACATTCTTCGATGACAAAACGTGCCGCTGTCTACGCCCGCTACAGCTCGAACCTGCAGAGCCCGAGCTCCATCGAAGACCAGGTCGCCATGGCAAAGCGCTTTTGCGATCGTCAGGGCTGGACGATGGTCAATGTGTTCTCGGACTATGAGAAGACCGGCCGGAACACCCGCCGCCCGGGCTTCCAGGCGATGAAGCGTGCCGCGGACAACATGGAGTTCGATATCGTCGTCGTCGAGGATATCGACCGTCTCAACCGCAAACTCACGGATGCTCTCAGGATCTATGACATCCTCACGTTCCAGAGCATCGAATTGCACTCGCTCGAGCAAGGGAAGCAGGACTTCCTGAAAGTCCTGTTCGCGGGGTATGGCGCACAGTTGCTCAGCGAGAAGATCGGCCAGAAAACGCGGAGGGGGATGCAGGGCGCCGTGACACGGCAGCGGCTCCACACCAGCGCCTATGGCTACCGCAAGGTCGAGGTCGAAACCGGTCTCAACCGCGCGATCGACCTCGAGCAAGCGGCGATCGTCCACCGCATCTTCCGCGAGTTTGCGTCGGGAAGGTCCAGCGCGGCGATCGCCGAGGGGCTCAATCTCGACAAGGTCCCCGCCCCGCGGGGCGGAAGCTGGGATGGCTCGACGATCCGGGGCAATCCGACAACCGGTGAAGGTATCCTGCGCAACGAGCTCTACATCGGCATCGCGAGCGTTTGCCGCAACACGCACACTTATCACCCCGAGACACTCATGAAGAAGATCAGGCCCACACCCGACAAATTGGTCGAACAGGAGATCCCTGAGCTGCGCCTCATCGAGCAGCCGCTTTGGGATTCGGTGCAAGTCGAACTCGCCCGGCGCGGGGCAGCCACGCCGCGGGCTGCGCGCGCGGCACGTCGCAAGAGCTACCTGCTCTCGGGCCGGCTGATCTGCGGATGTTGCGGAGCCCCCTACGTGATGTCGAACCGGACCAGCTACGGCTGCCGCGAGGCGCGGAAGAAGGCCTGCAACAACACGGTGCTCATCTCCCGCCGGCGCATCGAGGCCCGGGTATTCGATGCCCTGCGCCAGGCGTTCCGCTCGCCGGAGCTGATCGCGTCCTTCGAGGCAGCGCTGAAAGCCGAGCGTACGAAGCTCAGCGGCGGGAGTGTCAAAGCCGATCGCGATCGCCTGAAGGCGGCCCTCACGAAGGCCGAAACGGGCCGCGAGGACATCCTCAACGCCACCGCCGACGGCGCGCCCCTTGCCGCGTTCAAGGCCCGCACGGACGCGCTCGAGCGCGAGATCGCGGAGCTGACCACACGCCTCTCCGACCTCGAAGCCCGGATCGCCCAGAGCGCCGAGGTACAGGAGGACGCCCGTGCGATCTATGAGCGAGCTCTGCAGCAGATGGAGACCCTGCTCTCGGATCCGGAGCTTGTCGACGAAGCCCACGGCTATCTGGCGACACTGATCCAGAAGGTGACGCTGACGCCGGATCAGACCGCGCGGAACGGCATCGCCGCGGTACTGTTTCTCGCCAGCGGTGTGTTCCCGGATGCGACGAATGCCGCGGACGGCGTGACGCGGGTCAGTTGTTGAGGGTGAGAAGGGGGAGGCGAGGTGATCGAGGGTGCCCTGAGCGGTGGTCGTCCCGGTCGGAGCGGTCCCTCGGCGGTGCTCGAGACTTGGCAGAGTACTGGCTGTGCCGGTGCTTGATGCCTTGAAGCAGACCTTCGTCATGCGGGCTGTGAAGGGCGGTAACGCGCAGTAAGTGGACATGCACCTAGTCATGCCGCGCCGTATGCAGCTTGGAGCTCCTGACCCAAAGCCGACCTCGGTGCAAGGCGCAGCAGACGGCCGGTGACAGCCCGAACGTGCGCTTCGTTGCGCGGGACTTCCTGCGCTCTCCGGCCGGTCGCCGCCGGGATGCTGCCCACCGAAGCGCTTGCCTCGGCGACGAGTAGGGGCGGGCTGTGGAGGATATTGGGGATAGCGACCAGTGCGAAGCAGATCAATCCGTTCATAGTCGTGGAGGTCAGCGGTATAGGTGTGCTCATGATGACCATCTGCTACGCTGGTTTCACGATGAGAACCACTCATTCGTTCAGAAAATGCTAAACGAACTTCGCCCACTCTGAGAATCTGTTTGTTGGCGCTTTAATGTACGGCATCTCAATTTTTTAAATTAATATGAATAAGTTAGAGGTTTATATGTGATTCAAATTCATATTATCGCAATGCACTTAGTGTGAGTGGTTGTCACGATATAGGTTGCGAGAATCGGGTTAGATTGAGAATATAGAGCGATTGAAGGTAATGAGTTTATTTTCACGGGAGGGGAGTCGCCATGGCCCCGCTAATTTCACTCGCAATTTCACTTGTGCCAGATCTGGCGAAACGCCTCGTCGATAACGTCTTGCCGGACGTCGAGGCGAAGATCACTCAAAGGATGCGTGAGGCACTGGGTACGACCGACGCCAATGAGGCCGCAAGGAGGGCAAGTGATCCGGAGGTTGCTGGCAAACTACGCTTGCGGCTTGCTGAGATCGAGGCAGAAGCGGAAAGACGTGAAGCCGAACTCCAAGTCGAACGGATGAAGACCCAGCTGGATACGCTCAAAGCGGAGTTTGAGGACACCAAAGATGCCCGCAATATGCTGGCTGATTTGACCGAAAAAGGCAGCATTATGGCGTGGGGGCCTGTTTTGGTCTCAATTGTGGTTGTGGTTGGCTTCTTCTGGGTGTTGGGGGCGCTAATTACAGAGCCCGAAACACTTAACGGCCAGAACAGCCTGGTCTTCCAAGTCATCAATATTGCGGTGGGCGCACTTACGGCTGGATTTGCGACCGTCATCAGCTTTTGGCTTGGATCTTCGGAGGGATCGCGGAACAAGGACCAGGTCGCGCTCAAGTCGCAGGCCATCGTCTCCGATATGCAGCGTGCGAACGCTCAGACGACTAAGGAAATCGTCGTAGATCAATTGCGCCAGACAACTGCGCTCGTTCAAAATGCGCCCCGAGGCTCTTCGTCTGCATTGGTTTCTAGATCTTCAAAGGATACGAAGTCTGCCCGGCACTTCCATCGATGCATGGATGTAATTCTATTACATGAAGGGGGCTATGCTGACAATCCAAGCGATCCTGGTGGTGCCACAAACTTCGGTATAACACACAAAACTCTAGCAGATTGGCGTAAAGTGGCTGCATGTTCGGCCGACGAGGTCAAGGCCCTGACTGTCGATGAGGCTAAGGAAATCTATCGGGCGCATTATTGGAACGCTTTAAATTGCGATCAGCTACCGAAGGGTGTCGATCTTGTAACTTTCGACATGGGTGTGAACGCCGGTGTTGGGCGATCGGCCCGGATGCTCCAAGAGGTGCTAGCAGTTAAGGCCGACGGGCAGGTAGGCTCAATCACAGTGGGCGCTGCGAGTCAGACAGATCCGGAATTCGTCATTAGCAGGTTCAGCGACATGCGTCTGGAGTTCTACAAGAGTTTATCCAAATGGGACACATTCGGGCGCGGCTGGGCGAGGCGAGTAGCGGAAACTCGGGAAACGGCTTTGGAGTGGGCGCAGGAGTAGGTTCTAGACTTCGGTAACTAGGCCCTCTAGGCGCGTCATCGACGTTGCTCCCGGTAATCTACACGGCACGGATTTTCAGCGTTTGTTTGTCGGAGCGCCTCTCGGGAGCATGCCACGCGTACGTCTGCCGAGGCATTCAGATTAGCGGCCTAACCTGAGCAGATTCCGCTGGGTCAATACACCGCCGTGTTTGCGGGCGTGCCACTCGCCTTCGCCTTCGGCCTTGATGCCGGTGCTGTCGATCAGCTGGCGCAACGGACCCTTCGAGCCGCCGTAGGGAATGATCACGGCCAATGTTTTCTGCCGCCTGCTTAAGGTGCTGAAATCCGGCACCGCCCAGGCGAAGCCGACCAGGCGCAGGAGGTTTCAACGAACCCGGTCGTCTGCCGGAGCGCCATGCCGAAGAGGACCTTTATCGTCAGGCATGTCTGGATCGCGGCACCGCTATATTTTAGCTGCCGGGCTCGCTTGCCGCTCGGCGGTGGCACCCAGACCATGTCCGGATCGACCAGATCGTCCGGGAGCCACGCTGTTCCAGCGCTTGGTCGTAGGCCGGCCAGTTCTTGGTCTTGTAGCTCGGCGGGATGGGTCTGCTAGTATAGACCGGCTACCACGCTGGCTTCACAAGATGAATTCCTCGCCCCGCTATTGCGCAACAAAGCCGCTAGAAGTGGGAAGGGGCAGCTGCTCCTCGCTAGCGACTACTTTGGCGGGCTAGAAACGCGCATCCGCTATTGTGACAATTCAATTGCAATCAACGGCCGATTAGGGGGCGCTGCCCCCTCTTGGCGCTCTGCGCCAAGATAGTGCCCCATAGCGTGGTGTAGGAATCCGCGGGCGTCGCCACATGCGACGCTGGCGGTCACCGTCGATCTTCGGAGAAGGTTCGGGTTGCGACACCTGAAACCTGAGACGGAGATGACGATGACCGACGACAGAATGGCTCTGATGGAGCT
>NZ_JAEKJV010000036.1:0-7085 GCF_017309175.1 Salipiger bermudensis | reverse complement strand
GCCCAGAACCTCGCCCAACATGGCATCTCCCGCTAAGACACGTGCATAACTACGTCTTTATGCACGTGTCTTAGCTCACCCAGCCTTCGTCAGGCAGGCGGCTTCAATCGGGCGGTTACCCTCTGTCAGCGCAGCAAGAACTTGGATCACCTGATCCAACGTGCCCGCCCCATTCTCGGTGTCGAGGCTCCCGAAGCCTTCATCGATAAAAATTGTGTCCATCCGGATCTTGCCCGAAAGGCTCTCGACCACATCAGCTAGCCCAAGCGCGAGGGCCAGTGCCGCGATAAAGGTTTCGCCGCCTGACAGCGTTGCTGTCGGGCGCGCCTTGCCGGTGTTGATGTCGAAGACCTCGATTTCGAGCCCACGCTTGCCGCGACCGCCAGATGCCTCGAGCCCACGCATTAGCCGGTAGCGACCACGTGTCATAGGGTCGAGCCTCATATTCGCCGCCTCGAGAACCTGGTCGAACATTGCTCCGATCGCGAAGGTCTCGAGTGTCATCTTGAAATCGTTCTTGCCGTTAGCCAGATCAGCCAGCCCCCGGAGCGGACCGGTCTCAGTTTCAAGCCGCTCGGTTTCGGTCAGAGCCGCGGCAAGCGATTCCTTGAATTTGGTCAGTGACGATACATCCGTTCTCGCTGTGGCAAGTGCAGCGTTGGCCGCGTTCAAGGTCTGGGTGGCGTCTGCCAACGCCAGCTGAAGCGGGGCAAGATCCGGGCGTTCACGATCTGCGCAAGCGGCTATGGCGTTCTGCAGTGTCGTGCGAGCAGCGATCAATCCATCGCGGTGATCGGTCACCTTCTTGGGGTCGGCGTCTAGAGTCGGGAAATGGCTCTTGCAAGCATCATATCCCGCTTTGTCCAGCCCAACCTCGGTAAGCCGAGCGTCAAAATCACCTTGGGCCTTTTTCACGCGCTGTTGCTGCGCATCGCGCGCCCGCTTTGCTGCTTCAAGCTGCTCGTGCGCACGGGTGAGCGTTTCACTGGCGGCTCGGTCCTGTTGCGTCGCCACTTCCAGCGCCTCGGAGAGTTGCCTTTGCTCTCTCTGTAAAGCCTTCCGTTGAGCGACAACCGCCTCGGGCGTGCGCAGACCTTCCGGCAGAGCTTCGATCACTGTGTCCAGCTTAGCGCGCGCGCCGGCAAGAGCGGTCTCGGCCTTTCCCGCAGCGGTGCGCGCCGTAGCCTCGGCAGTTTCAGCCTCGGTCAGTTTCAGCTTGAGTTGAGCCAACTGCTCCGCCATCGCGTCTAAATCGACCGCTTCTCCAAGCCCGGCGACGTCGCCTTCAAGCCGTGCGATTTCAGCTTCGAGTTCCACCAACGTGAGCTATGCCGGGAAATGGGTGACGGGGTTTGAGAGGGCGGCGTATCGTGGCGGGTGTCGAAGCCTGCCAGATCTTCCAAAAGGAACGATACGCCATGGAGAAGACTACAGACATCATCGCCTTTCGTCAGCCGGAATCTGTGGATGATCCGCTGACCGAGATCGCGCGCGACGGGGCGCGCCGAATGCTGGCTGCCGCACTGCGGGCCGAGGCCGACGCCTTCGTGGCGCAGTATGCCGAAGAGATCCTGCCGGATGGTCGCCAGCGGGTTGTTCGACACGGCTACGGTCCGGAGCGTAGCATCCTGACCGGGATCGGGGCGCTCGACGTGCAGCGCCCGAAGGTGCGCGACCGCGCCCCCGATGTGCCAGCCGAGAAGAAGATCCGCTTCAGTTCTGCGATCTTGCCGAAATGGGCGCGGCGCTCAAGAAGCCTCGATGCTCTCCTGCCGGTCCTCTACCTGCGTGGCATCTCGATGGGAAATTGCCAGGAGGCGCTGGCCGCAATCCTGGGGAAAGACGCGCCCAACCTGTCGCCGGATGTGGTCTCGCGCCTGACCGGGGAGTGGCAGCAGGAATACGACCGTTGGCAGCGCCGCGATCTCTCGGCCCGGCGGTATGTCTACATCTGGGCGGACGGTGTCTACCTACAGGCTCGGATGGAGCCGCAGGCCGAGTGCATGCTGGTCATTCTTGGGGCCACGCCTGAAGGGAAGAAGGAGCTCGTCGGCTTCCAGGTCGGCTTGCGCGAGAGCGCGCAGAGCTGGCGTGAACTGCTGGTCGACATCAAGGCGCGCGGCCTCGCGGTTCCGCCTGAGATTGCCGTGGGCGACGGAGCCATGGGGTTCTGGAAGGCGCTCGACGAGGTCTTCCCAGGCACGCGCCATCAAAGATGTTGGGTCCACAAAATCGCCAATGTGCTCAACAAGTTCCCGAAATCCATGCAGCCGGCGGTGAAGGCCGACCTGCGTGAGATCTGGCAGGCTGAAACCCGCGCCGCGGCGCAAACCGCGATGAATACCTTCGCCGAGAAATACGGCGCCAAATATGAAAAGGCCGTGACCTGCCTGACCAAGGACAGCGAGGCGTTGCTCGCCTTCTACGACTTCCCGGGCGATCACTGGGATCACCTGCGCACGGGAAACCCGATCGAGAGTGTCTTCGCCACTGTTCGGCACCGGACTGTCCGAACAAAGGGTGCGCTGTCGCAGAGGACGGCGAAGCTCATGGTCTTCAAGCTCGTTCAGGCTGCCGCCAAGACATGGCGCCGCCTGAAGGGCGCGAACCAGTTGCCTTTGGTTATCGAAGGCGTCACATTCACCGACGGCGTAGCCACCAGCGTCGCCGAAAATCGCGCCGCATGATCAGGCCGCATCACCCAAAATCCCGCATAGCTCCACCAACGTGCGCTCAGGACTTTCCTGTTCCTCCAGCGCCCGCTTCTTTTCGTCGAGCCGCATTCGAAAATTACCGAGTTCGCTTTCGGCCCGAACTCTGGCTTCGGACGCAGTTCTCGCCAGAACCTGCGCGCTCCGAAATGCTTCGGTCAAACCAGATTGTTCGGGCGTACCATGGGCAGGCGCAGGATGATCACGGGAAACACAGACGGGGCAGGGCGCTCCTTCGGTCAACTTTTCGGCCAGAATGATCGCTTGCGTGCGCGAAAGCCGTGCCTCGGCTTCTAGCAAGCCCGCGTCAGCGGCTCGTGCAGCGTCAGTTCGTGTCGCCAGTTCGTTCGATGCCTCATCGACATTTCGTTGAGCATCCGCGACAGCTTCTTGCGCCTTAGCATACGCCGCTGCCTTGACCCTTTCGCGCTTGATCAAGCGCCAGATCGGTCGCATCGCGCTGAGACTTGAGCTTCTCTCGGGCATCTATGGCCTCGGTCAGAGCCTTCTTCGCTGAAGCTTCGTCCTTCGCAGCGTCGTCAAACGCGCTTCTAAGAGCCGCTGCTTGACCGACCTGGCTCTCAATCGCCTCCAACCTTGTCAGGTCAGCCTGAACTTGCTGCCGCCGGTCCTCGCCCGACTGTGCCTCAACAAGTTTTTTTCCCGCCACTTCCTTCGCGCCAGTGGCGATGTCTAGTTCCGCCTCGACCTTTGTGACAGCCTCCACCGCATTCCGGCTTTCCTGCTCCGCATCGCGCAAAGCCGTCTCAAGATCACGGGCCTGCATGGCATTCCGGACAGCCTCAATGCGCTTGGCCAGTTCTTCGACCTCGCCCGTTTTCTTTTCTAGATCATCGAATGCCTGCTGTGCCGTGTCGACAGCAGAAAATGCTTTCTCGATTTGCTCGCCTTCGGTCAGAGCTTTGCGCGCGGCTTCGGTAGCGATCGCCGCGCCGTGCTGAATTCCCTGCTTTTCTTCGACTTTAGTTTCGGCTGCGGCAATCCCGAGTTCCAGCGCTTCGGCGCTCTCGAAGCCACGTTCCTCGAGTCGAGCCACGTAGAGAGCGCGCTGGTCGCGCAACGCTCGTTCTGCCTCTGAGGCTTCTTCTTTCAGCCGTGCGGCGAGATCGCGATAGATCTTCACGTCGAAGAGATCACGTAATATCTCGACCCGCGCATCCGTTTTTGCGGCTAGGAACGTCTCGAACTTGCCTTGCGGTAAGAGCACGATCTGTCGAAACTGATCTGCTCCGTAGCCAAGCAGCGCCTCGACCTGCTGCCCCACTAGCGAGACCTTCTTTTCCGCAATGACACGGCCAGACTGACTCGGACCAAGAGTGTCCACGGGAATCCCGGTGACGTCGAACAGCGAGGCTTCCGCTGCGTCTTCAGTGGTCCCTTCACCGCGTGCCTTTGGACGTTCCTGCGCCGGACGACGACGGATCAGGTAGGTCTTGGCGCCCAGCTCAAAGACAAATTCGACTTCGGTAGGTAGATCCGACGCGGCGTGATCCGAGCGTAGTGAACGTGGTTCCTGATCAGTCTTGGTCGGCGCCCCGAATAGCGCGAAGGACATCGCCGAAAACAGCGTCGACTTTCCCGCGCCGGTCTGACCATATATTCCAAACAGACCCGTCTCCAGCGCGGACCGGAAATCGACTACCTCGGTTGTCGCAAATGGCCCGAAGGCTTGAAGCGATAGGCGAATGGGTCTCATGTCTGCTCCTCCCCGGAGGCTACTGCGTGGAGCTTTTCCGCGACGATCGCGACTTCGGTGGCGTTTGGTTCCCGGCCGCGCACAACCTTCACGAAGTCGCCAATCATCTCGATCGGCGTGACCGCGGCCCGCCCGCTGCCGAGCGCCTTGGTCTCCGCAGCGCGCTCCTGCCGGGCATAGGCCAGATGGCAAGCATTGGGATAGGTCGCGCGTAACCGTTTCATCGGATCGATCAGAGGGTTTTCATCCGTCAGGATAGCCTGGATGAAGTCATCAGACGGCGTTCCTTCCAGAAGATCCGAGAATGCCCCGGTAAGCGAGCGAACCTGCCGGATCGGTCGGAACGGTACGATGCGGATCTCGACCCCTTCAGCTTTCAGATCGACGACAGTCATGGATTTTTCGTTTCCCACCTCGTCGAAACCGAAAGCGAGCGGTGCGCCGGAGTAACGAATATGGCTCGCGCCGACTTCCTGCGGCTTGTGCAAATGCCCCAGTGCAACATAGTCCGCCCCATCGAAGACATCGGAGGGAACAGTTTCGATGCCCCCGACTCGCGTCAGGGTGCGCTCGGTCTCGCCGACCGCACCCCCCGCGACGAATGCATGGGCCACGACGACCCAACGCGCCCCATCAGGCACCTGCTCCCTCGCCGCAGCGATCTGGGCGGCAACTACTTCCGCCGGCGCATTAATACTTTCATCCCCGAACACCTCGCGTGCGGCGTATTCATAGGAAAAAGGCAGTGCGGAAAAGGCGACCTCGCCATGCGCGTCACGCAGCACCAGCGGCGCTTCCACCGCATCCGCAATCCCGCGCACCAGCACACGAGACGCGGTGGAAAAGACAGACATTGCCTCGATCCGGTCGCCAGAATCGTGGTTTCCAGAGATCATAACCACAGCGGCTTCGGTCTCCTCTGCCACGCGTTTGAGGAAGCGATTGAACTGCCGGATCGACGAATTGGGCGGCGAGGCACGGTCAAAAACGTCCCCGGCGATGACAAGAACATCGACCCGATCGGCCAAAAGCGTTTCAAGGATCTGACCCAGGATGACCTCATGATCCTCCTCGAGGCTCAAACCCATGAACTGCCGCCCCAGGTGCAGATCTGCCGTATGAAGTATTCGCATCAGATCAATCCATTTTCTATACGTATAGTAAATGTATGGACTATGCGTGCGGAGTCAAGTATTACTCGGCGTATGAGCCTGAAAGCCCTCAAGCACGCGCAACGTGAGCGAATTTTGTTCCTCGACCAATGTCTGACCTGGAGAGGTCAGGCGAACCGCCGCGACTTGATCGAACGCTTCAATATCTCGATGGCACAGGCTGCCGTTGACTTTCGAACCTATCTTTCTCTGACGAATACGCCGCCAGTCTACGATGCCGCAGAAAAGGCCTATTTCTCGACCGGCGGCCACTGCGCATTGACTGAGGCTGGCCCGGAACAAGTTTTCGAATTACTTGATGGCAAGGCGAAATCGCTTGGCGCGAGCATCCCGCTTCCCACTCGCGTGATGGATTCCACTGTCGTCGCACAGCTCTACCGCGCCATGAACGGCGAAAGAGACATCCAGATTACCTACACCTCGATGACAAGCGGCCTCTCCGACCCGCAGTGGATCAGTCCAGTTCAGTTTCATTTTGACGGAGAGGCAATTTATCTCCGCGCATGGAGCTATAATCACGAGGCGTACCGCGATTATCTCCCAATACGAATAACGAAACAAATTAACATGAAAACGCGGGAGAGGCCTGCTCCCCTGCCTTTTGACACGGACTGGAACAGCTTGGTGCGCTTGTGGATACGTCCGCGTTCAGATCTATCTGATGTACAAGCGCGAGCCGTCCGGCTGGAGTACGGCTTTGACGACAAGACGCATTTACTGATCGAAACTCGCAAGGCGCTCGTGTTTTATGTCGTTAGAAGATGGCGACTGAACCAGGAGACTGCGCGGCTCGAGTTGGAAATGACGGAACAGTTGGATACATGAACCAGCTTTTCAGAACCAACTCAGAAACCGCCCGCAAGCTGTTCACGCAGTCCCTACCACATCTCTAGGCCCGACCCCCGAATTTACCCACTCAGGGGTCCCTCAAGCGCAGAGAGCGCTCCTTGATACAATCGCGCACTACCGCCAGCGGATCATCTTGAAATCTCCCCCGCTAACACCGCTCGTCCGTGCACCGCCAAGGTTGCTGAGAACCTCTGACACCCAAACTTGCGGATTACTTCCAGTACTCGCGCTTCGTAGGCAGCGTGACCGATCAAACGACACAGGTCGGACGCGTGGAACTGGCGGTTCGCAGTTGGTGCGGCTTGCATCTGTCTCAGCAATTCGCGCTCTTTTGGGTCCGTTATTGGTCTCGCGGGCGGCTTGACCGCGGGACGAGTTGGAGTTCCCGACGAATTTCGCCATCGGCGCATGAAGCCAAGCAGGAAGCCGGCCGGCACCTTTCCGTTGCCTCGGGACCGATTGAAGGCGAGGAAGCGATCCCAGATGATCTGGGTGTCGATGTTCCAGCAGGGCAACGGTAACCGCCCGATTGAAGCCGCCTGCCTGACGAAGGCTGGGTGAGCTAAGACACGTGCATAAAGACGTAGTTATGCACGTGTCTTAGCGGGAGATGCCATGTTGGGCGAGGTTCTGGGC
>NZ_JAEKJV010000035.1:0-7884 GCF_017309175.1 Salipiger bermudensis | reverse complement strand
GGCCCGCATCGGCGACCACAAGATCAACCGCCTCGACGAGCTGCTGCCGTGGAACTGGGTGCCGCAATCCAAAGAGGCGAAGGCCGTCGCTTGAGCTGTGGTCCTTACCGGCCGGTTACGTAGAGGGCCAAACCCTGATCAGAACTAACTCATAAGCTCGGCCTCTCTGCGGAGCAGGTCAGTGCCAGCTGCTTCGGAACGCTCCCGGCGCAGACAGCCCAGACCGTCAGACCTGGATCGTCATGCTATCGATCGTCTCCATGTCAGTGTGCATGAAGATCACCGACACGCCCTGATCCGCGAAGACGACATCGAGGTTCACCTCGGTCATATGGGATCTGGCTTCCGCCGCATCCGCGTAGCCGAAGCCGAGGAACGACGCGGTATCGAAGGCATCCACCTCGAGCACCCGGTCGCGTCCGGCATCCTCGCGCTCGAAGATGAAGTCATCAGCCAGAAGGCTGCCGCTCATCAGGTCGTCGCCTGGACCACCGTCATAAGTGTCGCCCTCGGTCGCTGCCATGTAGGCTGCGAACGCCTCGGCCGTTTTGGCCACGAACTCCGGACTCTGGGCGAAGCCCTCCACCACTTCCTCGCGGCTCGCGCCCTCGGAGAGAAGCTGGAGCCAGTTCGCGAGTCCCGTCGCATCGGGATCACGGTCGAGCACGTTGTTATAGAGCAGAGTCACGAAAGCCTCGTCGTCGAGCGCCCCGTAGGTGGTCTGGAACTCCGGGCTGTTTACGAAGCCCGACGCAACGTCGAGGTAGGATGTGCCCATGCCCCTCTCTGTTGACCAGTTGGTCAGGCCGACCACATCGGGCTCGCGATCGAGGGTTGCCTCGTAGAGGCGATAGACATCGTCCGCGAAAGGCGCCGCAATCCCCGCGAGGACATAGGCGCTGGCCGAATCGTTTGTCTGCGCGATATATTCCGGGCTCTGCGAAAAGCCCCGGACGACCTCCTCGCGTGTGGTTCCGGACGCGAGTTGCGACAGCCAATTCGCCAGACCGCCGGCATCCGGGTCGCGATCAAGCACGTTGTTGTATAGCAACGTGACGAAGGCTTCGTCATCCAGCGCGCCGTAGGTGGCCTGGAATTCGGGCGATGCGACGAAGCCGGTGATCACCTGCGTCAAGACCATCGCACCACTCTCGAGCTGGCCAGACCAGTTGTCATATCCCAACGAGTCGGGGATGCGGTCGAGCGTCGCCCCGAAAACCCGGAAGACTTGGGCCCCACTGGTCTGGCCCAGCTCGTCGACCGGTGGGACGCTGCCCCCGATCAGGACGTCGTCGTTCGCCCCGCCCGACAGGATGTCAGCCCCGGGCCCGCCGACCGCGGTGTCGTTGCCAAGGCCGCCGCCGATGATGTCATTCGATTCGAGCCCGAGAATCCGGTCATCGCCTGCGAAGCCGAAGATCCCGTCGAGATCCGGAGTACCTGTCAGATCGTCGGGATCGAGCGTCCCCATGATGGCCGTCTCATCATCGATGACGTCAAAGTTCGTCGACGCGCTTTCATAGCCCTCGGCAAGCGCCAGGATGGTGGTCGTCTGCAGCCCGTCGAGACGGAAGTCGTCGATCATTGAGAGGCTGACCTCCACTTCGGTTTCGCCATCGGGGATGATCGCGGTCCCCGGCAACGTCGCGGCCGAGGTGTCCGTGCTGGACAGAACCACGGTCAAGTCGCCGGTGGTGTCCGCGCCGCGGCTGACGGTGACGGTGGCATCCGGGCCGGCTTCCGACTCCATGTTGCGATCAATCGAGACGAAGAGCGGCGCAAGCGCCTCCGCGTCAGCAACCTCGATGACCTCCTCGACCTCCAACGCGAAACTGCCGATGGCCACCGGGTTGCCGGTGCCATCGTCCATGACGAGCGTTCCCGACGGGTTCGACGACGGGTTGGCCGTCATCGCATAGGGGTCGTCTGCGTCCGGATCGAGTTCAAGCACTGCATCCAGAACGCTGCTGTCGCCGGTCGACGCCACGATCCGGAATTCGGAACCCTCCGGCACCGTGAAGGTCAGGTTGCCCGAGCTGTCGATGTTTTCAGCCACCGGGATCAGGGTGCCAAAGCTCTCGTCGTCGCCCTCAACGAGCGGATCTCTTCCGAGCACCAGAACGTAGAGGTCGCTCAGAGACTGGGTCAGATCTGAGAGGCCGAGCGAATAGAGGATGTTCTCGAAGGCGGTGCGATCCCAGGTGCCCGGGGTCAGCCCCTCAAGGCGCAGCTGCGTGTCGCTCTCTTCGTTCACGTAGCGGCGGATGTGGTATGCAGGGTTGTGAGTGACGCTGGTGGCGGGCTTGCCGTCGACCGGCGGCTCGGTGATGTTGGCCGGCGTCTTCACAAAGGTTTCGAGGCCGCTCGAGTCGTAATCCATCACCTCGGTGCCGGAGCCCTGCACTGGGTTGATGTGACGCGCACCGAAGGCGTGCGCCCCCTCGTGCGCGACGGTCTCGGCGACCGACAGCATCGCATCGCTGCCATCCATCAGCACGGCGACGATGTTGTTGTCCTCGGTGTTGTACCGGTCGACGCCCTCATAGGCCTGCCCGAGCAGACGGGCGTTGTCGTTGCCGTCGCCGGTGGTGTCGTAACGCAGCTTGGTCGACGTGAACCGCACCGAGTGGTAATCGCCGCTGGTCGGTTGCGTCGAGGTGACGTCCATCGCGATGCCGGAGCGGTCGAAGATGTCCTGCACCAGCCCAACGAGCTCGGTTTTCTGGGCTGCGGTAAACACACCGAGCGGCTCGGTTCCGGCACGGGTGGCCGAGGTCTCGCGGGCGTCGAGCCCGAGGAACCCGAGATAGCTGGCATAGGTCACATAGTAGTCGCGCGGGATCGCGGTATCGAAGTCGAGGAAAAGCACCGGCGGCTTTGCAGCCTTGTCTACGATCGCAGTCACGAACTGCAGGCAGTCACCATCGCTCACATGGGTGACGGCCAGGTTGTTGTCGCCGGGGCTCAGCACCGAGGTGATATCATAGGTGTTGATGTCCCAGAGCGCGCCGTCACCGCCCGGAAACTGGTTGGTGCCCAGAAGCGTCGAGTTGATCGTCAGATCGCCGTCGGTGAAACTCTGACCATCGCCGACGAAGAGCGTCAGCGTCGAGGTGCCGCTTTCGTATTCCAGATTTCCGAGGTTGATTGTCGTAATCGAGCCGGACTGGTCGGTCGAGTCGTTGCCGGCAAAAATGGTCACATCGCGATTGTTGGTCGCGTCGCCATCATCGTAGAAGACCACCAGCGAAGCGCCCTGCCCGCCCTCACCCATGCCTTCGATCGTGTAGCTTCCGTCGCCGTTGACGATGTCGCTGACATTGGCAAAGTATCCGACGCTCTGGTCGGAGCCCCAGCACGTGTCCACGGACGTGCCAAGCGTCGTCCCTGTCACGGCGGTTCCGTTCACGGTGATCTGGGTGTCGCTCGACCCGCTGAAGTTCAGCTCTCCCCAGTACAGGAAAGCGAATCTCTGTGATCCGGTCACCCCCGAAACGGTGACGGTGGTATTGCCATCCCTGGCATCGCCATTGCCAAAGGTCGCCCAATCAACGTTCTTCAATTCATACTGTTGCGTAAGCGCTGTCATTGCCCCACTCCTCCAATAAAATTCAGGTCTTGAAATCGACACCGGCCCAAAATCGGCGTCCCCCCTCTGGCCTTCTTCCTCCTCTGTTTCGTCCCCGTTTCCCAATTGCCGATCAGCAGGTTCCGAACTGGTTCCCGCTGAACTCACACTTCTCGGTTGCCAGCCCTCTTTCGATCAGGATCGACGAGAGCAGCGTGCCGTCGGTCGTGTTGCACCAGACGAAATTGTCCGGCCCGGACCCCGACCGGGGCGCCTCGGAAAAGGCGGTACAGCTCAGCTTTCGACCTGACAGGAGGGCGGCAATGGCAGCCCGGCTCGCCTCAGACGCGCTTCGGACATCGGCCATTCCGAGTTCAAGCCGCCCCTCGCAGCAGTCCAGCGTAAATTGGAGAGGCTCGAAACTCACGATGTCCGAGACAGTCCCCTCGAAGAAGCTGGCGACGCGCGCACCGGATGTGCCGCTCGACATGCCGACCGCTTCTGACGGGATGAGGGTTTGCGCACACCCGGCAACAAAAAGCGCTGCGAACTGGCATACGAGTACGGGAGAACCCCGCAATATTCCGCTCAAATCGATCAAGGTGAAATCTCTCCGATCATCAAAGCCGGAAGACGCCCCGTCGCAGACACGGCGCTCTCCGACGTCAAGATGTTAACACATTATGAAGATTCTCAACAGCAGATCTCAGGTTTCGCGTGTCTCACGCATTGCCATTATCAAGAGCCAATCTTGGTCCGCTCGGGCTTCAACCTGGCCAGCGTGATCCCCTTGAAGATCTTCGGGCAATCCTCGCCGAAGAGAACCTTGCCCGGACGCAGATCATAGTCAACGCCCATACGAGGTTCGCATTTCCGAACTCCAACAGGAGAAGGCTCTACTTGAGGAGGAAGCTGTAAGCATGTCGAGTCCGAACCGCTCGTTCGACGAAATGTTCGAACACGCGATTCCCCTCAAACCATTATTTTATAAGGTAAAATGGAGATTTCAGCGTGAAAAGGGCAGTACTACGTATGGTGTATTCAGCTCCTATTGGCGTGAGCCGAAAACCGGCCTTCAAGCCGGAAAAACCACCATACCTTTCAAAGCGTTAGACTTTGCAAAAAGGCCTCAATGGACAAGTGGCGCGGTCACGACGTTTCGAACTCCTTCGCGTGTAGCCAATCTGCGTGTTTTGGGGCGCGCTTGGTCCGGCTCCACTCTTCGAGCATGTCCCATTTTACAGAATCGAGTCGTTCCAGCGCCTTCTGTTGATCCGGATCCGGCGCTGCCAGCTCGACCCGGTTGCCGTTCGGATCGAAAAAGTAGATCGAGTGATCGGTCACGCCGAGCACCTCAACGCCATTCTTCTCAAGATGATCTCGGTACTCCAGCAGAGCCTCGCGATCCTTCACCTGGAACGCGATGTGTTGGACCCAAGGGGGTGTGTTCTCATCACGCCCCATGTCGGGCTTGGTGGGAAGCTCGAAAAATGCCAGCACGTTACCCGCCCCGGCGTCGAGAAAGACATGCATGTAGGGGTCCGGCTCGTGGGTCGAGGGCACCTTGTCTTCGGCGATCGCCAGCACGAAGCCCATATTGAGCATCTCGGTATAGAACGGGACGGTCTCCTTTGCGTCACGGCAGCGATAGGCGACGTGGTGAATGCGTTCGATCTTCACGGTACAAGCTCCATTATTAGTTGCATATGCAACTAGTAGACTTTCGGCCGTAAGCGCGACTTGATTCAAATCAGTTACGTAATATCAAACTCTCTTTTTTTTGGCGGGACTGCTCCCTTGCAGATCGCCCCGCAACGGAGCTGGCTCCGCTCCTCTTCGCCCGTTGAAACACAAGCGCGGCCCCCGTTCGGAGGCCGCGCTTCACCTTCGGCGAAAGGCAGTTTCGGTCAGGCGATGGTTGCCTTGATGGCGACACGCAGTTTGCACGCGAAGACTTCAGCCGCGGAGCTGTCGACTCTTCGCCCTCCGGCATCCTCGGTTGCGTTCAGAGAGGCGAAGGTGGCTCGCGGCTCAATCCAGCATCGCATGCGGGATCCACATTGCGATTTCCGGAAAGGCCATGACCAGCATCAGGGCGATCAACTGCAGCACCACGAAGGGAATGATCCCGCGATAGACGTGGCCCAGCCGCACTTCGGGCGGCGCCACCGCCTTGAGGTAGAACAGTGACGGCCCCATCGGCGGTGTCATAAAGGAGGTCTGGAGGTTTATCGCCAGCATGATGGCGAACCAATAGGGCAGATCTTGGGGCGAAACGTGCTCGCCGAAATCCTGTGCGAGCATGATTGGCGCGAAGACCGGCAGGACGATCAGCGTGATTTCGATCCAGTCAAAGAAGAAGCCCAGAACGAAGACCAGGACAAGCACGATCGCCAGCAGGTGCCAGGGGCTCAACTCGAGCGCGATCACGTAGTCGGTCACCAGATGCTCGCCGCCCAGCAGGCGGAATGTCAGGGCGAAGGCGGTGGCGGCAAGGATGATCATGAAGATCATGCCGGTGGTCAGCGCGGACTCCCGGATCGTGTCCAGAAAGATCCGCCACCAGCCGCGGTTCTCGGCCGCGAAGCGCGACAGCGCGCCGCCCTTGGCCGCATTGGCCGCCGCGCCTTCGATCGCGAAGCGGGTGTAGCTCAGCGCGGTGTAGATCACCGGGCGCACCACGAAGGCGAGCAGCAGCGCGCCTCCCGCGCCGATCCCGGCGGACTCGGTCGGGGTGGCCCAACCGAAGAGGATCGAACCAAGCACGCAGAAGATCAGCAGAAAGGCAGGCACGAGTCCGACCAGAAGCGTGACGATCAGCCGGCCGAGATCCTTGCTCCCATGTCCGCTGCGCGCCGCCGGGGCGGCCCCCGGCGCAAAGACGCTCACACCGAGGATGAACACCAGGTAGAGGACGCCCAGAAGCAGGCCCGGACCGAAGGCTGCCATGAACATCGTGCCCACGGAACGCGACAGAAGATCGGCGATGATCACCAGCATGATCGACGGCGGGATCAGGATCCCGAGCGTGCCCGAGGCTGCGATGGTTCCCGAGGCCAGTGCCGGTGAATATCGTTTCTCCAGCATCACCGGCATGGCCAGCAGGCTCAGCATCACCACCGAGGCGCCAACGATGCCCGTGGCCGCGGCGAGGATGATGCCCAATAGCGTGACCGAAAGCGCAAGCCCGCCGGGAACGCGTTCCAGCGCCCGGTTGAGACTGGCAAGCATATCCTTGGCCACGCCGGCCTTCTCAAGCACCACCCCCATGAAGACAAAAAGCGGCACCGTGGTCAGCGTCAGATTCTCGGCAGCCCCGCTCCACATGCGCTGGGTGATGGAATAGAGCTGGATCGGGATCAGCTCGCCGGTCAACACGCCGATCAGGCCGAAGGCGACACCGACCCCACCCAGGACGAAAGCCACCGGAAACCCGGAAAACAGCAGCATCGCCATCGTGGCGAACATGAAAAGCGGCAGAAATTCGATGAAGGTGCTCACAGCGAGCCCGCCCCCTTGCGGTCGAGATTGGCGCGGTGCGGGTCGATCAGCGCGGCAGCACTGCGACAGGCGCGGCTGAGTCCGGCCAGTGCGACGAGGTAGATGCCGAGCGGCAACATGGATTTGATTGCCCAGCGGTAAGGCAGGCCGTCGATCGACTGCGAGACCTCACCACGTGTGAACGAGGTCAGGGCGAAATTCGTGGCGTAGTAACCGGTGACGGCGCAGAACGGAAAAACCAGCAGCAGAATGCCCAGCAGCTCGACCAGCGCCTTGCCGCGCGGTGAGAACGTCGCGTGAAGCAGGTCGATCCTCACGTGGCGGTCGTGGATATAGGCGGTTCCGAGCACACCCATGATCAGGATCGTGTGCAGATGCCACTCGGCCTCTTGCAGCTGGGTCGACCCCATCTGCAGAAAGCGCCGCGTGACAACGTCGAAGACCACGACGACGACCAGCGCCGGAAGCGCAAAGGCCGCGATACGCGCGATCGTGTTCAGCACGGCGTCGATCGCTGCGCTCAGTTTCAACAAAGGGGACATCTTTCCTCCACGCCCGGTCCGGCGTCGGCATGGCCGCCCCGCCAGCGTTCGTGGCAGGGCCCGTTTCGGCAGGACCGGGCGCGGAGCCCGGTCCCGTCTTGTTCAGTCCGTGGCGGGCTTGAGGTAGCCTAGGTTCTGCCAATCGGCGTACCCGTGTCAATCGGCAGCCAATCGTGACCCCCTATCGGCATCCAAAAATGACCCCCTTGGAGCGCCCGGGTAGCTGGCCCGATGCGGTGTAGCCCTCACACAGCGCAGCCGTATCGGGCCAGC
>NZ_JAEKJV010000034.1:0-12746 GCF_017309175.1 Salipiger bermudensis | reverse complement strand
CCCAGAACCTCGCCCAGCATGGCCCCTCCAAATAAGACACGTCGTTAAGGACGTCGTTATGCACGTGTCTTAGCTCGGAACCCCGCTGTCAGGCAGGCGGCCTCAATCGGGCGGTTACCCCTCTACTGACCGTTGGTGATACTCCCACGGGGTGAGCCCGTCGAGGTTCGTGTGGGGGCGGCGGTGGTCGTAGTCGTCGCGCCACGCCTCGATTAGGTCGCGGGCGTGGCGCAGATTGGCGAACAGGTGCTCATTGAGGCATTCGTACACTGCCCGGCAGGGCATTGTGCAGCAATGTCCCGAGAGGGGCGCAGCCGTCCATTGAAGCTCTCGACGAAGCCGTTCTGCATCGGTTTTCCCGGAGCAATGTAGTGTGAACCGCCCCGGGTTTGCTGGAGGCTGATTGTCGTTAGTTACGCGGCCATGTCATTAGTTTCCAGAGCTGCGTAGAAGTTGGCTTCTGCCTCGGTTGGCGGGATATTCCCGATGGGCTCGAGGAGACGGCGGTTGTTGAACCAGTCCACCCATTCGAGCGTGGCGTATTCGACGCTCTCGAAGCTTCGCCACGGACCGCGGCGATGGATGACTTCAGCCTTGAAGAGGCCGTTGATGGTCTCGGCCAAAGCGTTGTCGTAGTTGTCACCGACACTGCCGACCGATGGTTCGATGCCGGCCTCGCCCAGCCTTTCGGTGTCGCGAATGGACAAATATTGCGAGCCGCGATCGCTATGATGCACCAGGCCCATGGCCTTCGTCGGGCGCCGGTCATGGACCGCCTGCTCCAGTGCGTCCAAGACGAAGCCTGTCTGGGCCGATGCGCTGACGCTCACCCGCCAACCGACGATCTTGCGTGCGTAGGCGTCGATGACGAACGCGACATACACAAAGCCCTTCCAAGTGGCGACATAGTCAAAAATTTCTGACCCACAGCATGTTGGGCGCTGGAACCCGGAACTCCCGGTTCACCTTGTCCAGCGGGCATGGGGCCTTCCTGTCTTGGATCGTCGTCCGGTGCGGCTTGACGCGGAGCGAGCCGTTGTCCGCCATTGGTCCGAGGACAATGGCGAGCGCCCTGAATGTCCATGTCCTGCATGAGCCGCGCCACCGTGCAACGCGCGACGCCGAAACCTACCCGGACCAACTGACGCCAGACCTTGCGGACGCCATAGACTCGGTAGTTCTCCCCCAGATCCGTTCGATCTCGGGCCGCAGGGTGGCATCACTATGGGCACGATCCGACAGGCGCGCCGGATCAGCCCGCTTCGCCAGGTGATCGTCGTAGGTGGAAGGGGCGATCGGCGTTCGCCACCGGGCTCGGACCGGTGGCGCCTTCGGCGGCGCACCGTGCAGATCGGCTCGACACCATGCGCATCGCTATGCGACACAACGAAATCCACCATCACCTCGACCGGCGGTCGAGCTCCGCGGTCGCAAAATACGCGTTCGCACTGGGCTTGAACCAATGGCGCCTCCACTGGCTCACCCTTGCGCAGGATCTCGTTGGCTTGGCGCAGCTCGCGGTTCTCACGTTCGAGCGCCTTCATTCTCTCGGCCATCTCGTTGGGGACGCCTGCGCGTTTGCCGTTGTCGACCTCGGCCTTCTTGACCCAGTCATTCAGCGTGTTCGCCGAACACCCGATCTTCGCTGCGATCGACAGGATCGCCTGCCAGCGAGATCCGTGCTGCCCCTCGCCGTCGAGAACCATCCGCACGGCGCGCTCGCGGACTTCGGGGGAAAACTTGTTCGTTGTCTTGCTCATGATGCTCCACCTTACTCAGGAGTTGGAGCCTCCGGCAAACCCGGGGCGGTTCAGAACGCCTTAAGGGGGGCCGTCAAGCTTATCGTTCGTCATTTTCTTGGCAGGATCACCTGCCGCGAACCCCTGTCGCAAGGCTGAGTAAGCTGAACTCTTTCACTTGGCGTTGATCGCTGTGAATGCCGGTCTTCTTCTCGCCGCGCTCGGCCAGCGTCTGCGAAAAGATGCCTGTGTCGCGCCACTGGATCAGTTCAAATGCGACCATGGCACCGCCGGTCATGAGCGAGCTCTCCGTCACGGTGTCATGAGCGATTAGGGCAATCCGGACAGCGAGGAAAGGCGCAACCGGCGCCTTTCCTGATCTTCCTCGCCTCCAGTCTAACTGCTCGGCGTCTCCGGGCGCGAAAGTCTGACGCATGGAGGCGAAGGCTGACGCCTCGCGCCCGGCTTTGTTCCGGCCACAGCATGGCACTGCGCCGTCTCGTTATCGATGTGTCAAGCGTGTGGCGGTAGCTCAACGCCGTCACGCCGTGCGGAGAAGTTGTCCTTGATCCCGTACCAGCGCAGCATCATCTCCGGCGCGAACGACATGTAGGGCGGGGCCGCCTTCAGGCGCTCGACCGGCAGGGCGAGATCCGTCTCGGCGGTGCCTTCAGCCCAGTCGGCAAGGATGCCGCCGAGCATGGTGCCGGTCGGCACGCCGCGTCCGGACAGACCGGTGCAGGCCAGTGCGCCCGGGCCGAGGTCATAGAGGCGCGGGATGGTGTGGCGCTGCATGTCCAGCTCGCCGGTCCAGAAGTAGTCCCATGTCGTGCCCTCAGGCACCTGCGGGTGCAGCCAGCGCAGGCGGTCCATGAGCATCTGGCGGGTGTATTCGAGATCGCGCCCGCGTTTGCCGACCGGGAACATCGAAGCGACGATCCGGCCTTCGGCGTTGTACTTGTAGACGAAGATGTCGCCCCGCCCATCGTGCATGGTGCCGTCGAAGGGGATCACCTGCGCCCGCACTTCCTCGGGCAGGATGCTGGTGGCCGCAAGCATCACCTTCTGGATGCGATACGTCTTCTCGAGCCCGCTCCAGCCGCCGTCCGTATAGGCTCCGGTGGCCATGATCACCTTGTCCGCGATCACTTCGCCGGAATCGGTGCGGACGTGCCACCTATCGCCCTTCCGCTCGACCTTCGATACCTTTGACCGGGTGAAGAGCTGCGCGCCCTCCTGAAGCACCGCTCGCGCCAGCCCGCGCGCATATCCCAGCGGGTTCAGGTGGCCGCCCGATTTCAGCAACCAGCCGCCAAAGAACCTGTCGGATCCGGTGAGACGTCTGGCCTCGGCCGCGTCGACAACCGTGGACGGGCAGCCGACCGAGGCATAGCTCTCGGCCTTTTTGCGAATGCCGTCCATACGTGATGGGCTGAGGGCGCCCTGGAAGTAGCCGTTCTGCTTCCATTCGCAGGAAATCTGGAAATCGCGAATGAACTCGGCGGCCATGTCGGCGCCTTTTGTCTGGCGAGCGATCAGCCGGTTTGCGCGCTCGGTCCCGAGATGGGCGCGCAGCTCTTCCAGCGAGTAATAGGAAAATGTCGGCGTGCAGTGACCGGCATTGCGGCCCGATCCGCCAAACCCGGCCTCCTGCGCTTCCAGCAGCACCACCTGGTGCCCGCGGCGGCGCAATTCGATGGCCGTGGTCATGCCCGTGTAGCCGCCACCCACGACGCAAACATCCGTGCGCACAGTGCCCTCGAGTGGGCCGGTGTCCGGGGCCCGTGTGGCAGTGGCGTGCCAAAGGGTCGTATCGAAGGGAGAGAACTGGGTCATGCTGACTGCTTTCGTCTGGGTGAGGTCGGGCGGTCGGATACCGCCGGCACGAGAGAGATGTCGTCGCGGATACAGGCGCTCAGGTGCCCCGGCGCCCGTGACCGCAGCTCGGGGCGGGCCGCGGCGCACTCGGGCAGGGCATGCGCGCACCGGGTGCGGAAGACGCAGCCCGAGGGCGGCGAGAGGGGGCTTGGCGGCTCGCCCTTCATCGGAATGCGCGTGCGCCGGGCGCCGACCGTGGGCTGCGGCGCAGCCGAGAGCAGGGTTTCCGTGTAGGGATGCTTCGGTGCCGTGAAGAGCGCACGGGTGGGGGCGATCTCCATGATCTGTCCGAGGTACATCACCGCCACCCGGTCGGCGATGTGCCCGACCACCGCGAGGTCATGTGTCACGAACAGCAGCGTGAGCCCCAGCGACTCCCGGATCTCGGAAAAGAGGTTGAGCACCTGCGCCTGCACCGACACGTCGAGCGCCGAGACAGGCTCGTCCGCCACCATGAACTCGGGCCGCACGATCAGACCGCGCGCGATGCCGATGCGCTGGCGCTGGCCGCCCGAGAACTCGTGTGGGTAGCGGGTGATCATGCTGCGTGGCAGTCCGACGCGCTCCAGCGTCTCGGCAGCGGCATCGCGGCGCTGCGCAGCGCTGAGCTCGGGCTGATGAAAGCGCAGCGGCATGGTCAGGCTGTCCTCGACCGTCATGCGCGGGTTCAGGGACGAGAAGGGATCCTGGAACACCATCTGCATCTTGCGCCGGTAAGGATGCAGGGCCTTGTGCGAACGGCCTGCCAGGTCGGAGCCTTCATAAAGCACGGCGCCGGAGGTCGGGCGTTCCATCATCATCAGGTTGCGCCCGAGCGTGGATTTACCCGAGCCGGACTCGCCGACGAGGCCCAGCACTTCGCCGCGATGGATTCGCAGGTTCACGCCGTCCACCGCCTTCACGGCAGTGGTCTGGCGACCGAGCAGTCCCTGGCGGACGGGATAGTGCTGCTTGAGGTCGACGGCTTCGATCAGGGTGCTCATACGGAGAGATCCTCCATGTCGGACGCTGCGATGTCCTCGACGCGGAGACAGCGCACGGGGTGATCGGGACGGCCATGCGGCTCGAGCGCGGGCATGGCAGCGTCGCACACACCCGGCCGGGCATGCGGGCAGCGTGGGTGGAAGCTGCACCCGTCGGGCAGGGCGCCGGCGGTGGGTACGAAGCCTTCGATTGTGCCAAGCGCCCCGGTCTTGAGCCCGGCATCTTCGAGCCGTGGCACCGAGGACAGCAGCCCTTGCGTGTAGGGCATGCGCGGCTGGGTCAGAACGTCTTCGAGACGGCCTTCTTCGACGATGCGGCCCGAGTACATGACCATCACCCGGTCGGCGATCTCGGCCACCACGCCGAAATCGTGGGTGATGAAGAGCATTGCCATGCCGGTGCGGTTCTGGATGTCGCGAAGAAGCTCGAGGATCTGCGCCTGCACCGTTACGTCGAGCGCGGTGGTCGGCTCGTCGGCAATGAGCAGGTCCGGCTCTAGCGCCAGCGCCATGGCGATGACCACGCGCTGCCTCATGCCGCCCGACATCTCGCCAGGATAGGCAGCCATCCGGCGCTCGGGGTCCGGGATGCCGACAAGGGTCAGCAATTCGAGCACGCGGTCCCGGATCTGTGCGCGGGTCATTTTGCGGTGATAGCGGATCGCCTCCGCGATCTGGTCGCCGACCCGGTGCACCGGGTTAAGCGAGGTCAGAGGCTCTTGGAAGATCATTGCGATCTTCGGCCCGCGCACCGAGGTCATCTTGCGCTCGGTCAGTTCCAGCAGGTTGACCCCACCGATATTGACCTGGCCCTCGATGGTGCAGTGCCGCGCGTCGGGCAGCAGCCGCATCAGGGCGAAAGAGGTCACGGATTTGCCCGACCCGGATTCGCCCACGAGGGCCAGCGTCTCGCCGCCATGGATGTCGAAATCGATGCCGTGCACCACCGGGGTCTCGCGCCCACGGGCCTTGAAGCGGATGGTCAGGTCGCGAACCGAGAGCACGGGGCCAGTGGTGGTGGAGGAGGGTGTCGTCATGATCCGCATCCTCACTTGACCGAGCGTGCATCGAGCGCATCGCGCAGCCCGTCGCCGATAAAATTGAACGAGGTCACCGCCATGGTGATTGCCACGCCCGGCACAATGGCCAGCCAGGGGGCGCTCTCGAGATACTGTTGGGCGTTGTTGAGCATGTTGCCCCAGCTCGGCAGCGGTGGCTGTATGCCGTAACCGAGGAACGAGATGTAGGCTTCGAGCAGAATGGCGCGGGCCACGGTCAGAGTGGCCGCGACGATAATCGGACCGGTGACGTTGGGAAGGATCTCGCGTAGCATGATCCACCAGTGCGGCGCGCCGATCATGCGGGCGGCGGCGGTGAAATCGCGCGAAGCCTGGCCGCGGACCTCTGCTTCGACGATGCGGGCGACCTCCATCCACGAGGTGACGGCGATGATCAGTGTGATCATGGTCGGCGAGGGTTGCAAGAAGGCCGCGAGCGTCAGCATCAGGAAGATCGATGGGAAGGACAGGAACGCATCGACGATGCGCATCAGCCCGGTGCGGGTCCATCCGCCGAAGTAGCCGGCGACCAGGCCGATCACAGTGCCGATCAGGGTCGAGAGCACCATGGCGGTGAAACCGACGGTGAGCGAGATCTGCCCGGCCGAGAACAGCCGTGCGGCGATATCGCGGCCCAGAGGATCGGTGCCGAGGATGTGGTTCTCGGTCAGCGGCGGCGAGAAACGCGCGCGCAGATCGATGTACAGCTCGTCATAGGGCAGCAGGTAGGGGCCGAAGAAGCAGGCCAGCGTCAGGCCCACGATCATGATCAGGCCCAGCATGGCGAGCCGATGGTGCATGAACTTGCGCATACGCGGGCCGGTGAAGACGCGCAGCGGCGAAGGCCGGCGGGCGGGGGCGTCGGAGATGGCGCTCATTGGGGCGGTCCTTTCGGTCAGCTCTGTCAGCCCAGACGGATGCGCGGGTCGGCGAGTGCGACCCCCACGTCCGCGAGGAAGTTGCCGATGACGGTGAGGATGGCCGAGAACATGAGCAGGCCCATGATCACCGGGTAGTCGTTGTAGCCGAGGCTGTCGATGAACAGGCGTCCGAGGCCGGGCCAGGTGAAGACCGTCTCGGTCACCAGCGCGCCGCCGATGATGGTGGGTAGCTGCAGGCCGGCGAGGGTGATCATCGGGATCAGCGCGTTGCGCACGATATGGGCGCTGACCACGCGCAGGTGGGGCAGGCCCTTGGCCTTGGCGGTGCGGACATAATCCTGATCGATCACGTCGAGCGTCGCGGCGCGCATGTAGCGGCTCCAGATTGCGACATTCACCAGCGCCAGCACGATCGAGGGCATGATCAGGTGGATGAGGTAGTCGCCCAGGCTTTGGTCGCCGACCGTGTACATGCTGCCGGCGGGCAGCCAGCCGAGTTCCAGTGCAAAGATGAAGATGGCGACGAGGCCGAACCAGAAGGTCGGGATCGACAGTGCGATCATCGCGCCCACCGTGGCCATGTAATCGAAGATCGAGTAGCGCTTCAGCGCGCCGAGCACGCCGACGAGGGTGCCGAGCGCCACCGAGATCACGGTCGAGGTGCCCATCAGCAGCAGCGTCGCCCACATGTGTCGCCACACCACGTCGAGCACCGGCGACTGGTCGCGATAGCTGTTGCCCCAGTCTCCGATCAGCATGTTGCCAAGCCAGTCGAGGTACTGCACCGGGAGCGGACGGTCGAGACCCATCTGCGCCGCGATGCGGTCGAGGTCGGCTTGGCTCATGCCCGGGGTCATGGCGTATTGCGACAGCGGCCCGCCGGGGGCGAGGTTGATGACGAAGAACCCGATCATCGACACGATCAGGATCAGCACGGCCCCTTGCAGGACGCGGTTTAAGAGGAAACGTAGCATGCTGCGGCCTCCGAATGAGCGAGGGGGCAGAGGTCCCCGGCGCAGGCCGCGCCGGGGACGCCTGAGACGTCTGGTCGTTCAGGGCGGGGGGAGCGGATCAGCTCCAGCTCCAGTCCTGCATGTTCCAGAAGGTGATGCGGACGTTGATGTTGGGGGTGTAGCCCGCCATCTGCTCGTCGTGGCCGCGCACCTCGTTGCGCTGGAACAGCGGTAGGAAGGGCAGCTCTTCGCGCACAAGTGCTTGGATCTCTTCGTAGATGGGCTTGCGCGCTTCGGGGGACACGGTGGTCGCACCCTCGGCCAGAAGCTCGTCGATGCGCGGATTCGAGTATTGGAAGGTGTTCTGACCGGCACCGCCCTGCGCGTTGATCGCCTCGGTGTGGAAGTAGTCGCGGGTGTCCGGGTCGGGGCCCGTCAGGAAGATGATCCCGGCCACCGCCATGTCGAACTGCGACTGCATCCAGTGATCCGCCCACATCACTGCCGGCGGCAGGTTCGAGATGCTCATCTCGATGCCCATGTCGCGCCAGCTTTGCTGCAGGAACTGCTGAAGCTGCTCGCGGGTGTGGTTGCCGGCGGTGGTCGAGCACACGAAACTCAGTCGCTCGCCGTCCTTCTCGCGGATGCCGTCAGAGCCGACGACCCAGCCCGCTTCCTCGAGCAGGGCGATGCCCGCCTCGGGATCGTAGACATGCTCGGGCAGGCTCTCGTTGTAGTAGAAGCTCTGCTGCGGCATGTAGGTTTCGGTCGCGGTCGGCAGCCCGTAGTAGAGCGCGTCGATCACCGTGGCCTTGTCGACGCCGAGATAGAGCGCCTCGCGCACGGCCGGGTCGGCCAGCACCGGGTTGCCCACGTTGAGCGACAGGGTTTCGACGGTGCCCACGGGCACCAGCTCGACCGTCTTACCTGACAGCTCCGAAGCTTCGGCGTAGTGGTCCGGCGCGATGCCCTGCAGGGCGATCACGTCGATGTCGCCGGTGCGGAACTGGGTATAGAGCACCGTGAGGTCGGGCACGTAGCGAACCACGACACGCTCGATCTGCGCCTTGTTGCCGTGGTAGTCGGGGTTGGCGACCAGCTGGATGTTGTCGCCCGGAGCGCGGCTGTCCCAGACGAAGGGGCCTGTGCCGATCGGGCTCTGGTTGAATGGCGCCTCGTTCGGATCTTCACCCTCGAAGGCATGCGCGGGGACGATCATCGTCCAGCTCAGGATCGCCATGTAAGGCGCGAAGGCCGACGACATCTTCCAGGTCAGCTCGGTGTCCGACACCACGGTGATCTCTTCGATCAGTTCGTGACCGGTGCGGCGTGCGGCGCGGAAGTCGGGATTGGTCTGAAGTTCGAGAGTGAACTTCACGTCCTCGGCGGTCAGCGGGGTGCCATCGTGCCAGGTCACGCCCTCCTTGAGGGTGATCCGCCATTCGGTGCCATCCTCGGAGATGCCGCCATTCTCGACGGTGGGCACCTCGGTGACGAGCCGCGGCGCGAAGGAGCCGTCGGGTTCGACCGAGAAGAGCGGATCGAAGAGAGCCCAGTGGATGCCCTCATCCACCTCGATGTGCAGCAGGTGCGGGTTGAACACCGTCGGTTCCTGACTGATGCCGACGATCACCTGGCCGGTGGCTTGGGCGCGGGCGGTGCCGGGCAGCGACGATAGTCCCAGCCCTGCGGCGCCCATCAGCGTCATGCCGAGGAAGCCCCGCCGGGACGGGTGCGCAAAATCGTTTCCAGTGTTGGTCATTCAAAAGATCCCTGTTTCGGTCTTTGTTGAGTGGTCAGATCGTTCGATCTCGGGGTGGCGCTTCTTCTGGCGCCCTTCGCGACGCCCCGGCGCGTGGCTGGGGCGGGCAAGTCAGAACCCGTCGTCCGGTTTCAGTGGAGTGCCGTCGGAGAAGCGGGAAAAACGGAAATGATGCGGATCGACGCAGGGTGTACGCCCAGTGATGATCTCGGACATCAGCTTGCCGGCGGCCGGACCGATGCCGAAGCCGTGCCCGGAAAAGCCGGTTGCTATGAAGAAGCCGGGCAGGGCATCCACACCGGAGATCACCGGCACCGCGTCCGGGGTCACGTCGATGTAGCCCGCCCAGGACTGCCTGGGCTTGGCCTTGGCGAAGATCGGGAAGGCCTCGGCGGCGGCCTTGAGGGTGGTCCTCACCACCTTGGGATGCGGCTTGGGGTCGAGGACGCGGGTATATTCGAAGGGCGTCGGCTCGTCGTTCCGCCACTTGCGCGCATAGGAAGCCTCCTGCGCGAAGCGCGGCCCGAAGCGCAGGCGAAGGTCGCGCCACTGGTGCTGCATCGCCGGGAGGTACTTGAGTGCCAGCCGAAAGCTGTCGGGGACGATGTCCACCACGTTGACCGATCCCGAGGCCAGCGAATAGCCGCCGTCGCTGCGCTTGCGGAAAGCGAAATCACGGGTCCAGTATGCCGCCTCGGGGCCACCCTCGAGCGGCTCGGTGCGGACCACGGTGTTCATCACCTTGAGTTGCGGGAAGTCGATGTCGAGGTTGCCCGAGAACAGCCGCGACCATGCGCCGCCCGCCAGCACCACCGCGTCGCAGGCGATCGGGCCGCGCTCGGTGACGACACCGCTGATGCGTCCGGCGCTGGTCTCGACCCCGCGCACGGCGCATTCGGTGAGGATCGCCGCCCCCCTGTCGCGGGCGGCTTCGGCAATCGCGGGTGCCGCAAGCTGCGGCTCGGCGCGACCATCGGCCCCGGTGAAGAGCCCGCCCTTCACATCATCTTTGCACCCCGGCATCACCGCATCGAACTCGGCGCCCGAGACCATGCGGCAATCGAACTGGTAGGGCTTGAGGTGCTCGCTCCAGCGCTCGTACTGCGCCATCTGCTTGTCGGTGCGGCAGGCGAACATGATGCCGGCCTTCTTGTAGCCCAGCTCGCGGCCCGTCCGCTCGTTCATTCCGGGCCAGAGGCGCAGCGCTTCGGCCATCAACGGGATCTCGCGCGGGTCCCGGCGCGAGATCCGCACCCAGCCCCAGTTGCGCGAGCTCTGCTCCTGACCAATGCCGCCCTTTTCGCATAGCGCGACGCGCAGGCCCTTCTCGGACAGTTCGAGCGCGGTGGAGGTGCCGACGATACCGCCGCCGATGACCACCACGTCAACATTATCAGGCAGCGCTTCGTCTCCGTGAACCGGTGTGACACGAGGTCCGGGCATCAGTGTATTCCATCTGGTTGGCAGTTAAGCGTGATCTCGGCCTGACACAGCGTGCCGGGCATCTCGATCGTGTTAAGCGTCAGCGCGGCAAGGTCAGAAACCTGCGTCATGTCCTCCGGGGAATACCCACCGTCAGCCGCCGACAGGCCCATGTCGGTGGCGACGAGGCCGGGGCAGATCGCGGTGGCGCGGATGCCATGATCCCAGCCTTCGTGTCTTAGCGCATGCGCCAGCCCCACGGCGGCGAACTTGGAGAAGGCGTAGAGACCCGAGCGCTGCGACTTGACCCGTTTTCCGGACAGCGATGCCATCACCACGATGCGCCCGTCTCCACTGTCGATGAGCGGCTGCCACGCCGCCGCCGCCAGCCGGCGTGGCGCATGTGCGTTGACCTCGAAGAGACGCAGCACCGCCGCATCGTCCTGCGTGACAATGGTGTCGTGATCGAGCAGCCCGGCGCAGGCCACAACCGCATCGATGCGGCCATACCGCTGCATGACACCCTCGACCCAAGCGGCCTCGCCGGCGGCGGTGGCATCATATGTCACCGCCTCTGCGCTTTTCGCCGCTAGCTCTTGCGGCAGTGCTGCCTCGCCGCGCAGCCCCAGCGATACGAACCAGCCGCGCCGTGCGGCCTCTAGTGCTATGCCAAGGCCAATACCGCGCGATCCGCCGGTCAAGAGCATGACTTTCCTGGTCATCACCGGCTCCTCTTCCAATCCAGCCCCTTGTGCCGTTCGATGTACGCGTTCGAGATCTTGCGCAGCAGCGCCACGGTCTGCGCGTGCTCTTCCGGGCTCAGCATCCAGAAGGCTTCCTCGCGCTCACGGCCAACGATGGCGCGCACCTCGTCGAGCACCTCGCGGCCCCTGTCGGTGATGAAGAGTTGCTGGCGCCGCCGCGTCTCTGGGTCGGGCCGCCGGTCAAGCAAACCTTCGCTGATCAGCTTCTCGACAAGGCGCGTCATGGCTGGCGCGTCCTTGCCGGCGAACTGGCGGATCTCCGAGGCGGTGATGCCGGGCTGGTGGAACACGATGAACAGGGTCGAGACCTTGCCCGTGCCGCCAGCCACCGGAAGCCCGGCGAACTTCTTTTCAAGGTCGCGTGACACCCAGAGGTTCAGCACCCGGATGTAATAGCTGATCGCGCTGCTGAGGCAGTCGATCTCCAGCTCGTCGAAGCAATCCTTTGGGCGGTCAGTCATCATCACCTGCTTCCAAACACGTTTTACCGATCGCGCCGCACGCGGGGGCCGGGCGGCACATGTCAAACGGTTGTCGATTGCAGTTGTCAGCGACAAGTTGTTTTCGACAATTTGCCGGACAGGGGCGCGGAAGTGCCGCGAAAGCGGATAAACGGCTAAAGAATGTGCGGATGGCGTACGGCTTTCGGGGGCTCGGGTGGGAGAGACGACCATCGCCACCACCCGGTCCCTGCAGGCCAACTTCCGGCGGTCACGTCATCCAGTCGGTCGAAGGGGGGATGGATCCGGCCCGGAAGCCGACAACGCGCGCCAAGCGGTGCGCTGCGGTCGAGGGGGGGGCCGCGCATCTCGAGGCAACAGGCCTGAAAGGTCGAAACCACTGGCGGGACACAGCTCACCCGCCACGTCCATTTTGTTCAATGCGCCGCTCAGAAACGTTCAATACTCCGGCGCATGCCCGTGATACCCCTGTTCTACAGAACCGGTCCGCAGAGCCTTGCAGATGCGATCAGCCAGGCCCGCAGGCTTAGCGGCGTGCCTTCGCTTGGTCGATGACAGTAAGACAGTAAGGATGTCGGATTGCGCCCTGCGCGAGGCGGAACCGAGCTTTATGGGCTTTGGGATCGAGCCATCAGCGACCCGTTGCCAGAAAGTCGGGACGCTGATGGATAGAAGGTCCGCCGCTTCGCGGGATAGTGCCCCATAGCGTGGTGTAGGAATCCGCGGGCGTCGCCACATGCGACGCTGGCGGTCACCGTCGATCTTCGGAGAAGGTTCGGGTTGCGACACCTGAAACCTGAGACGGAGATGACGATGACCGACGACAGAATGGCTCTGATTGAGCT
>NZ_JAEKJV010000033.1:0-16783 GCF_017309175.1 Salipiger bermudensis | reverse complement strand
AACCCATCGGAAACATCCCGCCAGCAGAGGCCGAAGCAAACTACCACGCAGCTCTGGAAACTCAGACCATGGCTGCGTAACTTAAATCAACCAGCCTCCGGCAAACCCGGCGCGGTTCAGTTCTCTTCCCACTTCGGCCCGAAGACGAACACTCCGCCTTTGCCAGCGCACTGCACCGCCGGCTTGATGATCGTGCGTAGCTCGCGCCAACTCGTCCAGCTTACGAGTGAGACCTGCACCGCGATCCAGTCGATCCCGGCTTCAAAGCTATAGTCATTCAAATCGATCACCGGCTCCGCGATGAGCCTGCCACGCCTCACGGGCTGACCGGCCGGCGCGTCCTTGAGAGTGTAGCGCAGAGACAAGTCTCTGAAGCCTGCTTCATCGTCGACGCGCTTTTGGTTGATTTCGATCGGGATCGTGAAGCTGCGCGGCATGGCATCCAGTGCGTTTTGAAGCCGGTCACGTATGATCGATGTCCTGTCTGCGCAAGTTGTCGAAAACAATTTGAAGTCAGCAAGTTCGGCGCGGTCTGCAAATCGATCGGTGAAGCGCGTCTGCCCAAGAGTACGCCTTGGGTAGCTCTCAGGGCAAGGTGCCCACCTGGCGGCGATTCTGCAGGGTCTCGGGGCAATCTGAGTGCCGAAGCGCGCCAGCACGGAGCCGGCGCGCCTGATTTTCGTCAGGTCAGACCATCTTATCGACGTCGCCATCCCAGACGTCGAGCAAGAGTCCGAGCATATCGCCGTAGTTGCGACGCTCGGTCTGGCAGATCGCCTTGAAGCGCTCGACGACCGCGCCGGGCGCGCGGATGTTGAGTTGGATCTCCTGCACCGGCGAGGCGGATGCCGCAAGCACGGCCCACGCCTCCGGCATATACTCCGACATAGCGACACGGGTCAGCTCCAGCGCGTCGATGCCGGTGGCCGCAGCGAAGGCAGGGATCCTTTCGATCGGCATGCGCATCTCGCCGGATTTCAGCATGGAGATTACGTTGCCGCGCTCGAGGCCCATGTCGGTGGCGATCTCCCGCAGGGTCTTGCCGCTTGCCTCGACGGCGTCGGCGATCATGCGGGCGGTGGGGCTGGTGGTCATGTCGAACCTCTTCATCTCGTTGATTTCGAGTTGATGATAGAAGGCGTCGGGCGGGTCCTTGTCGCCGCATGGTTGCAGGAAGTCCTAGGTGCGGTGGGGGTCTCCTTGAGGGGCATGCCGGGTCTCGGCGCACGGCCTGGTCGGATCCTTGGGCTTTCTGGCGCATAGACAGATCCCTTGAAGGGGAAGGCAGTTCATACGTGCTCCCCTGAAGTGTCAGCGATTTGACGTTCGCGTGAGTTGCGCCGCCCGACGCCAATCCCTGCCTAATGCGATTGCGCCCTAGACAAGCTTCGCCTGTCGCAGGTCTCGCAGCACGCCCGGCGCGACTGAGCGCACCGGGTAGTCCGGGTCCGTGAAGTGCTCCGGGGTGAAGCCGTGCTCCAACTCCGAAAGGGCCAGCAGGACGCCACGGCATCCGTCGAGATCGTTCTTCATGAAGCGCAAGGCGGCCAGGAACCGCAGGGGTGGCAGGAAACCCGGCGCAAGGTCGCAGGCGGTTTCCGCGTGGCGCAGGGCCAGCTCCGCGTCGCCCCGCTGCAGGGCGGTCGTGCAGCAGAGGCTTGCCCACCAGGCCGGATTGGAAAAGCCCAGTGCGAGCTGCTGGGCGTAGAGCGCCCGCTTGTAGGCGGCCTCCGCATTGCCCACGCGGGCCTCGGCCTTGGCAAGTGCCGCGACAGCGATCGGATCGAAAGGATCGAGCTGCACGGCGTGGCGAGCGAGGTCGTATGCAAGCTCGGGCTTGCGGTCGAAATCCGCCAGTTCCGCTCGGATCGCGAAAGCCTCCGAGAGCGTGGGGTCGAGCTCGATCGCGCGGCGGCTAAGGCTGCGCGCCGTCTCAAGCGCCGTTTGCGGGCAGTCCACGCGGCGCTCGATCACCATCCAACCAAGGTAAAGCGCCCGGCGGGCGGCGGAGAGGGCGGCCGCCTCTTCGAGCTCCACGGTGCCGAGTGTCTCGACGGCCTGCTGCAATTCGCTGCCCCGAAAGCTGCGGGGCATCAGAAGCGCCCGGGAATAGGCCGACGCCGCCCATTCATCCTCCGTCGCATCCGGGCCGGCACTGGCCAGCTCGTGAGCGATCCGTTCTGCCATGAGATTGGCGAATGGATTCAGCGGATCCTGCGCCGAGAGCGCTTTCGGCAGGTCGCGGTCATTGGTCCAGGCAAGCATTCCGCTGCGCAGATTGGTGAGCGAGACCTGCGCGAGGATGCGCCCGCGCAGCCGCGACAGCCTGAGATTGCAGCGCAGCCCTATGCCGCTCTCCGTCTCGCGGCGGATGTCGTTCCCGTCGATCCGGACGATTGCGCCCGCCGAGCGCTTGAGACGTGCCGCGATCTTCACCGCGAGCGAATGGGCGAGACCTTGGAGTGCGTCGTCGTCGCCCCCGTCCGGACACAGCCACACCATGCTGCGCAGGTCGCGACGCGCGCCCTCGCCACGGCTTGGCGGCGCCTCCAAGCGAGCGGCGCTCATCGCGCGCTGATCGCGCAGCCATGCCTCGAATTCGGGGTCATCCACATCGAGGCCCTCGGCAAAGGCCCGCCCGCAGGCGCCGCCGCTCGTCTGGCAACGCACCTCGAAGGTCGCGCGGTCGAGGGCGATGTTGCCATTGCGCGATGCAATGCCGCTGCGATGCTTTCCCAAAGCCTTGCGAATGTCCCAGAGCACATAGCGCAAAGCCGCGGCAGCCTCGGGCCCGGGCTTGTCACTCCAGAGCTTGTCCTGGATCCAGGTCCGGCTGCGCACATGACCTTCACTGGCGCCAAGCAGAGCCAGCACGGCCCGCGAGCGTGTCAGCTTCGGCGTGAGATCTTCCCCTTTGGAGGACTGCAGCCTGACCGGGCCAGCGAGATCGAGGATGAGGGGCGGGGCAGTCATGGTCGGGACGTCCTTGGAAAGAAGACAGGGTCGACGGCTGCTTTTGTGCCAATATGGCACATAGATTGATTCTATTTCGATTAAATCCATCAGGAGGCGATCAAATGCCGATCTCGAGCATGTCCGGCCAAATGGGTCAGATGGGCCAAATGGGTCAGATGGGGCAGATGGGAAGCGGCCGGGGCGGCGCCCGGTCAGGGCTTCTGGCATCTGCGCTAAATATCTGCCGGGACGGGATTATCGGCACCGAGGCATTGCCTGAGCCTCTGGCGGTAACCGTGCCGCGGGATGCGGATGCCGACGCGCCTGCGCGGCTCGACCTCCTAGACGCTGAATGGCGCGGGGCCGTCATTCTCTCGGGCCTGCTCGACGGTCTCGTGGTCCGCGGGACCTCGCGGGACGAGCGCTCCGCGGCGGAGATTCACCAAATTGCGGGCGATGACGTCTCGGATGACGGCACGTTCACGCGAAGATACGCGCCAATCGTCGAGATTATTCGTCCAAGCAATTCCGATTTCTCTACGATGCTCGATTTCCTTGCGGGCTATGCTGAGTTGCGGGCAGAGAGAACGCCGGAAATCCTCGTGCAGATCACCGATCTGGTGTCGTTTTTTGCTGCAATTGACGATCTGCGGCCGAGCCGATCCCGCTGGATCTTCGACCTCATGGATCTCGGGCTGCGGCTCACCCATGTGGTCGAGGCCCGGGTGAAGCACGTTCTGGGCTGCCCGCGCCCCTCGACCTTCTCGCCGCTGGTGCAGCCGATGATCGACACGCCGCCCCATGGCACTCTGCCGAGCGGCCACGCCACCGAGGCCTTCATGTTGGCGTCACTGCTCAGCCACGTCGCGGGGGAGGACCCCATGACGGCTCTCGCCGATCACGCCCCACGCTTCCGCCTGGCGGCGCGGATCGCGATCAACCGGACGGTCGCGGGAGTGCATTTCCCGGTCGACAGCGCGGCAGGCGCTGTGCTCGGGCTCGCGCTGGCCGATCATCTTGCGGCGCGCGCCGGGCTCGACGTGTCGGTGACCGCACGGCGCTTCGATGCCGGCGGATGGGCAGACCGCGACTTCCATCTCGGCGAGATGGCGCGCGCACTTGGCGTTGATGGGCTTGTTGTTGCGATGGGCGCCCCCCTCGTGACGCCCGCAGAGCCCGGCCTCGCCTGGCTCATGGCCAAGGCGCAGGCGGATTGGAGCGCCAGATGGGACTGAGTTGGAGCGGGCCGGAACGGATCGGGGGCGATGAGCCGTCCTACCCCTATTCGCATTGGTGGCGCCACAAAGAGCAGCGCGACCGGCGCGGCGTCGATGCGGGGCTGCAGGCCGGCGTCTTCGACATTTTTTCGCGCATGGAGAAATTCAGGACCGATCCGGCGCAGAGCACCGCCGATATCGTCGCGACCTTTCCGTTCAACACCGCCGTGCCGGCGCTGCTCGACAGCGTCGCGCTCAACCGCACGCTCGATCCCGATGCAGTAGCCCCCACGGCCAAATCGCTCCAGATCCAGCTCACCCCCGGCGATGCCATAATGGCCGTGATCGATGACGGGGCCTTCTTTGCGCATGAGCGGTTTCGGAGGAACGGCGGGCAGACGCGGCTGGGCTGGGTCTGGATGATGGGCGCCCCGGTTGCGTGCGAGAGCGAGAGCGAATTGGTCTGCGGGCGGGAATTGCAGGCCTGCGAGATCGTCGAGTTGCTCGACGCGCACCGAACCGGGGCCGGCACCATTGACGAGGACAGTCTCTACCGTGCGGTCGGGCTGATCGACATGGCCGCCGACCAGCCCCAGAGCGCGGCGCAGCGGATGAGCCACGGCATGGCGGTCGCCGATCTGCTGGCCGGACCGCGCGGACCCGATCCGGCGGCGCCCGGCCGCACGCATCTGCTCTGGGTCAGCCTGCCGCCACGGGTCACGCATGACACCTCCGGCACCTTCATCCCGATGTTCGCGCTGCTGGCGTTTCACGCGCTATTCAAGCGGATCAAGACCCTGCTCGCCAGCCAGCCCGGTCTCGATGTGCCGGTGATCTTCAACATGAGCTATGGGCTGACCGCGGGCCCGAAGGACGGCACCGGGCTACTCGGCCGCTACATCGAGGCGAAGCTCGGCGAGCTTACCGAGGGTCGCCGGCCGGCTCAGCTTTTCGTTCCCGCAGGCAACACCCGGCTCAGCCAGTCACGCGCCCGGATGGCGGCCAACTCCGCCGAGCCGCTCTACTGGCACCTGCCGCCTGACGACCCGACCCCGAGCTTTCTCGAGATCTGGGGGCCGGTGCTGCCGGCGCGGCCAAAGCGACCGGGCCTTGGTGTCGCGGTGACGCCGCCGGGCTCCACCGAGGCCCTCGCGGCCCCGGCGCCGGAGCATTTTGACAGCTTCGCTGATCTCCGGGAGCCCCAAGGCGGCACGGGCGAGGCGGTGATGCGCTGCTACTGGCGCTGGGTGCCCGGCCCCGAAGCGCCGCGCGACGGCCCCACCGACGGGATGCAGCCCGACCCGGTGCCGATGGGCCCCGGCCGCGAATGCCTCGTGCTCGCCGCCGTGCGCACGCGCCCTGATGGGCCAGGCAGAGGCTTCGTGCGGCCAGGCCGGTGGCGGATCCTGCCGCAGGCGAGGACGAACGACCCGCTCGACATCTACGTCCAGCGCGACGACTCCTTGCCTGGCTACCCGCGGCGCGGACGGCAATCTTGGCTCGAGGATCATCACTACCGCCGGCGCGATCTTTCGGGTCGCATCGTCCTTGACGACCCGGACAGGCCCGGACCGGTCCGGCGTGAGGGCAGTTTCAACGCAATTGCCGCAGGTGAGAGCGTCAGCATGGTCGCCGGGTGGCGGGCCGCTGCCGACGGTGCGCGGCTGCCTGCGGCATTCTCGGCGCTGGGACGGGAGGATGCTGCCGCTCTGGCCGAAGGCACGCCGGCCTGGCCCTGGCTCACCGTGGCGGGCGCGCGCAGCGGCTCGCGGGTGCAGGTGCGCGGCACGAGCTTCGCGGCCCCGCAGGCGGCGCGCGCGGCGCGGCGCGACGCGGCGGAACCGAGCCCCGACACTGCGTCCAACGTTTAGCAAACGCCCCGCGTGGCACCCTCTTTCCTGCCCGGCAATTCCGCCGGAAACAGCAAGGAGAGAGACATATGGCACGTTCAGATTTCGCATGGCTCAATTTCGATACCGAGTTTACCCAGCCGAACCAGGAGGCCACCCGGACCTTCGTCATCGATGATGACCCGGTCGACGCCAGCCGCTCCGGCCAGTCGGTGAGCGCCGAGGGTTACATCATGATCCAGGCGCAGGACGTGGGGGTCGGCAGCACCGAAGAGGGCGACGCGATCACCCATCGCATCCTTATCAACGGCCGCCATCTGCCGAGCTTCGACATGGTCGACCAGCAAGGCTGGAACCTCTGGATGGACCGGATCCCTTCGGGCTTCCTGAAGAAAGGGGAAAACCGCCTGACGGTGCGGCGCCGGGCCGTCGATCGCTTTCGCGTGGCCAACATCATGGTCCAGTGGCGCGAGAAGAACGCCGCCGGGGGCATCACCGGCCCCGACCGTATTACCGCCGAGGCCTGAGACAGGTGCGGACCGGGGTCACCCGGTCCGCACTGCCTGTTTACCCCTCGCCGCACTCCCTGCGTGCGGCCAACCGAGTTTGGAAGGAGACCGCAGATGACCCCCCGTCTTCCCGGCAGTGCCCTCGCCGTCAGCCTTGCTTTCGCCGCTCCGGTGGCGGGCCATGCACAGGCGCTGCAGCTTTGCGTGCAGGAGGGCGGCGGCTTCGTCGTCGCTCTCCAGCAGGACCAGACCTGTGATCAGCTTCCCGGCATCTGGGTCGCCCTTGACATCGGTGACCACGACTGGACCGGCGAGGGCACCGGCGCGATGCGCACGGCCATCCCGAACGACCGGGTGGCGGTGGGCGACACAGAGCCCGGCGCCCGGCTGCATGTAGCCTATACTGGCGACGAAGGCGCAGCTATGCTCGTCGAAGACCCTGACAGTGCGACCGAGGCTATGCGTGTCACCCCGGACGGGCGCACCATCCTTGGCGGCATCAGCGGCGACAGCGCGCGGCTCACCGTGAACGCGCCGGCCGGCGACGAGGCGATCCGCGCACGCGCAGGCGGCGTGACCTCATTCGTGGTGGCCGCTGACGGACAGGTCGGCGTCGGCACCTCCGTGCCCGCAGCGGCCCTCGCCGTCGCTGCGCAAGGCGATGAAGACCCGTTGCACGTGACCCCGCCTGGCGCCTCCCGTCCGGCGCTGGTGCTGGACGCCGAAGGAGAGCTCGGCATCGGTGTCGAAACGCCCGAAGACAAGCTCGCGGTCTTGAACGAGGGGCCCGGGCGTGCCGGGTTCTTCCGGACAGAGAATGCCGGCAATATCGCGGCTGCGCTCTCGGCCACGACCACTGGGCGTGGGAATGCGGTCTTTGCCAACGTCCTCAGCCGGGAAAGCACCTCTGCGGCGCTGCGCGCTGTGCATAGTGGCGGCGGGCGGGCCGGACAGTTCGATGGTAGCGTCTCGGTCTCGGGCAACCTAGGGATCAACACGCTCAATCCTACGGCGAAGCTGGTGATCGAGGGCGATGACGATGGTGCTGACGTGGTGGTGCGGGACGAGCGCTTCGCCCGGATGCGGATGGTCGCGGAAGCGCCGACGGACGACGTCACGCTTTCGGTCCAGGCGCGCGGCTCCTCCAATGCCGAACGGGCCGAGATCGGCACGGTCTCGAACCACGGCATGGTGCTCTTCACCAACGGAGAAACCCGCATACGCCTCCAACGCAATGGCGCCGTCTGCATCGGCAATTGCTGAGCCGCCTAGAGCAGGAGAACGACCATGAGAACATCAAGCCTCATCACCGCCGCGGCGCTCCTTGCGGCACATGTCGCGAGCGCTCAACCTATCGGGGACCTGCGTTCAGTGCCTCCGTCCGATGCCTACATCCTAGCCGACGACGCGCCCGTGGACGCGATCATCCTCAAGTTTCGCGAAGGGAGCGCTATAAGGCTGGAAGGGGCGCGATTTGCACTCGGAGAGCGCAGCACGCGCGACGAGCAAGCCATGCGCAGGATCGGGCTCACAGCCGGTGACATGGAGGCCGCGCTCCGGGATCTCGACCGGCTTGTCGGCGGGGCCCAAAACGTGACCCTGGAGGATGCGAGCCCGGTCTTCTCGAACACGCCGGACGACTTGCAGCGTCTCCGCGAGACCGGGGAGCGCCGCAGCGGCAAGGCGCTTGCCGACCTGACGCTCTATCACAGCTTCGCCTTGCCCGGCGGCACGGTCTACGCAGAGGTCGCGGAGCTGGTGGCGGCGCTGAACGCATTGCCAATCGTTGAAATCAGCTATGCGGTTCCGCCCGGCACTGATCCGCAGGCGGATGCTCCTCCCGCGACGCCGGACTTCGAGTTTCAGCAAGGCTACCTCGATCCCGCCCCGGGTGGTATCGATGCACGCTACGGCTGGACGGTCCCGGGCGGCACAGGCGCCGGCGTGAGGATTATCGATGTCGAGCAGGGCATCACGCCCGACCACGAAGACCTCCCGCCTCTCGTGGCCGAGATCGGTCCGCTGAACCCGCAATCGAGCAATCATGGCAGCGCGGTCATGGGCGTGCTCGTCGGGGCTGAGAACGGCTATGGCGTCACGGGCATCGCTCATGGCGCCGAGGCGGGGTTCGTCAGCCATTTCGGCCCGGCAACCATGGCCCAGGCTGTGCTTGTCGCAACGCTGCTGGTCGAGGATGGCGACATCATCGTCATCGAGATCCAGAGGCGCGGACCCGTCAATGGGCAGCCCTGCCTGCCAGGGTGCAACGTGTGCACCGGAACCGCCACCACTCCTGCGCAGGATGACTCGATCCCGATCGAATTCTGGCAGGCCAATTTCGACGCCATCCAGACCGCGACCGCGAATGGCGTCATCGTGGTCGCGGCGGCAGGCAACGGCGGCAGTGACCTGGATGATCCGGTCTATTACGGCCAGTTCGATCGAACGGTCCGCGACTCCGCTGCCATCATCGTGGGCGCGGGCGATCCGGTCTCCCATGCTCCGAGCTGCTTCACCAATTACGGCGACCGCGTCGACCTACAGGGTTGGGGGCGTGGGGTGACGACACTCGGCTATGGCGGATTGTTCGATGGGCTCGGCCCACCAAGCGGTCCCGGTCTGCTGCAGCAGTCCTACACGGCGAACTTTAGCGGCACATCCTCCGCCACGCCGATCGTCGCCGGGGCGGCTGCGGCAGTGCAGGGAGCGGTGCTTGCGGCCGGCGGTGATCCGCTGACCTCGATCGAGATGCGCGAGGTGCTACGAGCTGGGGCCACGCCACAGGCGGCGGATGCGCGCGACATCGGGCCTCTGCCGAACCTGCGCGGAGCCATCGATCGCGCGTTGCATCCCGAATGCGGCCCACCGGCCTCTGGCGATTGGATCGTGAGCGACACTTGCGTCGTCAGCCGCAACCTGGCCGTGCCCGCCAATGTCGACGTGGAGGATGGTGCCAGCCTGATCGTTCTGCCGCGGGTCACGCTCGACATCGTGCTCCGACAGCACTCGCTGGAGGTCCGTCCGGAGGGGCAGGTCTTCGTGCATCCCTCCGGCCGCATCCGGTGATGAAACTGCGCGCGACGGCTGTCGTCGGTGCGCTTTCACAGGTGGGAATGGCACGCTGATCGTTATCCTTCTAACCTATATCGTTCTAGGCATGTTCAGGGCTGGCTTGTCGATGCTGGTCATCACACTCCCGATTGTCTTCCCGATGCTCACCGGCTTGGGTATCGATCCCGCTAGGTTCGGGCCCGTAGCGATGATTGTGATCGAGATGGGCATGATCACGCCGCCGGTGGGAATGGACGTCTTTGTCATGCGCGATGTCAGACCATCTTCTCGACGTTGCCATCCCAGCCGTCGAGCAGGAGCACTAGCATGTCGCCGTAGTTGCGGCGCTCGGTCTGGCAGAGCGCCCTGAAGCGCTCAACAGCCGTGACGGGCGCGCGGATATTCAGTTGGACCTCCGGCGTCGAGTGCGCCGCCGGCGTCGCCCAAGTGTCCTACATTGCGACGTGTCTGAGTGCGTCTATGTCACGCTAAAGTTCTGCACACGCAGACTTTTCCTGATGCGCTCACGTCCAGATCATCTCTGCCGTGATGTCGGAGAGTTGGGCGTCGAGAAACCTCACCGCGGTTCCCTGATCCGCAAACACGACATCGGCGCCGTCCTGTGTCATGTGGGCGGTCGCGTCGCTCCAGTCGCCGTAGCCGAAATTGTCGAAGTGGATGTAGTCGAAGGGCTCGAGATCAAGCACTACATGGCTGCCGTCGTCCTCCTGATTGAAACTGAACCCGTCCGAGAACAGCCCGCCCGCCATGATGTTGAAGCCGCTCCCACCGACGATCCAGTCATGCTCCGCCCAGCCGGTGCCGTGGTCGATGCCGCGGTTCCAGTCCGCGAAAGGAGCCGCTGTCTTCTCGACGAACTCGGTGCTCTGGGAGAATCCGCGCACCACTTCGGCGCGGGTCCACCCCTCCTCGAGACGGGTCACCCAAGTGTCGAGCCCGTTGGCATCCGGGTCGCGGTCGAGAACGTTGTTGTAGAGAAGGGTGACGAAGGCGCTGTTATCGAGGTCGCCGTAGGTGGCCTGAAACTCGGGGCTGCGGACATAGCCATCGATGACGCTGGTCAGTTCTGCCCCGGCTGCCAATTGTCCGGTCCAGTTGGTGTAACCGGTGACGTCCGGTTCGCGGTCGAGCGTGGTGACGTAGAGACGGTAGACGTCATCGCCCCAGGCGGCCTGCGAATGGCTGGTCTCGAAGGCCGTGGCTGCATCTGCCGTCTGGGTGATGAACTCGGAACTCTGCGAGAACCCGAGAACGACCTGCGCGCGCGACATGCCCGCGTCGAGCTTCGTGACCCAGTTATCAAGGCCCTGCGCGTCCGGATCCCTGTCGAGCACGTTGTTGTAGAGCAATGTGACGAAGGCCGGGTTGTCGAGGGCGCCGTATGTGGCCTGAAACTCTGCGGAGGCTACAAAACCGTTGGCGACCTCCAGCAGCGTCCGGCTGTCCATTGCGAGGGCCTCGGTCCAGTTGTTGTAGCCCGTGGCGTCGGCGTCGCGCGCGAGCGTCGCGAGATAGAGGCGATAGACGGCAGCGGCCTCCTCGGGGGCGTAGCTCGCATCGAACCCGTCGCCGAGCAGGATGTCGTCATCATTCTCGCCGCGCAGCACATCGTTGTGACTTCCACCCGCGAGCCAGTCGTTGCCGTCTCTGCCGCGGAACTGGATGCGTTGCCCGGCGCCCTCGGCCGACATCACGTCATCGAAGATCGAGCCCTGAACCTCTTCGATGCCGGTAAAGACGTCGATGGATCCGAAGCCGTCAATGACTTGGCCGGCCGCGAAATCGACCTCAATACCGTGGGTCGCGCCGTCATGGTGCTCGTCGTGATAACTGATCGCGTCCTCGCCGCCATTGCCGTGAATGGTGTCCGCGCCGCGGCGCCCTTGAAACCCCTCCCAGCGATCGTCATCCGAGCCGTTGAAGAGGTCGCCGTCCTGTGAGCCAATGAAGTAATGCACGTAGGTGAAGTTGTCGTTGACGCGACCGGTGGTGCCGCTCGTCACCGTGCCGGTGCCGTTGGTCCCGATATTGAAGGTCAGGCCGCCGACGCCGGAGAGGTTCGAATACCCAATATCTGCGCCTTCGCCCTCCGCGAAAAGGCCTGAATGGCCGATGATCGTGTCGTTGCCAAGGCCGGGTTCGAAGAAATCGCCGTAGCCCTGGGTGCTTGCGTTGCCACCGGACCCGTCCAGCCGGTCATTGCCGTTGCCGCCTCTGAGACGATCGCGCCCATCGCCGCCGATGAGCGTGTCGTTTCCATCATCCCCGCGCAGCTCGTCATCCCCGCCGCGACCGTCCAGAAGGTCGTTGCCGTCGCGGCCTTCGAAGTATTCGCTCGCTGCGGATCCGCGGATCGTGTCGCCGCCGTTGTAAGAACCGCGCACTTCTTCGATGCCGCTGATCGTGTGGTCGAAGTTCATTCCGTCCCAGACACCGGTTGCGGTGCCCGCCAGGAGATCGACAACCACGCCGCCCTCCACCCGCGAGCGGTCAAAACGCAAGGTGTCCCACCCGTCTGCCGCGTTCAGGACGTCGTTGCCCGCGCCAAGGATAAAGCGCTCATCTGCACTCGAACCGACGATGTTGTCAGAGAGATTGGACGCTCGTATTTCGAGGCGGCCACCGTCGAGGGTCAGGTTGAGCTGGTCCTGATTGCCGAAGCCGTCATTGGAGACGACCCCGCTTGCAAGGTTGGCGACGATGCCCGAGGTCGGCTCATACCACATGTAGTCGAGGCGCAGGGTGCCGTCTTGCAGAGTTGCATTGATCGTGTCGTTGCCATCGAGCGGTGAGATCGAGAGGAAGCCGCCGGCCGGGGATGTGGTGATGTTGAAGGTGTCGGCGTTGCGGGTGGCGCTGATGTTGAGGCCATCGGCCAGCATGATACCGCGTGGGTTCAGGATCGTGTCGGTGCCGTTCGGCCCTTTGTTGACCGTGGCGGTATTGGCAGTCTCATTCAGGTTCAGCGTGATCCCGCTGCCGAGCCGAGAATAGGAGAGATCGACCCAGGTGCTGGCCGGAATATTGGTGAAGTCGTAGACGTCGTTTCCGGGCGAGCCGCGAAGCTGTTCGCCGTCGTCGGATTGGCCGGGGGTGAAGTGGTCATCGCCGGACCCGCCGCCAAAGCGGTCCTCCAGCGGGCTGCCAATGAAGGTAATGTTAGAACTGACATCCGGAAGGTCGAAATTGGCGCCAAAGATCGAGTGGCCTGCGTCAATCGTCAGGGGGCTCTGGCTGAGCAGCGCACCGAGCGGGGCTGCGTTGCCGTCGAAATAGTCGTCGACGGCATCCGAAAAGGTCTGCAGACCCCATGAAATGCCAGTGAGGTTCGCGACAAGCCGCTGGCCGCTGTCACGGACCTCGATGCTGGTGATAGTCCCGCTGGCGGGTGTAGTTGAAAGGTCGAAGCCGGTCCCGTTCGCGGTGGACTGATACCCCGTGCTCGGGTTGGAAATGACGATACGGTTTGACTGGCTGCTGAGAATGGTCGGGCTGAAATCTCCGGTGTTCGAATTGAGGAAGGCGAGTTCGAAGAAATCCCCGTCTGATCCAAAAAACTCAAGGTTCATGTTACTCTCCCTGACTTGTAAAATTTACGGACACGCAGGAGGTGCCAAAGGCCGGACGGGCCGGAATGGTAATCGAGTGAGCGCCTCTTTCTCGGGTCGCCAATCGACGCGAGAGACCCGGCTTTGCGGTGATCGAGAGGGGCGAAATAAACTTCGATCAGCCTTTGGCTTTGCCCCGGTCACAGCGGCGAAATGTCTCGGCGTGCAGACTTGACGTGAAAAAAATTGATCGTGTGGTGACCCTATCTGATCAGCCGATTCGATGATAGCACCTGATCGCTCCGGAGATCGACACGGTATCACGTGCGCTCGTCTCACACGTTAGATCTGCGATCTCAGCGTAGCATATCGATACCGTCTGGATTGGTAACACAGTGATCGCCTGCGGGGCTTACAGAACGTGCCGCGTGCTGCCACGCTCCATTCTCTCGATGTCAGACCATCTTCTTGCCGTCGCCATCCCAGTGCTGAAGGTCGTCATCGGCGGGGCCGGGGGGCCACATCTTGCCATGACACGATCCGACCAGGAATTTTGAGAAAGCGCAGTCACGTGCTATCCTCTGTCAAGGGCGGCAAATGACACCAGCAGTTCCCTTCTTCGTTTCCAACAACGCCGCCGATCTCCGCCTGAGATCATCCCTGCCGGAGATGTCTGGTCGTCAAGGAGGTCTGCCATGCCTACCTCATCCACACCGGTCGGCACGCCGATCCTGGTGAATACCCTCACCATCGGAGCCCAACAGGAACCGCAGGCGGTAGCCCTTGCCGGAGGCGGCTATGCCGTCATGTGGCATTCGGGCGATTCCACTATCCCGGTGACGCTGCGCGGGGCATTCTTCGACAGCCGCGATCAACTCCAGGGCGCCGAATTCGAGGTCATGGACGATCTTCAATCGGCGCAGACACCGTTCTCTCTGCTTGTCACCGGAGGCAGCTTGACCGCAGTGGAAGGAACCCGCAGCAGCTCTCCGTTTGGTCTGTTCATCGAAGCACAGAGCGTTACCGGAACCGGCATGCCGTCAGGAGAGGGAGAGATACTCAGCACCCTGACCAGCCTGCACCGGAACCCGGACTCCGCAGCGCTCGGCGACGGTGGCATGGTCGCGGTCTGGGAAAGCTTGGCGATAGAGGGCAATTTTGCCTCGACGGGCATCGCGGCGCGGATCGTCGGCGGCCCCGGAGCCGGAGAGACGGAGTTCCTCGTCAACACCACGACGGACGGTGCGCAGGACCATCCTCAGGTCGCCGCGCTGGCTGGCGGCGGGTTCGTGGTTGCCTGGAACGGGCCGGCCGGGGTCTACGCGCAGCGCTTTGCCGAAGGCGGGGCGATGCTCGGCAGCGAGCTCCGCATCGACACCGCCACAGACCGTGCAGCTCCAGGGCAGGTTCAGGTGGCGGGCCTTGCGGGCGGCGGCTTCATCGCCGTCTGGACACAGGCTGTCGGTGGCGATGGACGGATCTTCGGTCAAGCCTATGACGCCACAGGCGCGCGGGTCGGCGGCGAGATCGCGGTCAGCACCACCACCGTGCACGAAACCTACACGCCACAGATCACGGCCTTGCAGGATGGCGGCGCGCTGATCGGGTGGTCCTCACACGGCTTCGTCGATGGTATACACCCGCCAGGGTTCTACCTCCAGCGACTCAACGCTGACGGAAGTCTGCAGGGCGGTGAGACGTTGCTCTTCGACAGCGGGGGCATCTCGTCGTCCGACTTGTCCCTGACCACGCTGCCCGGAAACGAGGTGCTCGCCACCTGGACCGCACAACTGCCCAGCGGAGACGGTCTCGACATTTACGCGCAGCATGTCGTCTCGGCGGATAGCCTCGTCGGAACAGAGCTCGGGGAACTGCTGCAGGGCGACGTTGGCCGCAACCTGATCGTTGGTGAGGGCGGCAATGACACGCTGATCGGCCTGGCGGGGCCCGACACGTTGGAAGGGGGCGCAGGCAGCGATTATCTCTACGGTGATACTTTCTGGCCCGGGCTATTCCCCGACGAAGCGGCATCCGTCTACCGGCTCTACCAGGCGACGCTCGACCGCGCGCCCGACCTCAGGGGCCTGACCAACTGGAGCGAGCGGCTGTTCACCGGCGAGAGCGGCTTGCAGCAAGTCGCCACCGGCTTCGTCAACAGCGCCGAGTTCCAGGCGACCTACGGAGCTCTCGATGACGAAGGCTTCGTCGAGCTGCTTTACCAGAACGTGCTGGGCCGCGCCGCCGATGCCGGCGGTCTCGCCAACTGGACCGGCCAACTTGCCGACGGCACGAGCCGGGCCGAAGTGGTGCTGGGCTTCTCTCAGAGCGCCGAGTTCACCGACTCCACCGCCGCCGAGGCCCGCGCCTTCGCCAATGCCAGCTCGCAGGCGGGCTGGGGCGACGATGTCTACCGGGTCTACCAGGCCACGCTCGACCGCGCGCCCGACATCACCGGGTTCAGCAACTGGAGCGGCCAGCTTGCCGGCGGCCGCGGGCTCGATGCGGTGATCAATGGCTTCGTGGACAGCACCGAGTTCCAGGCCACCTACGGTGCGCTCGATGATGAAGGCTTCGTCGAGCTGCTCTATCAGAACGTGCTGGGCCGCGGCGCAGATGCCACCGGCCTCGCCAACTGGACCGGACAGCTCGCCGACGGCACCAGCCGGGCCGAAGTGGTGCGCGGCTTCTCCCAAAGCGCCGAGTTCGTCGCCGCCACCGCCGAGGACTTCAAGGACTGGATGCGCGGCCTCGAGCACGACGCCGGCGATCCCTACCACGACTGGCTGAGCGGCGAGACCGGCGACAACGCGCTGGCCGGCGGGCTGTTTGCCGATGTGTTCGACTTCGAGCAGGAAGACGGCGGCAGCCACCTGGTGCTCGATCTCGAGGCCTGGGACTACATCGCCCTCGACGGGTTCGATTATGGCTCGGCCAGCGCCGCGCTCAACCACATGAGCCAGTCGGGCAGCGACGTGCTGTTCTCCGATCAGGGCGTCGAGATCACCTTCCAGAACACCCGTCTGGCCGAGATCACCGACGACATGATCCTGCTCTGATCGCCGAAGGATGCAGGAGGGATTTCTGGAGCGCGGTCAGACACGGCCGCGCTCATGTCTTTCGGGTGACCGGAAACGCGGCAAGACCAGCTTACTTGGCGCGGTCTTCAAGCTGGCCGCTGAAGCGGGCCTGGGCCAGAGAATGCCTCGTGTAACTCCCGGCGCAAGGTGCCCATGAGGTGGCGAATTTGAGGGCTGTCAGAACATTCTGAGTGCTGTAGAGCGCCAGCACGGAGCCGGCGCGCACCATTCTCTCGATGTTAGACCATCTTCTCGACGTCGGCATCCCAGTCGTCGAGCAAGAGCCAGAGCACCCAAGTTCAAAAGCTAAGCGCATAAGCGATTGATATTGTTGATTCGAGATGCCCGCTTTTGCCACAACTTGGTGGTTTTAGGAGGGTGTTTCCGGGCTCAATGCTTCGAACAGATCCAATTGCTTCGGTCGCTGTCGGGTTAACAGGCTGCTGAAAAACTCTCGCCTCGACGCCTGACGTGGAACATGATTCACCGTAACCACTACGATGGCGACGGAGTGTGGGATGCGTGGATCAGATCAGGTGACGGGCTCGCTGTTCA
>NZ_JAEKJV010000032.1:0-18176 GCF_017309175.1 Salipiger bermudensis | reverse complement strand
TCGACATAGGCGATGGTGTAGTTCGTCAGGCCCGAGCCGGACGCGTTGCTTGCGGTGATGGCGTAGGGCGATCCGTCGACGGTGGCGGTGTCCGCCGCGCCGAGGCTGGCGAGATCGACGCTGTCGACACTGTCCTCGAACAGCAGCCCGGAGGTGGTGACCGCGGTCCCGGCGAAGGTGAAGGCCTCGCCATAGGTCTTGACCTGGTCGTCCGCGGTGATGGTGAGCGCCGCCGGATCGACGGTCATGGCGCCATCGACATAGGCGATGGTGTAGTTCGTCAGGCCCGAGCCGGACGCGTTGCTTGCGGTGATGGCGTAGGGCGATCCGTCGACGGTGGCGGTGTCCGCCGCGCCGAGGCTGGCGAGATCGACGCTGTCGACGCTGTCGCTGAACAGCAGCCCGGAGGTGGTGACCTCGGTGCCGGCGAAGGCGAAACTCTCGCCATAGGTCTTGACCTGGTCGTCCGCGGTGATGGTGAGCGCCGCCGGGTCCACCGTCATCGCGCCGTCGACATAGGCGATGGTGTAGTTCGTCAGGCCGGAGCCCGAGGCATTGCTTGCGGTGATGGCGTAGGGCGATCCGTCGACGGTGGCGGTGTCCGCCGCGCCGAGGCTGGCGAGATCGACGCTGTCGACGCTGTCGCTGAACAGCAGCCCGGAGGTGGTGACCTCGGTGCCGGCGAAGGTGAAGGCCTCGCCATAGGTCTTGACCTGGTCGTCCGCGGTGATGGTGAGCGCCGCCGGATCGACGGTCATGGCGCCATCGACATAGGCGATGGTGTAGTTCGTCAGGCCCGAGCCGGACGCGTTGCTTGCGGTGATGGCGTAGGGCGATCCGTCGACGGTGGCGGTGTCCGCCGCGCCGAGGCTGGCGAGATCGACGCTGTCGACACTGTCCTCGAACAGCAGCCCGGAGGTGGTGACCTCGGTCCCGGCGAAGGTGAAGGCCTCGCCGTAGGTCTTGACCTGGTCGTCCGCGGTGATGGTGAGCGCCGCCGGATCCACCGTCATCGCGCCATCGACATAGGCGATGGTGTAGTTCGTCAGGCCGGAGCCCGAGGCATTGCTTGCGGTGATGGCGTAGGGCGATCCATCGACGGTGGCGGTGTCCGCCGCGCCGAGGCTGGCGAGATCGACGCTGTCGACACTGTCGCTGAACAGCAGCCCGGAGGTGGTGACCTCGGTGCCGGCGAAGGTGAAGGCCTCGCCATAGGTCTTGACCTGGTCGTCCGCGGTGATGGTGAGCGGGGCGGGCGTGATCGAGTAGCTGCCGGGAAGATCGACCACGCGGTAGCTCTCGCCCAGCGTACTGGTGAGGGACGTGGTCGTGAGAGTGAAGGTGCCGGTCCCGACGTCGTCCGACGGGAAGACGAGGTCGGCGAAGAGCGGCGCGCTGTCGAGCGTGTCGCCCGACGGCGGGAAGACGTAGACCGAGGGGCCACCGGCGACGCTGCCGGTGGTGCTTGCGGTCGGGGTCTCGCCATATTGCAGGGTGACCGGGTCGGGGCGTGCGAAGACCACCTGGTCGATGCTGTAGATCGCCGGGTGGAAGCCGGTGTCGCCGGGGGCCCAGACGGTGTCGAAATCCCAGCCCGCCGCACCAGCCAGCGCGAAGAAGCCTGCGGTGTCCCGGAAGGCCGCCGTGGCAAGGCCGGTGCCGCCGTCGCTTGTGCCCTGGCCGGTGGTCTCGGTGTCCCAGTAGGCAGCGGTGATCGGCGTGGCGACGATATCGGGATCGAAGGAGAAGTTCTCTCCGATCAGACCGCCGGACAGGATCGTCCCGACGGGGGGCGGGGTGACGGGCCCCGAGGCGTAGACGCGCGACAGGCTGCCGCCGAAGGTGCGCCCGACGAAGCCGCCGATGATGCCGGTGCCGGCAGAGTTGTTGAAGGTGATGCTCACCGGCCCCTGCGCGTAGCTGTCCGAGATCAGCCCGGCTTCGTTGCCGCCGGTGTGCCCGCCTGCAAAGAGCTGCTGGACGGCGTGGTACTCCTCGACCGCGACGGTTCCCGTCGCGCCGGTCTCGGACAGGCTGCCTGCATTGACGCCGGCAAAGCCGCCGCCGAGCCCCCGAACGGTGAGAGCGAGATCGGCCACGTCGGAGGCGAGGTCCTCGGTCAGCAGCACGCTTACATCGCTGTCGGCGCGGGCATCGCTGATGCTTCCCTCGTTGCGCCCTGCAAACCCGCCCACGGCGACGTCGCCCACGAAGGTATCGCCGTAACCGCCCTGAACGTATACGGAATTCTCGGATCGCGACGTGGTGATGGTGCCCGGAAGGCCCTCGCTGGTCAGGTTGTAGCCGACGAAGCCGCCGGCGTTCAGCTCGGTATCGCCGGGGGTGATCGAGATCAGGCTGCCGGTGGTTTCGAACTCTTCGGGGTCGAAGTCGCCGACGAAGGCGGAGACGTCGCCGGTCGCTTCCGAGCCGGAGATCGTGCCGGCGTTGGCCGCCGCGAAGCCGCCGATCTGGGCCCCGACCTCGTCGGTGACGGTGGTCACAGAGAGCGTGTTGCTGGCCGAGGAGCTGCTGTCCGAGATCGTGCCGATGTTGATCCCGGCAAAGCCGCCGACAAGCCCGACGGTGTCGGCGCTGGCCGAGACCGAGCCGCCCGAGCTGGAGCCGGAGATGGCGCCGCTGTTCGATCCCACCAGCCCGCCGGCAAAGATCCGCAGTCCGGAGCCTGTGCCATCGACCGTGCCGGTGAAGGACGAGTCGGTGATGGTGCCGGTATTGATCGCGGCGAGGCCGCCGACATCGCCCCCGGCGGTGCCTTCTCCGAAATCCTGGGCGAAGCCGGTCACGTCTCCGGTCACGTCGACATCCGAGACGGAGCCTGCGTTGCTGGCGATGAGCCCGCCGGTGTTGTCGCCGGTGATGTCGACATTGGTCAGTGCCAGATCCGAGATCGACGCGGTCGCTTCCGTGGAGAAGAACAGGCCGGCGTCGGAGAACCGGTTGATGGAGAGCCCGTCGATGGTGAAGCCGTTGCCCTCGAGCGAGGCCGAGAAGCCGACCTCGGAATTGCCGATCGGGTTGAACCCCAGCGCGCCCTCGCCGAAGGCGCCCCAACCGCTGGTCGATGTGGCGTCGATGTCGTTGCCGAGGGCGAAATCGCTGTCGAGCAGGTCGAAGGAATCCATGCCTTGCAGACCGTAGGCATCGGTCAGGATGTAGGGCGCGGCGACGGTGCCGCTGCCCCCCGCGATGCGCAGGAAGCTGGCGCCGGAGCCAAGCTGGAAGTCGGTGACGGCGAAGGCTGACAGCGCCGGACCCGGCTGCCGCCACGTGCCCGAGCTCATGTTGAAATCGCGCACCACGATGCTGCCGCCCGAACCGGTCTCGATGACGCTGCCGCTGGCGCTGACGGTATCGGCGGCGATGCTGAGGTTCGAAACGTTGATAGCGCTGGTGGCGGCGAGCGTGACGGTGCCGGTGGCGTTCAGCACGAAGGCCGCGGCGGGATCGGCGTTGCCGTTGATGGCGCCGAGAATGTCGATGTTGCGGTCGGCGACAAGCTCGAAGGTGGTGCCGGTGGTCCAGTCGATATCGGCGCGAATGGTGATGTCGCCCGGATCGCTGCCACAGCACAGTTCGCTGGTGTCGAGCGTGAGGTTGCCGAGCGACAGGGCGGTCTCGACATCTGCCTCCGAGATCGTGCCGGGCACGAGAATGTCGTCAGGATCAAGCAGAAGCGTGCCGAAGTTGCCCGCGGGCGCGCGCAGATCGGTGAGGCCGGAATAGGACAACGCGCGGGCGCTCGAGACTTCCACGAAGCCGCCATTGCCGCCATGCGCGCCGCCACGGGCGCTGATGCGTCCCGAAAACTCGGTCGCGAGGTCCGACCAGATCACCGCGCGCCCACCATCGCCCTGGCCGAGCGCGTCGACGCGGATCTCGGTGCTGGCATCGACGGTGACGGTGTCGGCACGGGCGAACATGCCTGCGCCGGCGAAATCGCCTCCGATGCGGATCAGCCCGCCGCCGCCATCGCCGCTGGCGTCGATCTCGGCCCCGGCGAGCGCGATCTGCGCGCCGGTGATGTCGATGCGTCCGCCGGTGGGGCGCTGCTGCGGGCGCAGCGAGCTGGCGACCGCCTCGGCGCTGATCCGCGGCGTGCGGGTGGTGACACGGCCGCTCACCCGGACCGTGCCGCCTCCGCCGCCGCCCAGCACCACGGCGCCGTTGCGCACCGAGACCGAGCGCGCCTCGGCCACGCCCGAGAGGTTGATGGCGTTGCGCGCGGCGTTGCGCGCGGTGGCGGCCTTCATCTCGATCAGCCCGCCATCCGCCGAGACCCGGCCCGAGTTGGTGATCAGTGCGTCGGGATTGCCGTCATCCTCGGAGGGCAGGGCGACCTGCAGGAAACCGTCGCCCGAGACGTCGAGCGTCACCAGCTCGCCCGCGGCAAGGCCGATCTTGCCGAGTGGCACCACCACGGTGCCAGCATTGTCGACCCGTCCGCCGATCAGCGCCGCATAGCCGCCGCGGCCCACGGTGATCGCGCCCCTGTTGGTGACCTTTGCCGAGCGACCGTTGCCGCCATAGCGCAGGCGGCCCTGCATGAAATCGCCATCCATCACGTCGAGCGTCGAGGCCACGAAGCCACCGCCGGTCTCGACCCGGCCACTCTTGCCGATGAAGATGCCGTTGGGATTGACCAGATGCACCTGCCCGTTGGCGGTGAGACGGCCATGGATGCGGCTGTCGGCGCTGCCGGTGACGCGGTTGAGGATGGCGCTCGATGACGAGGGCTGGCGGATATCCACCGAGGCGCCCGCACCGATGGAGAAGCTGTTCCAGTTCACCACCGCCCGGTCCGAGCCTTGGGTGATGGTCATCGACTGGGCGCCGGGCGTGGCGATGCTGACATCGCCGGCCGCCACGCTGGCGCCGGTCGGCAGCTGATCGGCGGCCGCAATTGCCGGCGCGATCAGGATCAGCGTGCTGCAGAGCAGCCGCGCCTTCAGGCGGGTCTTGTTCTCAGAAGCGGAAGTTCCCCGACAGGCTGAAGCGTGTGTCGTCCGGGCCATGATCCCGTTCTCCCTTGCCAAATTCTAGTCTCAAAGAGCTTGCTCGAAATCGTGATGCCGGTTGCGAGAACAGGTCGAGCCCGAGACCATAGGCGCGGGCCTGCTCGAAGGAGTCTTCGAGCGCGGTCGGGTTCTCGATCCGTACCGCTCCGATGCCCGCGAAAATATACGGGCTCACGACGAGCGGGGTGTTCTGGAACTGGACATTGGTCGGACGCGACAGCTCGGTGCGGACGACCCAGCCGCTGTCGCCGCGCAGGCCGCCGGCATCGAAGGTCGACAGCTCTCCGGCCCCGGCGATGCTGAATTGTTCGGAGGTCAGCAGGGGCTCCCCGAACGAGGTCTGGAAGCGCCCGATCAGGCTGAGTGAAACATCCTCACCAAGCGCCCGACGATGCGTGACCGAGCCGCTGAGCTTGGTGAAGGTGGCATCGGCATCGGCCCGCGACAGCGGCGTGTCGCCGCTGGCGTCGCTCTCGGTGCGGGCCCCGAGCGTGTCGAGTCCCTGCGACAGCAGCAGCGCGGCCTCGGAGAAGGCGCCGTCCTCGTGGGTGTAGGTCACGTTGACCCCGGCGCGCAGCACGGTCAGCCGGTCTTCGTAGATCTCGATGCCGCCGTCGATCAGTTCCTGCCGGTCGATCGCATGGTCGAGCATCATCTGCGTCGTGAGGTTGAGCTGGCGCGAGCGGATCCACGGATAGATCAGGCGCAGCGAGTGGCGGTCGAAATCCGAGCGGGTGGGGATGTCGTCAGTATCGGGCGTGGTGTCGGCGCTGGTGTACTCGTAGTTGAGCGCGAGCCCCGAGCTGCCCAGCGGCACCACCACGCCGGCGGCGAGGATACGATAGGTCGGATCGGCCGAAAACACCTGGTCCGGCGTCGCCGAAACCCGGCCATAGATCGTCTCGCCGAACTTGAGCGGGCTGTTGAACTCGACACCGGCGTTGAGGGTGAACCCGCCCAGATCGTCGGGGGCGAAATTGTCGAATCCCGTGAAACCGGTGACCTTCTGGAATTCAGGGTCGAGCGCGATCACCGTGCCGCCGGGCTGCTGGCCGGTGGTCAGCGCCGATCCGAGCGCCACGCCCGCCACGTCACCCGAGAGCAGGAGCTGCCGCTCGAGCTCGGTCAGGGTCACGCCGGGGCGGTCGACGAGCGGCGCGGTCAGCGCCTCGATGCGCGGACGCACCTCGGGCGGCACCTGCGATGTGTCCACCGCCTCGACGAAGCCGTTGATCACGCCGACCGAAAGCACGCCGCCATCGCGCAGGCTCTGCTGCGGCAGCACCACGCGGGCCAGCACATAGCCCGCCTGCGCATAGGCGGCCTCGAGATCGGCGGTGGCCTCGAAGATCTCCGACACCGGGATGCGCCCGCCGGTCAGGCGGCGTTCGAGCGCGGTATTGGCCTCGGCCATCTGCGGCAGGCCGCCATCGAGCGACACGCCCGAGAGGGTGATGCCGATCTGCTCGGCCCCGGGAGGCGCCTGCGTGCCGGTGGCACCGGAGAACACAACCGAGCCTTGCAGGTTCTGCAGCTGTGGCTGGAAGCTTTCGGGAGTGACCTGACTTGCGGTCTGGGCAGGGGCTGCGGCGGGCAGGCAAAGCGCACCCGCAGTCAGCACCGACAGGGCGGTTCGCACGGTCGGCGTGCGCGTCGACGTCACCTGGTCTCCTCCGGACATGGCGGCGCTGCTCCTCCAAAATGGACAAATCAATGGGATTAACCTTACCCAAGGTCAGCGGAATGTCTAAACATTCTTGGTCGGTAGGCGAAGATTGGTGCAATCCGCGGTTGATCGCCGTGGCGCGCGGCGTTGGCATCGCAGGGCTGCGTTGGCGTCAAGCCTTCTCCTTGCCGCCCGCCTTGCGTATGTCTGGCTCTGGGCCGGTGCTGCCGACCCGCCGACCGCAAGGACCGAGGATTCGATGACCGACCTGTTCGATGCCGCCCCCCGCGAGGGACATGTGCCGCTCGCCGCCGCGCTGCGGCCCGAAACCCTCGACGATGTCATCGGCCAGCCGGCGATCACCGCCGAGGGTTCGATCCTGCGACGCCGGATCAAGGCAGGCGCGTTGGGCAGCCTGATCCTCTACGGCCCGCCGGGCATCGGCAAGACCACCATCGCCCGCGCCGTGGGCACGATGCTGGGCAAGGAGTTCCGCCCGTTGCACGCCACCCGCGACGGGGTGAAGGAGTTGCGCAAGATCGCCGACGAGGCGCGCATCCGCCCGCTGCTGATCTTCGTTGACGAGGTGCACCGCTTCTCGGCCACGCAGGCCGATGACCTGCTGTCGATCTGCGAGGAGGGCACGGCGGATTTCGTCGGCGCCACCACTGGCAACCCCTATCACGCGCTGCCGCCGGCGCTGGTGTCGCGCTCGACGATTCTCAAGCTCGAGCCGATGAGTCTCGAGGATATGGAGCAGGTGGTGCGGCGCGGCATCGATCACCTTCACAGCACCGGTCTGGATGTCGAGATGACGCCCGAGCAGGTGCGGCTGGTGGCAGGGCGGTCTGGCGGTGATGCGCGCCGGGCGCTGACCACGCTCGAGAGCCTCGCCGTGGGCCACCCGGGCGGGCGCATCGAGATCACCGAGGCGATGCTCGAAGAGGCCTACGCCTCGGCGGCGATCAACCATGACCGTTCGGGGGATCAGCATTACGACGTGGTCTCTGCCTTCGTGAAATCCATGCGCGGCTCGGACCCGGACGCGACGCTCTACTGGTTGGCGCGGATGATCCACGCCGGAGAGGACCCGCGCTATATCGCGCGGCGCATCATGATCCACGCCTCCGAGGATGTCGGGCTGGCCGACAACACCGCGCTGCAGACCGCGGTCGCCGCCGCCACGGCGGTCGAGAAGATCGGCTACCCGGAGGCCCGTATCATCCTTGCCCACGCGGCGCTGCACGTGGCGCGCGCGCCCAAGTCGAACTCGGCCTGCCGGGGCATCGGCGCGGCGCTGGCGGCGGTCGAGCAGGGGGCCCCGGCACTGGTGCCGAAGCACCTGCGCGATGCGCATTATGCCGGGGCGGCCAAGCTCGGGCACGTGGGCTACCAATTCCCGCATGACGATCCGCGCGGCTGGGTCGAGCAGGAGTACGTTCCAGGGCTGAAACCCGGCAGCCTCTATCAGAGCGACGCCCGCGGCGGCGCCACCTTCGAGGCCCGCGCCGACCAGTTCTGGGAGTCCGTGACGGGCAGGAAGGTTCCGGGGACGTTTTCGTGAGCCGCGCCGCGGGCCGGGTCGGCTGGATCGATCTGGCGCGGGTGGCGGCGCTGGCGGGCATGGTTGTCTTCCACTTCGCCCGAGATCTCGAGATATTCGGCCTTGTGCCACACGGCCTGACGATGAGCGGCGGCTGGGCGCTGTTCGCCCGGCTTGTGGCGGGCAGTTTCGTGTTCCTGTCGGGGATGAGCCTGGTGCTGGCCCATGGCGCGGGTCTGCGCTGGGGCGCGTGGCGGCGACGCTTCCTGATGATCGTCGGGGCGGCGGGTCTCGTGAGCCTTGCGACCTACGCCGCCTTCCCGCAGCGCTTCGTCTATTTCGGCATCCTGCACAGCATCGCCGCCGCGAGCCTGATCGGCCTCGCGGTCCTGCGCCTGCCCGCATGGGGGATGGCGCTGACGGGCGCCGCTGTCGCAGCGCTGCACCTGACGATCGGGCGGGCGCTCTTCGATAGTGTGTGGCTGGCATGGACCGGGCTGAGCAGCACCGTTCGACCGTCGCTGGATTTCCTGCCGCTGGTGCCGTGGCTCGCGCCGTTCCTTTTCGGCATGGCGCTGGCCCGCGCGGTGGATCTTCGCGCGCTGCCCGCGCTGCACCTGCCGGCGGCGCTCACATGGATCAGCCGGCATAGCCTGTCGGTCTATCTCGTGCACCAGCCGGTGCTGCTTGGGGTGATCTGGCTCGCAACGCGCCTCGGTTGAGCCGGGAAGAGCGGCTGAGCCGGGAAGAGCGGTAGCCTCAGATCACGCAGTCGCGCGCCTCGAGCTCCTGCACTGGATCGTCGGGCGCGCAGGGTTCGCCGGACAGCGGATAGCTGTCGTGACCTTCGCAGGCGCCGAGGGCGAAAAGGGCGGCAAGCGCCAGTATCATGGCAAGGGGTTTCATGGCTTCGTCTCCTCCACTTGGGCGGCTCCGAGCCTCGCGCGCCACAGCTTCGGGGTCGCTGTGCCAAGTCTACGCCTGTGCGAGCGCCAATGCGATGGTTTTCTTCGCCTCTTGCCTGCCCGGAGCGCTTGACAGACCCGGGCGCGCGGGGCCTTAGCTGCCAGCCATGTTCGGCTTCAAGGATATCGAGATCATCCGATCCGTGGTGCGCCACGGCGGGTTTCGCGCGGCGGCGGATGCCACCGGATTGGCGCAGTCGGCGATCTCGCGCCGCATTCGCCATCTCGAGGATCGCATGGGCATCACCATCTTCGAGCGCGCCGGGCGCGGCGTGCGGCTCAGCGCCACCGGGCGCCGGCTCTGCGACGAGGCCGAGATGCTGATCGCGCAGCGCGACCGCATCCTCGAGGAGCTGACGCAGGGGGTGATGGCCGGCGTTGTGCGCCTTGGCGTGGCCGAGACCATGACCCACACGCTGCTGCCGCGCATGTTGACCACCCTGCGCGCCCGTCACCCGATGCTGCGGTTCGAAATCTCGGTCGATACCTCGGAACAGATGGGCCAGGCGCTGCGCGACGATGCGCTCGACGTGGTGATCATGCTGCGCGACCAGGCGCCGCGCGGCATCGCGCTGACGCCGCTGCCGCCGGTGCGCATGGGCTGGTTCGTCTCGCCAGAGCATTTCACCCTGCCGAGCCCCGCGGGGATCGACGACCTTGCGGCGCTGCCCATCGTCTCCTTCCCGAAGACGACGATCCCGCACCGGCAGGTGCTCGAGGTGATGACCGCGGGCCGGCGCAAGCCGGCGACCGTGCACGGTTCCGCCTCGCTCGCGACGATGGTGAACCTCGTGCAGCAGGGATTCGGCATCGGGACGATTCCGCATGACATCGTCGAGGCCTGGCCGCAGACCATGCTGCAGGAGATCGATGTTCTGCCCGAGGCGAACCTGCCGCGGCTCGAGTTCGTGATCTGCCATGATCCTGAAAGAAATGAAGAAATCGGTCGCGAGGTGACGCGGGCGGCGGTCGAGGCTGGGTGCGACTGATCTGCTGAGAAGATCAGTTGTGATTGAAATCGAACTATTGATCTAATCGGTCACTCTGCGGAATGCTCTGGGGAACTGGAGAATTGCCATGACCGATCAAATCCGCGCCATCTCGTCTCCCAAGGAATTGCGTGCCCGCATCCGCGAGGGCCGTTTCACCGGGCCCACCGCCGGGCATGGCGGCGAGGCGCTGCAGGCCAACCTCGTGATGCTGCGGGGAGAGGACGCGCAGGAGTTCCTGCGCTTCTGTCAGGCCAACCCGCGCCCCTGTCCGCTGCTGGCGGTGGGAGAGCCGGGCGATCCGTCGCTGCCGAGCCTGGGCGATATCGACCTGCGCCACGACGTGCCGCGCTACCGGGTGTGGCGCGATGGCGAACTGGTGGCCGAGCCCACCGACATCGCAGACCTCTGGACCGACGACATGGTGTCCTTCGGGCTGGGCTGCTCGTTCAGCTTCGAGGATGCGCTGACCCGGGCGGGCATTCCGGTCCGCCATCAGGACGCCGGACGCAACGTGCCGATGTATCGCACCAACCTCGCGACCCGGCCCGCCGGCCGGTTCTCTGGGCCGCTGGTCGTCAGCCTGCGGGCGATGCCCGCCGCCGACGCCATCGAGGCGATCTCGATCTGCGGGCGGTTTCCGCTGGCGCATGGCGCGCCGGTCCATATCGGTGATCCGGCCCAGATCGGCATCGAGGACATTCACACGCCCGATTACGGCGATGCGCCCGATATCCGTCCCGGCGATATCCCCGTGTTCTGGGCCTGCGGGGTGACGCCTCAGGCGGCGATCACCACCGCGAAACCCGCCCTCGCGATCACCCACGCGCCGGGTCACATGCTGGTCACCGACATCCCGTCGAGCCACGCAGAACGCCGCCTCACCGGGGTTCACCCGGCCTGAGGCACTTCACGGTCAGACGAAAAAGACCAACACCAACAGGAGACTCCCCATGAAAAAGACCATGATGACCGCAATGACCGCCGCGCTGCTGGCCGGTCCTGCGCTCGCACAGGAAGAGCTTGCCGTTGTCGGCAGCTGGTCCAGCCTGCCGCTCTACAAGCAGTTCACCACCCCGTTCTGGACCGAGGAACTCTCGGAGATGACCGGCGGCGCCTTCACCGCGCAGCTGACCAGCTTCGATCAGATGGGCATCGCGGGCGCAGACGTCTACCGCATGCTGGGCGACGGCGTTTTCCATGTCGGCCAGACCGTGGCCGACTACACCGTGGGCGACGCGCCCGAGCTCGAGGGGCTCGACGTGCCGCTCGTAGCCACCACCGCCGACGAGGCGCAGGCGATGGTCGAGGCGGCCCGCCCGATGGTCGACGATATCATGCGTGACCGTTTCAACTCGGAAGTGCTGGGCATCGCGCCTTACCCGCCGCAGATCGTGTTCTGCAAGGGCGAGATCGGCTCCCTTGCGGATCTCGAGGGCAAGAAGGTGCGCGGCTCGGGGCGCATGACCACCAAGCTGCTCGAGGCGCTGGGCGCCGAGGGCATCAACATCGCCTTTTCGGAAGTGCCGGGCTCGCTGCAGCGCGGGGTGATCGACTGCGCCGTGACCGGTGCCGGCTCGGGCTACTCCGCCGGCTGGTGGGAAGTCTCCGACCACCTGCTGACGCTGCCGCTGGGCGGCTGGGATCCGGTCGTCATCGCGATGAACGGCGATGCCTTTGACGGCCTATCGGCCGAAGACCAGGAGAGCCTGAAGGCCGCTGTGACCGAAGGTCTGGCGGACAAGGCCTGGGCCGCGGCGCAGGGCGGTCTCGAGAACGACATCGCGTGCCTGACCGGGCAGGGCGAATGCACCTCGGGCGAGTCGGCCTCCATGACTCTGGTCGAGGCCTCCGAGGAAGACATGGCCACCGCGCGTGAAGCGCTCGAGACCGAAGTGCTGCCCGAATGGGCCGAGCGCGCCGGTGCCGAGTGGGCAACCCGCTGGAACGACACCGTCGGCGCCACCGTCGGCGTGACCGTTCCGGTTTCGGAATAAGGGGCGCCAGCGTGAGCCGCATCGAAACACTGGAAGGCGCGCTGCGGCGCGCCAACCGCCTCGTGGCGCTGGTTCTCGGCGTGGCGCTGGTGGGCACCGTCCTGTTCGTCCTGATCGACGTGATCGGGCGCAAGACCGGCTGGGGCTCGCTTGGCGGCTCCGACGAGATCTCGGGCTACGTCATGGCCGCGGTGGCAAGCTGGGGCCTGTCCTGTGCGCTGCTCGACCGCGCCCATGTGCGCATCGACCTGATCCGGCAGAAGCTCAATGACACTGGGCAGGGGCTGATGGACATCTTCGCGATGATCGTCACCAACGGCGTGGTGCTGCTGATCGCCTACCAGTGCTGGCCGGTGCTGCAGAAGACCATCGAGCGCGGCTCGCGGGCCAACACCCCGCTCGAGACACCGCTCTGGATCCCGCAGGGCATCTGGTTCGCGGGCTGGGCGTGGTTCGCCCTGAGCGCCACAGCGCTGAGCCTCATCGGCATCGCCTATTTCGCGCGCGGCAAGCGGGCACAACTGGCCAACACCATCGGCCTCGGCTCGGAGCTTGACCAATGATCTGGACGGTTGCCGCCTCTCTTCTCGGGCTCATGGCCCTGTCGATCCCGGTGGGGATCGTGCTCTTCATCCTCGGCATCGGGGTGGGCGAGTTCTATTCCGCCTTCCCGCTGCTGCGCGGGCTGGGGCAGGTCGTGTGGTCGTCCTCCTCCTCCTCGACGCTGATCGCCGTGCCGCTCTTCGTGCTGCTGGGCGAGATCCTCGTCCGCGGCGGCGTTGCCGCGCGCACCTATGCCGCGCTCGACAAATGGCTGAGCTGGCTGCCCGGCGGGCTGATCCATGCCAACATCGCCACCGCGACGATGTTCTCGGCCACGTCGGGCTCGTCGGTCGCGACCGCCGCCACCGTGGCCACCGTCGCCATGCCGCAAGCGGAAAAGCTGAAATACGATCCCAAGCTGTTCTCGGGCGCCATCGCCGCCGGCGGCACGCTGGGCATCCTGATCCCGCCCTCGATCAACCTGATCGTCTACGGCTTTCTCACCGAGACCTCGATCCCGCAGCTGTTCTCGGCCGGTCTCGTGCCCGGCATCCTGATGGCGCTGGCCTTCGTCGTCGTCACCGCGCTGATCTGCAAGGCACGCCCCGCGCTCGGCGGCCCCTCGCGCAGCTTTACCTGGGGCGAGCGTCTGCGCAGCCTCGTGCAACTGGTGCCGATCATCATCCTTTTCGTGGTGGTCATCGGTTCGATCTACGCCGGCTGGGCGACACCCACCGAATCCGCCGCAATCGGCGTGGTGATCGCGGCGTTGATCGCCATCACGCTCGGCAACGGGCTGGGGCTTGCCACCATCGCCGAGGCGCTGCACGGCACGATCCGGATCTCGGCGATGATCATGCTGGTGATTGCCGGCGCCTATTTCCTCAACTTCGCCATGACCTCGGCGGGGCTGGGTCGGGCGCTGACCGAGCTGCTCGAGAACACCGGCCTGTCGCCGCTGGGCACGCTGCTGCTGGTGGTGCTGCTCTACCTCATCCTCGGCTTCTTCATCGAGACGCTGTCGCTGATGGTCGCCACCATCCCGATCATCGTGCCGATCATCGCGGGGCTGGGCTATGACAAGGTCTGGTTCGGCGTGCTGATGATCGTGCTGATCGAGATGGCGCTGATCACCCCGCCGGTGGGCCTCAACCTCTTCGTGGTGCAAAGCGCCCGCGCCAAGGGCTCGATGAACGAGGTGATCCTCGGGGTCATTCCCTTCGTGCTGGTCATGCTCTGCATGGTCGCGCTGCTGATCGCGGTGCCGGGCCTCGCGCTCTGGCTGCCCTCCATCCTCTGACAGGAGTTCACAAGATGACCCTTTCGTTCCGCGTCAACGGCGCGCCGCTGCCGCTTGACCTGACGCACCTGATCGTCGCTGGCTGGACCGGGCGCGACGCCGACGCCATCGCCCACCACATCGCCGAGCTGGCGGAGCTGGGCGTGCCCGCCCCCTCGGACACGCCCCTTTACTACAGGGTGTCGGCACCGCTGTTGACCGACGCGCCGCTGATCGAGGCGGTGGGCGGGGCGTCGTCCGGCGAGGTCGAGCCGCTGATCGTCGAGGCCGAGGGCAAGCGCTACCTCGGCCTTGCCTCGGACCACACCGACCGCGCGCTCGAGGCGCATTCGGTGGCGATGTCCAAGCAGGTCTGCGCCAAGCCCTGTGCGCTGGAGCTCTGGGAGTGGGACGAGGTCGCCGACCGTGTGGAAGAGATCGAGCTGGAAAGCTGGATCGAAGAGGGTGGCGACTGGGTGCCGTACCAGTCGGGCACCATCGCCTCGATCCGCCCGCTGACCGAACTGATCGCGGGAAGCCGCCTGTCCGAGCTCGCAAAGGACGGCCCCGTGGCCATGCTCTGCGGCACCTTCGGCGCCAAGGGCGGCGTGCGCCCGGCGGCGAAGTTCCGGATGCAGATGCGCGACCCCAAGACCGGCCGCAGCATCACCCATGAATACGAGACCCGCACCCTGCCGGAGGTCGCATGAGCACGGAATTCCTGAGCAAGGTCGACGCGGCCATCGCCCGCGCGCAGGCGCTGCCTCAGGCCGAGCGCCGCGCCATCTTCACCGCCTTCTCGCCCGAGCGCATCCGTGCCGAGGCGCAGGCGCTGCAGGTGCGCAAGGACGCGGGCGAGGATCTGCCGCTCTTCGGAACGCTGGTCTCGGTCAAGGATCTCTATGACGAGGCGGGCGAGGTCACGGGCGCGGGCTCGCGCCTGCTGGCCGAACGCGAACCGGCCACGCACGACTGCGCCTCGGTGGCCAAGCTGAAGCAGGCCGGTGCGCTGATGTTCGGGCGCAGCTCGATGTCGGAATTCGCCTATTCCGGCGTTGGCCTCAATCCGCACCACGGCACACCCTCCTCGGCTATGGTGCAGGGCGGCATGCCCGGCGGCTCGAGCTCGGGCGCGGCGGTCTGCGTCGGGCTGGGGCTCACGGATGCGGCCATCGGCACCGACACCGGCGGCTCGCTGCGCATCCCAGCCGCAGCCAACGGCATCTGGGGCTTCAAGCCGAGCCAGGGGCTGATCGACGATTCCGGCGTGCATCCGCTCGCCCCCACATATGATGTGCCCGGCCCCATGGCCGAGAGCCTGCCGCTGACCCGCGCGTTGGCCGAGGTCATGGCGGGGCAGGGGCTCTCGGCCTCGGCCCCCGACACGCTGCGCCTTGCGATTCCTGCCGGTGCCTTCACCGACGGGCTCTCGTCGGAGGTGGCGGCGCTTTTCGAGGCCGAGAAGGCGCGGCTCATGGAGATGGGCCACGAGTTGGTGCCGGTCGACATGTCCGCCATCGGGGCCGCTGTCGGTCTCAACAAGATCATCGTCTCGGTCGAGGCGCACCGGATCTACGCCGATGATATCGATCGGCTCGAAGAGGTCGGCGACCCGCGCGTGCTGTCGCGCATCCGCTTCGCCGAGACCCTCTCGGACGCCGAGATCGCAGCGGCCTATGACAAGCGCGCCGCCATCGTGGCGCAGTTCAACGCCGCGATGGAAGGACTGGACGCGCTGGTCGCACCGACACTCATGCGCCTGCCGCCGAGCATCGCCGAGGTCGAGGCCGAGTTCGACCGGCTCAACATGGAGATGCTGCGCAACACGTCTTTGGTGAACCTTGTCGATGGCTGTGCACTCGCGATGCCGACGCCGGGGCTGACGCCCGCGTTCTCCATGACCATGCTGGTCGGGGTGAAAGGCGCGGATGCCGCGCTCTTCGCCATCGCCGAGCGGCTTACCGCGTGAGCGTCATGACCGACACGCGCGCCCTCGACCCGGAGGTGCTGCCCGTTGGTCTCGACGGCTACCTCGTGCGCTTCGCGCTCACCCCGGAGCCCGCGGCGATGACCGCGGCCCGGCGCTTTGCCACCCGCCTCGAAGAGGCCACGCGCGAAGGCGTTGTCGAGATCGCCGCCGCGCTGGTCTCGGTGCTGGTACGGTTCGAGCCCTCCGTGGATCGGGCCGCGCTGCAAACGCATCTCAAAGGCATCGCGGACGAGATCGTCTCCGGCCCGCTCGATCTGCCCGCGCCCACCCGCCGCTGGACCGTCCCCGTCGCCTTTGGCGGCGAGGAGGGGCCACAACTGGCACAGGCCGCGAAGGCGGCGGGCCTGACCGAGACACAGGCGGTGGATGAGATCTGCGCCGCCGACCTGCGCGTGCTCACCATCGGCTTCGCCCCCGGCCAGCCCTATATCGGCCTGATGCCCGAGCACTGGAACCTGCCGCGCATGTCCGAGCTCAATCCGTCGGTCCCGGCGGGTGCGCTGGTGGTGGCAGTGCGCCAGTTCGTGCTCTTCGGCGCCGAGTCGGCCACAGGCTGGCAACAGGTCGGCCGCGCCTCCTTCCGCACCTTCGTGCCGGAGCGCGCCGAACCGATGCCACTGCGGGGCGGTGACGCCATCCGCTTTGCGAAAGCTTCCGCCGACGAGATCGCGCGCCTTTCCGAGGACAACGACCGCATGGGCGGCGCCCAGCTGGAGGTGCTGCGATGACCGCGCTCACCGTCAAACGCGCCGACGGCATCCTTACCGTGCAGGACATGGGCCGCCCCGGCCATCTGGCGCAGGGGCTCTCCCGTGGCGGCGCCATGGACCGGCGCGCGCTGCTCGAGGCCGCCGCGCTGCTTGGCGCCCGCGCACCGCTTGCGGCGATCGAGATGGCTGGCGCCGGAGGGCAGTTCTCCGTCGATGCCCCGACCCGCATTGCCCTGACCGGTGCGCCGATGAGCGCGACACTCGACGGTGAGGCGCTGCGCTGGAACGCCACGCATCTGCTGCAGCCCGGCCAGCTTCTGCAGATTGGCGGCGCGCGCTCGGGCGTTTACGGTTACCTCACCGCCGCCGGGGGGATCACCTCCGAGCCCTGGCTCGAAAGCCGCGCCACCCATCTGAGCATTGGCATCGGCACCCCGCTCGCGGCCGGGGATGCGCTTCCCTGCGGTGATGATCCCGCGCCCGAGCGCCCGGCCCACGGGCTCGCCCCTGAAAGCCGCTTCGACGGCGGCACCATCCGGGTGGTCGACGGGCCGCACACGGCGCTCTTCGATGCTGACGTGCTCGAGGCTTTCTACGCCACCGCCTTTACCCGTGGCCCGCGCGGCAACCGGCAGGGCGTGCAACTCGCGGCCGAGGCGCGCTTCACGACCGATCACGCCAAGGGGCTGGCCTCGGACCTGATCGGCCCGGGCGATCTCCAGATGACCGGCGACGGGGTGCCCTACGTGCTGATGGCCGAGTGCCAGACCGTCGGCGGCTACCCCCGCATCGGCACAGTGCTCCCCGCCGATCTGCCGATCGTGGCGCAGGCGGCACCGGGGGCAATCCTGCGTCCACGCCGGGTGTCGCTCGACGAGGCGCTGGCGGTGGCACGCCCGGAAGAGGCAGAGCTGCGCGATTTGGCCGGGCGCTGCGCACCGCTGGTGCGTGATCCGGCCACGATTCACGACCTCCTCTCCTACCAGCTGGTGAGCGGGGTCACCGCCGGTGACGATCTCGACCGGGGCTGAGCCACCGCGACCCATGAGCAAAGAGCACCAGCAAGAAGGGGCGGGGCCTGCGAGACCCCGCCCTTTTCACGAGTCGGACCGGGGCAGGGGGCGTTGCGACCGAGTCAGCGTGGCAGGGGGGCGGTGAGTCTCCCAAACATGTGCACATAAAGTTGGATTACATGGGTGTTCTGTGCGCGCAGCGCCCGAAAGGGGAGGGGGAAGTCCGATGAAACCGCCCTGACAGAGGCAGGGATAGGGGCGCAGAGAAGAAAATCGAGAAAAATCGGATTTCTTCGCAGAAAGTGCTTGCGGCTCCCCGGCGCTATCCGTAAAAGCCCCTTCACCGGCGGCGCTGAGGCGCACGACGGGGCGCCAGACGGGGCGGCAGCGAGGCGGAGACGCGGAGCTGACGCAGACGAGGCGGCAAGACATTCGAGAGGTA
>NZ_JAEKJV010000031.1:0-22088 GCF_017309175.1 Salipiger bermudensis | reverse complement strand
TTGAAACCTTGGCCCGCGTCACCGACAATCCAACCGTCAGGCTGCCCGCAGTGGCATCCTGATCAGGCCCGGACCTCTCCGAAGGTCGACGCTCCTACACCATGCCGTGGGGCACTATCCAAGGAAAACCCAGACACTATCAGTTCCTCTCGCTATGATGCGTTTCCGCACGCTTTGTAGCTAGGCTCAGGACCCATTGATTTCCCCTGAGCAGCCTGATTCAGCGTTCGGAAAACGAGCGGTGACATGTCTGATCTCTTCTGGCTGAGCGATGCACAGATGGCGCGTCTTGAACCCTATTTCCCGAAGTCCCACGGCAAGCCTCGCGTCGATGATAGACGTGTGCTGAGCGGGATTATCTTCATAAACCGTAATGGCTTACGGTGGCGGGATGCGCCGAAAGAGTATGGCCCTCATAAGATGCTTTACAATCGTTGGAAGCGATGGAGCGACAAAGGCAACTTTGCTCACATAATGGCCGGGTTGGCTGCCGAGCACGGCGAGAAGAAAACGGTGATGATTGATGCGACGTACCTGAAGGCACATCGCAGCGCGTCCAGCCTGGGCGCGAAAAAGGGGGGCGTGGCCGCCTGATCGGTCGCACCAAGGGCGGCATGAACACCAAGCTGCATGCCATCTGCGACAGCAACGGCCGCCCGATCAGTTTCTTCGTCTCCGCTGGCCAAGTCAGTGATTACATCGGGGCGCGAGCGTTGCTCAGCAGCCTGCCCGATGTCGACTGGCTGATCGGGAATCGCGGCTACGACGCCGATTGGTCCCGAGAAGCGGTGCAAGACAAAGGGATACGCGCCTGCATCCCGGGCCGGAAACAACGCAAGACAACCATGAAATACGACAAACGCCGCTACAAACGCCGGAACCGTATCGAGATCATGTTCGGCAGGCTCAAGGACTGGCGCCGTGTCGCGACCAGATATGACAGATGCCCAAAGGCCTTCTTCTCCGCCATCGCTCTCGCCGCAACTGTCATCTATTGGCTATGAGTCCCGAGCCTAAGATCGGTCACGCCTTGCGCCAAGCTGGAATGGCTGCAACGGGCCGGGAGCGACGGATGCTGCTTCCTGCTCGGTGTACGGATCTCTGCGGTGCCACAGGTCCGCTGCGAGCTCATGCCTCCCATTCTGTGTGATCCGAGATGCGCGCCTCGGGCCGAAGTGAGGCGGCGAACGTCGCGCGGAGATGCGGTAAATCCCAACGAAAACGTGGTCCACTTCGGTGCTAACCCATTGATCTCAATGGCGGCAACTCTCCCATGCCGTGGTCCACACTGCCATTGTTTTTAAATGATTTTTCGAATTCTCTGGCAGCCCTGCCGGGCCTGCCAGACCGAACATCGCCACGCGCCGCGCCAACAGGGGCTACGCCAGTGCCTTGATTGCCGTCCCTCTTCCCTACCCTGTGCGCCCAGAAACGCGCCTCTGGGCGATACGCGCTACCGCGTGTTCGCGGCGGAGACCGGCAGGACGACCCCGCGCGGGTTCGGGATTACCATCCGGCATTCGCCACGCGCGGCTCTGGATCGTGTTGCAACGCCGGCTCTGCCCCAAGGCCATCGATACGGAACACCCGGACACCGTCCGAAAGTGTCCGGCTGTTTTGCGTCAGGCTCCGGATGGCGCTGGCGGTCTGGTTGACCATGGCCGCGTTCTGCTGCGTGACCGTGTCGAGCTGCGAGATGGCGGTGTTGATCTCGCCCAGCGTCATGGTCTGCTCGTTAAGCCCGTGCACCACTTCGCGGATCCGGTCCGAGATCCGATCGACGCCTGAGAAGATGCTGCCGAGCTCGCCGCTGGCGCGGCCGACAAGTTCGACCCCGGCCTTCACGTGGATGCCGCTTTCGCTGATCAGCGCCTTGATCTCCTGCGCCGATTCAGCCGACCGCTGCGCCAGGGTGCGGACCTCGGAGGCCACCACCGCAAAGCCGCGCCCGGCCTCGCCTGCGCGCGCCGCCTCGACCCCGGCATTGAGCGCGAGCAGGTTGGTCTGGAAGGCGATGTCGTCAATCACCGAGATGATCTGCGAGATCGAATCCGACGAGGTCTCGATGCGCTTCATCGCCTCGGTGACGTCTTCGACCACCTTGCTGCTGCCTTCGGCAGCGCTCTTGGTCTCCTCCGCCTCTCGCCCGACCTCGGTGGCATATTCGGCGGCAGACTTGGCATTGGAATTAAGCTCTTCGACCGCCGCGGCGGTCTCTTCCAGTGTCGCCGCCTGGGTTTCTGTGCGCTGCGACAGCTCGTCGGAATTGTCGCCGATTTCGGAGGCCACGCTGTCGATCTCGCCCGAGACGCTCTGCACCTGGCGGATCAGCCCCGAGATGTGCTCGGCCGCGGCGTTGAACGCATCGGCCAGCTCGCGCAGACGATCCTGCGCGGTGAGCGTCACGCGATGCGACAGGTCACCCGAGCTCAACGCCTCGAGCCCGTCGGCGATGGCGCGGATCGCCTGGCGCTGGCCGGTGATCTCGGTCGCGATCTTGGTGATGCGCACCACGTCACCAGCCTCGTCATAGACCGGCGCGTAGGTGGCGGAGATCCAGATCACCTTGTCATCTCTGGTGATGCGCGGAAACTCGTCCGAGAAGAACTTCCCGGCCCGCAGATCCTCCCAGAATTGCCTGTAGGCCTCGGATTGGCGGTACTTCTTCTGCACGAAGATGCTGTGATGCTTGCCGATGACCTCGCTCTCGTCCGGATAGCCGAGCGCGGCGAGAAAATTCTCGTTGGCGCGCAGGATCGTGCCGTCGGGCGCGAAATGGATCACGGCCTGCGTGCGTTCGACGATCTGCAGGATCGCCTCATCGCCGGTCACTTCGTGCTGACTGTCTTGCTTCGACTTGCGGGAAAACCACATCCCAGCGCTCCTTCAGGCGGTTCCTGACGGAGCAGATACCTCGACAGACCTTTCCAGAGACTGAACAGACGCGCAATTTTACGCCGCGCGCGCGTCCAGCCCCTGCAGCGCATCCATCGCGATGGCGTAGCTCCGCTGACGCGCCCTGGGATCGTGCATCGCGCTCGACAGGATCAGCTCGTCGGGACGGTAGCGCTCGATCAGCCGCTCGAGCCCCGCAGAGACCTGCGCCGGATCGCCGGTGGCGCTCACGCTCAGCGCCTGCTCGACCATCGCCACGTAGCGCGGGTCGGCGACGTCGTGAATATTATCCACCGGGTGCGGCAGCTTGCCGGGCCGGCCGCTGCGCAGGTTGATGAAAGCCTGCTGCTGCGAGGTCTTCAGCCGCAGCGCCTCGGCCTCGGTCTCGGCCGCCCAGACATTGGCCGCCAGCATGAAGCGCGGCTTGTCGGTGATGCCGGGCTGGAAGCGGTCGCGGTAGATCTCGACCGCCTGATCCAGCGCGTCGGGGGCGAAATGCGAAGCGAAGGCATAGGGCAGCCCCAGATGCGCCGCGAGCTGCGCACCATAAAGCGACGAGCCGAGGATCCACACCGGCACATGCGTGCCCTCGCCCGGCACCGCGCGCACCGGCTGACCCTCGCTGGCCTCCTGAAACAAGCCGACGAGCTCGACCACGTCCTCGGGGAAGCGATCCGAGGAGGCGTGGTTGCGGCGCAGCGCCATGGCGGTGATCTGGTCCGAGCCCGGCGCCCGCCCGAGCCCGAGGTCGATGCGGTCCGGGAACAGCGTGGCCAGCGTGCCGAACTGCTCGGCGATCACCAGCGGCGAGTGGTTGGGCAGCATGATGCCGCCCGCGCCGACGCGAATCTTGCTGGTGGCGGCGGCCACCTGCCCGATCACCACCGAGGTCGCCGCCGAGGCGATGCCCACCATGTTGTGATGTTCGGCCAACCAGAAGCGGTGATAGCCCAGCCGCTCCACGTGGCGCGCCAGATCGAGCGTGTTGCTCAGGGCGTCGGCCACGGTGCCGCCTTCGGACACCATGGAGAGATCGAGAACGGATGCGGGGATCATGGCCGGCCTTTCTGCTGCGTCGTCCTCCCGCATATAGGCATGCACGTTTTGTCTTGAAGATGCAAAGGCCCCCGATCTTTCGAGACCGAGGGCCAATTCACGATTGCTTGTCGCGCCTTAGGCGGCGGACTTCACCGCGCGCTTGGTCAGAACCGCGATCAGGTGGGCGCGGTACTCGCCCGAGCCGTGCAGGTCCGAGATCATGCCGTCGCCCGAGAGCGACAGACCGTCGAGCGCGTCGACACTGAAATTCGACGACAGCGCGGACTCGGCCTCGGACCAGCGGAACACGCCATCCTCGGAGGCGCCGGTCACCGCAACGCGCACGCCGTCGGCATATTTCGCCACGAACACCCCCACCAGCGCGAAGCGCGAGGCGGGCTGCTCGAACTTGATATAGGCCGCGGCCTCCGGCACCGGAAACTTGACCGCGGTGACGATCTCGCCCTCTTCGAGCGCGGTGGTAAACATGCCCTCGAAATAGTCGTCCGCCGCAATCTCGCGGGTGTTGGTGACGATGGTCGCGCCCGAGGCCAGCGCCGCCGCCGGGTAACAGGCGGAGGGGTCGTTGTTGGCGAGGCTGCCGCCGATGGTGCCGCGGTTGCGCACCGCCGGGTCCCCGATGTTCACCGCAAGGTCGGCCAGCGCCGGATAGGCGCTGCCCACCTCGGCCGCCACCGTCGCATGGGTGGTGCCGCCGCCGATGGTGACGGTGTCCCCATCGATGGAGACGCCCTTGATCTCGTCGATATTCTTCAGGCTCACCAGCACCGACGGCGCGGCGAGGCGCGCCTTCAGCGACGGAATCAGCGTCTGACCGCCGCCCAGCGCCTGCGCCTCTTCCTTGCCCAGCGCCGCCACCGCGTCGGCGACGCTTGTCGGGCTTTCGATCTCGAAGCTGTACATCTTCTATCCTCCTGTCGAAGGGTCTCCGGGCGCAGCGCCCTGCCCTTCTTCACGTTCCAAATACTCAACGATCCGGCGGCGCCGTCAAGCGATGCCGCCGGAAAGAGGCTCAGCCCTGCATCGCTTTCCACACACGGTGCGGCGAAACCGGCATGTCGATATGATCGACCTGCGTGTAGCCGCCCGAATGCAGCGCGTCGATCACCGCGTTGACCACCGCCGGCGGCGAGCCGATGGCGCCGGCCTCGCCGCAGCCCTTCACCCCGAGCGGGTTGTGGGTGCAAGGCGTGGCACAGGAATGGTCCACCTGGTAGAATGGCACGTCCTCGGCCCGCGGCATGGCGTAGTCCATGTAGGAGGCCGACAGAAGCTGGCCGTTCTCGTCATAGACGCAGCTCTCGAGCAGCGCCTGCCCGATGCCCTGCGCCAGACCGCCATGCACCTGCCCTTCCACGATCATCGGGTTCACCACGTTGCCGAAATCGTCGGCGGCGGCAAAGCGCTCGATGGTGACGCGGCCGGTCTCGGGGTCGAGCTCGAGCTCGCAGGCATAAGCGCCCGAGGGATAGGTGAAGTTCGCCGGATCGTAGAACGCCGTCTCCTCCAGCCCCGGCTCGATATCCTCGAGCGGGTAGTTGTGCGGCACGTAGGCGGCCAGCGTCACGTCGCCCCAGGCCACCGACTTGTCGGTGCCCGCCACGGTGAACTGGCCGTCCTTGAGCTCGATGTCGGCATCCGAGGCCTCGAGCAGGTGGCCGGCAATCTTCTTGGCCTTGTTGATGATCTTCTCGGTGGCGCGCACCATGGCCGAGCCGCAGACCGCAAGGCTGCGCGAGCCATAGGTGCCCATGCCGAAGGGGATCTTCGAGGTGTCGCCATGCACGATGTCGATCATGCTCTCGTCGATGCCGAGCATCTCGGCCACCACCTGCGGGAAGGCGGTCTCGTGGCCCTGCCCGTGCGAATGCGCACCCACCATGACCGAGATCGATCCGGTGGCATTCACCCGCACCGTGGCGGCGTCATAGAGACCGGCGCGCGCGCCGAGCTGACCCACGAGGTTCGACGGCGCGATGCCGCAGGCCTCGATATAGCAGTTGATGCCGAGGCCGCGTAGCTTGCCATTGGCCTCGCTCTCCTTGCGGCGGGCTTCAAAGCCCTCGCGATCGATCATCTCCTCGAGCTTGTCCATCGTCGCGGTGTAATCGCCGGTGTCGTATTCGACGGCCACCGGGGTCGCGTAGGGGAAGCTGTCGATGAAGTTCTGCCGGCGCAGCGCGATCGGATCGACGCCGAGCTCGCGTGCCGCCTTGTCGACCAGCCGCTCAAGCTGGAACGTGGCCTCCGGGCGGCCGGCGCCGCGATAGGCATCGACCGGGACGGTGTTGGTGAAGACGGCCTTCACGTTCACCTGGATCGCCGGGGTCTTGTAGTTGCCCGCCATCAGCGTGCCGTGCAGCCAGGTCGGCACCGACGACGAGAAGGTCGACAGATACGCGCCCATGTTGGCCAGCGTATCGGTGCGCAGGCCGATGAAGTTGTTGTCGGCATCGAGCGCCAGCTCGATCTTGGTCACGTGGTCGCGACCATGGGCGTCGGACATGAACGCCTCGGAGCGGGTCGAGGTCCACTTGACCGGGCGATTGATCTGCCGCGACGCGAAGGTGACGAAGGCCTCCTCGGCGTAGTGGAAGATCTTGGTGCCGAAGCCGCCGCCCACATCCGGGGCCACCACCCGCAGCTTGTGCTCGGGGATGCCGAGCACGAAGGCGCCCATCAGCAGACGGATCACGTGCGGGTTCTGCGAGGTGGTGTAGAGCGTGCTCTCGTCGTTGGCGCGGTTGTACTCGCCCAGCGCGACGCGCGGCTCCATCGGGTTGGCCACGAGGCGGTTGTTGATCAGATCCAGCGTCGTCACATGCGCGGCGTTCGAGAAGGCCTCGTCGATCGCCGCCTGATCGGAGCCGAACTGCCAGTCGTAGCAGAGGTTGTCGTCGAGATCGTCGTGCACCTTGGCGGCACCGGCCTCGAGCGCGGCCTTCATGTCGACCACCGCCGGAAGCTCGTCGATGTCGTAGACGATGGCCTCGGCGGCGTTGCGCGCCTCCTCCAGGCTCTCTGCCACGACCGCGGCGATGGGATCGCCCACATGGCGCACCTTGCCCTGCGCCAGAACCGGGTGCGCCGGCTCCTTCATCGGCTCGCCGTTCTTGTCGGTCACCTGCCAGCCGCAGGGCAGACCGCCGATGCCCTCGAAATCCTTCCCGGTGAAGATCCGCACCACGCCGGGCATCGCCTCGGCATCGCTGGTGTCGAGATTGTTGATGGTGCCATGCGCCACGTCCGAGCGCAGGAACACGCAATAGGTCTGGCCGTAGGTGCTGATGTCGTCGGTGTACTGACCGGCGCCTGTCAGGAAACGCACGTCTTCGCGGCGTTTCTGCGAGGCTCCGATGCCATGATCCTTGGGCATGAAAACTCCTCCCTGGGTGTGGCGGGCAGCCCCCGCCTTGGCAAATCCCTCCCGGACGCCGCGATCCGGCGGGTCCTCCACCCGCCGATCCGGCCGTTCCGGTTCGTCGCTAACTCACTCGGCGGCGATGCCGCTCACGTCCTGCCCGCTCGCCGCCAGGATCGCCTTGACGATGTTGTGGTAGCCGGTGCAGCGGCAGATATTGCCCTCGAGGTAATCGCGCACCTCGTGCTCGCTGGGCTTGGGGTTCTCCTTGAGCAGCGCCGCCGCGGTCATCACCATGCCCGGGGTGCAGAAGCCGCACTGAAGCCCGTGATGGTCCTGAAACGCCTGCTGGATCACCGAAAGCGAGCCATCCGCATTGGCCATACCCTCGATCGTCGTCACCGAGGCGCCCTCGGCCTCGCCGGCGAACATGGTGCAGGCCTTCACGCTCTGGCCGTCCACGTGAATCACGCAGGCACCGCACTGGCTGGTGTCACAGCCCACATGGGTGCCCGTCAGGTGCAGCTCGTCGCGCAGAAATTCGGTCATGAGCGTGTTGCCCGAGACCTCTTTCGAGACGGCCTTGCCATTCACCGTCATCGTCACCTTGGTCATCAAGTCCTCCCTGGGTGTCCCTGTCTGTTGTCCTTTGGTGGTCGCGGGCTCCTTGCCTGCCCGCGGGATCTTGTCGAATGCGCTTCAGGCAATGGGCCTCAGTTCGAGACCATGCGCTTGAACCAGCCCTTCTTCTTGCCCTCTTCGGCCGCCTCGCCTTCGGCTTCCGGCGCGTCCTCGGGATCCGCCGGTCCTTCGACCGCGTCCTGAAGGTTAGTGAAGAACTGGTCCGCCATCTTCTTTGCGAAACCGTCGATGATGCGGCTGCCGAGCTGTGCCAGCTTGCCACCGACCTTGGCCTCGACCTCGTAATGCAGCTCGGTGATGCCGTCGCCCTTGTCGGTCAGCGTCACGTCGGCACCGCCCTTGGCGAAGCCCGCGGCACCGCCCTTGCCCTCGCCCGACAGCGTCAGGCTCTCGGGCTCGTTGCGGTTCGACAGCGCGACCTGTCCCTTGAAGGTCGCCTTCACCGGGCCGACCTTCTGAACCACGGTGGCCTCGAAGCCCTCTTCCGGCGACCCGGTCATCTCGGTGCAGCCGGGCACGCATTGCTTAAGAACCTCCGGGTCCAGGATCGCGGCCCAGACGACCTCGCGGGGCGCCTTGATCTCGCGCGTGTCGCTCATGTGCATGGTGGGGGTCCTCCCTTCCTCTCCGGGCCCCACAGTACACGTTGCCCGTGGGGCGCATATAAGACCAATGGCTAAGACCAGTGGCGTGTCTCCGGCCGGTCCCGAAAAGGGGATCCGGCCATTTGCCGGCAGCATGGACAATGGCCTCATCGCTGCCAAGCGGATTCGTCAAATCTGCCCGGGGCTTGCGCTCGTGGCGCGCGATCAGCCTCCGGCGTAGACCTCGACCGTGGGCAGATCCGTCAGAGGTGCCTCGATCAGGCGCATCGCGGCAAGCGAGATGCGACTGCCGCCGGTGGCGGGCCCGTCGATGGGGGTCAGCGTCACCTGCGCGGATTTGCCGGTTGCCGGGAACACCACGCGGCCTTGGCGTTCGGCGCTGACCAGAGGCGTCTCGAGCCAGAAGCCCGGATTCGAGGGGTCTCCGAGCGACACCACGGTGGTCCCGAGCCGGCTCTCACCGCCCGCGGACGGTGCCGCCGCGGCGGCGCGCTCCTCGGCGCTGGTGGTGTCGAACTCTTCCTCGGTGCGGGCACCCACGGGCGGGGCGATGCCGCTGGCAGGCCGCGCTTCGGGGCGCGCGGCCTCGGTCGAGGTGGCGGCGGTCGCGGTGGCGACGGGCTCTTCCTGCTGGGCCGGCGACATGACCTGGCCACAGGCGGCGAGCAGCAAGACGGGGAGAAGGGAATACGCTTTCATGCCGGCAGGCTAGGACCAATATCCGGGGCTGACAATCGCGTCCGTCCTTGCCGAGCGGCGCAATCGCGCCTAGATTTCGCGGATGGAAAAGCTCATCGATCCCTTCGCGCGCCCGATCTCCTACCTGCGGGTCTCGGTCACCGACCGCTGCGACTTCCGCTGCGTCTACTGCATGTCCGAGAACATGAGCTTCCTGCCCAAGAAGGAGCTGCTGACGCTGGAAGAGCTCGACAGGCTGTGCTCGACCTTCATCGGCATGGGGGTCGAAAAGCTGCGCATCACCGGCGGCGAGCCCCTGGTGCGGCGCGACATCCTCAAGTTCTTCCAATCGATGACCCGGCATCTCGATTCGGGCGCCCTGCGCGAGCTGACACTGACCACCAACGGCTCGCAGCTCGAGAAATTCGCCAAGCCGCTCTACGAGGCCGGCGTGCGCCGGGTGAACATCTCCGCCGACACCCTCAACGAGGAAAAATTCGCCGAGATCACCCGCTGGGGCCGCCTGCCCCAGGTGCTGCGTGGCATCGACGCGGCGCAGCAGGCCGGGATGCGGGTCAAGCTGAACGCTGTGGCGCTCAAGGGCTTCAACGAGGACGAACTGTTCTCGATGACCGAATGGTGCGCCGAGCGTGACATGGACCTGACCTGGATCGAGGTCATGCCGATGGGCGACATCGGCAACGAGGACCGGCTCGACCAGTACTGGAAACTGACCGACCTGCGGGCGCGGCTGGCCGAGCAGTACACGCTCACCGACCTGCCCGAGAGCACCGGCGGTCCAGCCCGCTACGTACGCCTTGAGGAGACCGGGCAGAAGATCGGTTTCATCACGCCGCTCACGCATAATTTCTGCGAAAGCTGCAACCGCGTGCGTCTCACCTGCACCGGCGAGCTCTTCATGTGCCTGGGGCAAGAAGACAATGCCGATCTGCGCAGTGCGCTGCGCAACCACCCGGGCAGCGACGCGCCGCTCGAGGCGGCGATCCGTGCCGCCATCGAGCGCAAGCCCGAGGGCCATGATTTCGACTACTCGCGCCAGAGCGTCGACGGCCGCGTGTCACGCCACATGAGCCACACCGGCGGCTGATCCCCGTGCCCGAAAAATCTACGCAGGAAGATTTTTTGCCCCCCGCGCATCGAAGATTTTTCGTCCGAAAAATCTTGCGACGTTCGACGGTCGAGCCAGTGACCGGGTCTAGGCCCATGGCGCCGACGTCGCCTTTCACCTAGCGCCAACGCCCCGCCTGAGCGGCGAAATCCGCCGGCCTCTCGGAAGGGCGTTGGGTCGCGCGCCGCTTTGTGCCTATACTCGCAACAATCCGGGCGCGAGACCCGCCCCCGAGCAGCGATGGCAAAACAGGCAAGACCCACAGATGACCCAAGACACGGTAACCGTGCGCCCGCTCCGGGCGGCAGACGAAGAGAGCTGGCGTAAGCTCTGGACCGGCTACCTCACCTTTTACGAGTCCTCGGTGAGCGAGGAGGTCTACCAGACCACCTTTGGTCGCCTGCTCGACGGTGACGACCACGAATTCCACGCGCTGGTGGCCGAAAGCGACGGCGAATTGATCGGCCTCGTGCACTACCTCTTCCACCGTCACTGCTGGCGGGTCGAGAATGTCTGCTACCTGCAGGATCTCTTCGCCGCGCCCGAGGCGCGCGGCAAGGGCGTTGGCCGGGCGCTGATCGAGGCGGTCTATGCCAAGGCCGACGAGGCCGGGTCGCCGAATGTCTACTGGCTGACACAGGATTTCAACCACACCGCCCGGCAGCTTTACGACCGGATCGGGACCCTGACCCCCTTCATCAAGTACCAGAGGGCCTGATGCGCCGGCTGCTGTTTCCGGTGCTGATGTGGCTGGCCTCCTGCATGCCGGTCGCCTCTCCGGAGACGGCGAGCCGCGCCGCCGCCTCGCTGGGCGATCTCGGCCCGCTGCCGGCGATGAAGAGCTTCGCCCAAGCGCATCCCGCGCCGCCCGCCATCTCGAATGCCGATCTCTCCCGCGACGTGCTGGACCTGGCCTTCGCGCTGGAATCGGGCCGCATGCTCGAGCAGTTCTCGCGTTTCGAGACGCCGGTCACCGTCACGGTGCAGGGCAAGGCGCCGCCGTCCATGGGACCGGATCTCGACCGGCTGCTGCAGCGCCTGCGACGCGAGGCGGGGATCGACATTTCGCGCGTCAGCGGCGCCGAGGCCAATATCACTCTCGTTGCGGTTCCGCGCGACGAGATCCGCCGCCACCTGCCTCAGGCCGCCTGCTTCGTGGTGCCCAATGTCAGCTCGCTGCAGGAATATCTCTCCGCGCGCAAGAGCCGGCGGGTGAGCTGGACCAGCGTCACGCGGCGCGAGCGCGTGGCGATCTTTCTGCCCGCCGATGCCGCGCCGCAGGAGCTGCGCGACTGCCTGCACGAAGAGATCGCCCAGGCGCTGGGACCGCTCAACGATCTCTACCGGCTGGGCGACAGCGTGTTCAACGACGACAACGTCCACACTGTGCTGACCGGCTATGACATGACGGTGCTGCGGGTTTTCTACGACCGCACCCTGCGCTCGGGGATGCGCCGAGACGAGGTCGCGGCGCGGCTGCCGGCGATCCTCGCCCGGATCAATCCCGAGGGCAGCCAGCACCAGGCGCGCCGTCTGCCCGCCACGCCACGGGACTGGAGCGCGGCGGTACAGACCGCGCTCGGCCCCGGCACGGATTACGACGCGCGGCTGAAGGCCGCTTCCACGGCACTGGGGATTGCCGAGCGCGAGGGCTGGCACGACCACCGGCTGGGCTTTTCCCACTACGCCATGGGCCGGCTCTTGCAGGGCAGCGACGCCGAGGCAGCACGGCGCGCCTTCCTGCGTGCCCGGGACACCTTTGAGCACGCGCCGGATACGGCACTCCACCAGGCCTACGTGGCCGCACAGCTCGCCGCATACGAGATCCACGCCAACCGCCCCGAGGCGGCGCTGGCGCTGACCGCGCCGCATCTCGACACCGCCATGCGGCACGAGAACGCGGCGCTGCTCTCGACGCTGCTCCTCTTGCGCAGCGAGGCGCTCGACCTGGCCGGGCGGGCCTCGGAAAGCCGGCTGGTCAAGCTGGACTCCCTGGGCTGGGCACGATACGGCTTCGGCCCGGACTGGGCCGTGCGCGCCAAGGCGCGCGAGATCGGCTCGCTCAATCCGCTCAAGGGAGGCAGGGGCGCAGGATGATCGTGATCGCTGGGGTTCTCATCGGGGCCATCATCGGCGGGCTGACCGCCAAGCGCCGCAAGGGCGATCTTGCCGATATCGCGCAGTTCGTGGTGGTCTATGCGATCGCCTTCGGGCTGGCCGGGCTGATCGCGACCATCGTGATCGAGAAACTCGCGACCTGAGCCGAGCGGCCTGCATCGCAGGCCGTGGAGCAGGCAGGGGCGCTGCCCCTCTGGCGCCTGCGGCGCCATTCACCCCTGGATATTTCCGGCCAGAAGAAGAACAAGGGCCGCGCGCCATTTCAGAGGCAGCGCGGTGGGCGGGAAACGTCGGGTGCGTTTTTCCGCAGGGCCGGCGTCGTGGTGGTTGCGACCGGGGCCGCTTTGCGTAGGATGAGCGCATCCCCAGCGGAGCCCGCATGTTCGTACCCTTCTTCGAAACCCTTCGCGCCGCTCAGGTGCCGGTCTCGCTTCGCGAGTACCTGACCTTTCTCGAGGCCATGCGCGCAGGTCTGGCGACCTATGACGTGGAGGGGTTCTACTACCTCGCACGCAGCGCCATGGTGAAGGACGAGCGCCATCTCGACCGCTTCGACCAGGCCTTTGCCCACAGTTTCAAGGGGCTCGAAAAGATCGGGCTGGAGCAGATGCTCGAAGCGGTGGAGCTGCCCGAAGACTGGCTGCGCAAGATGGCCGAGAAGCACCTCACCGAGGAAGAGAAGCGCGAGATCGAGGCGCTTGGCGGTTTCGACAAGCTCATGGAAACGCTGCAGGAGCGTCTCAAGGAGCAGCAGGGCCGGCACCAGGGCGGCAACAAGTGGGTCGGCACCGCCGGCACCTCGCCCTTCGGTGCCTACGGCTACAACCCCGAGGGCGTGCGCATCGGTCAGAAGGAGAGCCGGCACCAGCGCGCGGTCAAGGTCTGGGACAAGCGCGAGTTCAGGAACCTCGACGACAGCGTCGAGCTTGGCACCCGCAACATCAAGGTGGCGCTGAAACGGCTGCGCCGCTGGGCCCGCGACGGGGCGCAGGACGAGCTGGATCTCGACGGCACCATCCGTGCCACCGCCGAGCACGGCTATCTCGACGTAAAGACAAGGCCCGAACGCCGCAACGCGGTGAAGCTGTTGCTGTTCTTCGACATCGGCGGCTCGATGGATCCGCATATCAAAGTGGTCGAAGAGCTGTTCTCGGCGGCGCGCTCGGAGTTCAAGCATCTCGAGCACTACTACTTCCACAACTGCCTCTACGAGGGCCTGTGGCGCGACAACCGGCGGCGTTGGGACCAGCAGACCGCGACCTGGGACGTGCTCAACACCTACGGCTCGGACTACAAGTGCATCTTCGTCGGCGACGCCTCGATGAGCCCCTACGAGATCGCCTATCCGGGCGGCGCCAACGAGCACTGGAACCAGGAGGCCGGTCAGGTCTGGCTCGAGCGCGCCCGAGCGCAATGGCCGGACCACCTGTGGATCAACCCGGTGCCCGAGCGGCACTGGCCCTATACCCAGAGCATCGGCATGATCCGCGAGATCTTTGACGACCGCATGGTGCCCATGACGCTGGACGGAATCGAGCGCGGCATGAAGGAGCTGTCGCGATGATCCTTGCGGTGGATGGCGGCGGCTCGACCTGCCGGGTGGCGCTGGAGCACGCCGGCAGCCGCCACGTGGTCAGCCTTGGTGCCGCCAACGTGACCAGCGATTTCGACGGCGCCGTGGCGCGCATCACCGAAGGTATTCAGGCGGTGGCGCAGGCGGCCGGGCTGAGCCCGGAGGCGCTGCGCGCCTGCCCGGCCTATCTCGGGCTTGCCGGGGTCACCGGCCCGGCGCTGGCCGATGGCGTGGCACGGGCCCTGCCCCTCGACCACGCGGTGGTCGAAGAGGATCGCCGCGCCGCGGTGGTGGGTGCTCTGGGGCGCGTGACCGGCTGCGTGGCCGGGCTTGGCACCGGCAGCTTCCTCGCACGGCAGGATGGCGACAACTTCCGCAGCATCGGCGGCTATGGCCTGGTGCTCGGCGACGAGGCCTCGGCGGCGTGGCTCGGCCGCGAACTTCTGATCTACACCTTGCGCGCGCATGACCGGCTCGAGGCACACACCCCGGTGAGCAAGGCGCTGCTCGATGATCTGGGCGGCGCGCCCGGTGTCATCGCCTTCGCCGCGAGCGCCACGCCGGAACGCTTCGGCCAGCTCGCGCCGCGGATCACGCAGGCGCCCGACGATCCCGCGGCGGCGCTGCAAATGCGGCGCGGCACAGCCTATGTGGCGACCGGTCTCAACGCGCTCGGCTGGCGCCCGGAAGAACCCATCTGCCTGATCGGCGGCGTCGCGGGCGCCTATGCCGACTGGCTGCCCAAGGAGATGGCGGAAGCGCTGCGGCCCGCCGAAGGCAGCGCGCTCGACGGCGCGCTGGCGCTGGCGCGGCGGCTGGCGCCGGTGGCCTGAGACCCCGCGGCCCGAGACCTAGAACTCGACCTCGAGCTCCTCGATCTCTTCCGGCTCGGCCAGCGCGCCGGAGATCCAGTCCTGCATCGGGGCCCAGTCGAGCACCGTGTCGATATAGGCCTCGAGCCGGTCGTCGAGAGTCACCGCGTAGGTGCGGAAGCGGGTGCAGACCGGCGCGTACATGGCATCGGCCACGGTGGGCCGGCCGAACAGGAACGGCCCGTCATAGGTGTCGAGGCAATCGTGCCAGATCGTCTTGACCCGCTCCGCGTCGGGGCGCGCGCCCGAGAAGATCTTGAAGCGCTCGTGACGGGCCTTGAGGTTCATCGGCAGCGCAGATCGCAGGTTGTAGAAACCCGAATGCATCTCGCCTGCGATCGCGCGGCAATGGGCGCGCCGCGCCACGTCCTTCGGGTAGAGCCCGGCCTCGGGGAAGGTCTCGTTGAGATACTCGGCGATGGCAAGCGTGTCCCAGACCTGCACCTTGCCGTGGGTCAGGCGCGGCACACGCACCGTGGGCGACAGCAGCAGCAGTTCCTGGCGCATCTCGGCATCGGAAGGATCGACCGGCGCCTCGTCGAAATCGAGCCCGGACATCTTGCACAGAAGCCAGCCCCGCAGCGACCAGGACGAGTAGTTCTTCGATGAAATCGTGAGCGTTGCCTTTGCCATGCTCCCCCCGTTGCTGACGTGATGCTGCACTGCGACATGATTTTTGTCGCATGGCCCCCGGGTTCTGGCTAGCGTTTTCACAGCAAGGGAGGGTTTCGACACCGTGCTGTACGCCACCTACCAGGGGTTTGATGATTTAATCGCCCCTTTTCGAACCGCCGCACTTACCGCGATGGCCTTCGCCCCAAGAGGCCCCGGCCCCTTCGCCGACCTGATCCGCAAGAACGCCGCGCTGGCCGAGATGATCTCGCGCTTCCAGCTGACCCACGAGCGACCGGGCTTTGGCATCTCCTCGGTCCGGGTCGAGAACCGCGACGTGCCGGTGACCGAGGAAGTGGCGCTCGACCTGCCCTTCGGCAATCTTTTGCGCTTCCGCAAGGACATCGACACCGCCCAGCCCAAGGTGCTGGTGACGGCGCCGCTCTCGGGCCATTTCGCCACCCTGCTGGCGGGCACGGTGAAGACCCTGCTGCGCGACCACGATGTCTATATCACCGACTGGAAGAACGCCCGCGACGTGCCGCGCGATGCCGGTGAGTTCGGCGTCGAGGATTACGTCGACTACGTGATCCGCTTCATGGAAAAGATCGGCCCCGGCGGTCACGTGCTCGCGGTCTGCCAGCCCTGCGTGCAGGCCCTCGCCGCGGTGGCGGTGATGTCCGAGGACCGCAACCCGGCGACGCCGCGCTCGATGACGCTGATGGCGGGCCCGGTGGACGTGCGCGAGAGCCCGACCACGGTGAACGAGCTGGCGCAGGACAAGCCGCTCGGCTGGTTCGAGCGCAACGTGATCTCGACGGTGCCGTTCCGCTATCCGGGCGCCGGGCGGCGGGTCTATCCCGGTTTCGTGCAGCTCACCGCCTTCATGTCGATGAACATGGAGCGGCACCAGGCGCAGCACCGCAAGCTCTACGATCATCTCGCCGCCGGAGAGGACACGGAAGCAGGCCGGATCAAGGCGTTCTATGACGAGTATTTCGCAGTGCTGGACCTCACCGAGGAGTTCTACATCGAGACCATCGACCGGGTGTTCCAGCGCGCCGAGCTCGCCACAGGCGATTTCAGCTTTCGCGGCCGCAAGGTCGACCCGTCGAAGATCCGCAACACCGCGCTGCTGACCGTCGAGGGCGGACGCGACGACATCTGCGGGCTCGGCCAGACCACCGCGGCGCATGATCTGTGCTCGACGCTGAGGCCGCACCTCAAGCGCCACCACCTGCAGGCCAATGTCGGCCATTACGGCGTGTTCAACGGCCGCCGCTGGGAGAACGAGATCTACCCGGTGGTGCGCAACATGATCCTCGCAATGGAGTGAGCCGGTCGCGTCCCGCGCCGCTTCGGGCTCATTGGCTGGCACGCGCGTATACGCTGGCCGCTGATAGGTCCGATGGCCGATATGGCCCTGCGCCAAGCAATAATGCGCCTTCACAGGTCGCGCTACGTGCTCAGCGTCCCTTTGCGCCCCGTGCGTCTGCGAAGGGGCACGCCCTATCCATCTCGCCTGATGCGATCCAAAAAGGCGCACGTCAGGGGGCGGTGCATCGAAGGGAATGGTGGGTGATGAGAGACTCGAACTCCCAAATCCACATCATAAGTCACTGAAGTTAAACGCATCATCCGCCGCCAATGTTGCGTATATGTACCAGTGCCATGCACCGGTCGTCAACGAGCAACACTGGCGTGCCAAACCGTCGTATGGCCGTTGTGCCAGCTACCCGCCTTAATCTGTTCGAGGTGAAGACAGATCGGTGTGTCCGCCTCCGTGTTGGCCAACAGCTGAGTGCACGAAGCCGCCACACGTATCAGCCGGGCCTCACCATGGCTGACCAAAACTACCGGCCCTCTCCGGTCATTCGCCGGATCAACTATGGCTATCCGATCTTGACCTCTTCCGGTGACGCAAACTTCCAGTAAAATCGAAAGAAAAGTTCCAATTGCGCCCGAGCAAGTTTGGAGTGATGAATTGCTCCCTTTTCGAGTTTCTCTCGTAGCACGTAAAACCATTCGATTTCCGGTTGCCATTCCTCATTGTTATTGTGTCTATCTGCTAGCTGCTCGAATACCTGGCCAAGTGCGTTGCCTTGCCCGCTTTCGAGGTATTCAAGGCATGACTGCGCAAATCCATCAACATCAATCTCGTGGAATATAGGAACATGGTAATATGTTGTTTCATCCTGAGTGTAGCTAATCTTCAACATGAATCTCGACAGGTCACTTCCAAAGCACTCAGCTAGCTTCTTGGCCAGCTCTTCTTTTTTTCCCTCATAGATCCTCAACTGAGCGGCGGACATCGAATTCATTATATCGAGAAAATCGTCATTGGCATCACATCCGTATCCACCAAAAGAAAAATGACGCCCACGCGCCCCCCACCCGAACCGCCGTCCCATCTTTGCAGGAGGCAAGCCTCCCGATCTTGCCAGAACTTCGACTCTCTGAAGGATTTTCGCCACCAGTTCTTTTCTGGAAGTCTGTAAGCCACCATAACTCTCTATGCGCAGCAAGCCATCCGCAATATGAAGATACGGACCAGCCTCCACCGGACTTGCTTCGAACAAGTAATCTTCGCCTTGAGCAATAAGCTCCTTGAGCTCGTCCCAAGCGAAGTCACCCCAATGCGCAATCCGCTTCCAAAGAGGGTTTTCGTCTTGTTGGTTAAACTGGCCGGTGGATTTCAGCAGCTCGTTCAGAGCTTCAGTTTCGGCATGACCTCTAACAAAGAGAAGCTCGCAGAGAGCCATTGAAAGCACCGATCCGCTGTGAGCGTGAATGTCGGCACCCTCATGTCGCTTGAATAGCTTATTCAGCCCTTTCAGGTCCCCTTCTACTTCGCCAGAAACTGCGATCTTCCAACTGTCTCGGCAGTCGAGTACTTGCGTCGTGATTTCACCTTTTGCGAGCGCCATAGAGAACGCCAAGAAGGTGCTGACAAATCGTGCCATTGGCTCCTTTGCCGAAAACAAGTCTTCGTCGATGCGGTCGAGAACCAAGGAGCAGTCCCGGAGGGCATTTCGTAGAAGCCTTAGGTTCTGGTGCCCTGCTTGTTCGAACACTGACCCGATAAGTTTTTCGTGTTCTTGAAAGAACTTTCTTCCACGAGAATGATCAATTGCTGCAAGAAAGTTAGGTAGCGCCGCATCAAGATCCGCTTCGATGTGCAGAGTTCGACCGACCAGCTTTTCCTTTCTATTCAGAAAGGCTTCTTTGTGGTCGTGTTCTTCGGAGTGAACTAGCAAAATCACTCGTTTGCCCTTGTGCTCCACAAAGTCATTAATCAGACCCAAGAGCTGTTGTGGATCAATTGAGGAGCGTTCGATGTCGTCAAATATCAACGTCTCCGGCAAGCCAGCAATCAGCCGCTCCTCCAAGAAATCACGAGCTAGATTTCCTAGATCACCGAGACGGAGTTTCCTTGAGAGAATGTTCCCAAAGATTGCACCTCTTTCAGCAAGAGAAGCTTCATAGCTGTCTTTGAGAAGTGCCCGGCGAAATGCGAGATCGTCAGACGCCCCGTTTAACGAAACATAGCGAACATTATTTGTGCCATCGCTTTCGAAGCACACTTCCTTCACGAAATGTGTCTTCCCAGCACCCCAAGGTGCGTCTACCAGTATTGCGTATCCTGGGTTCTTCATCTTGAGGTACGACTTCAGCGCACCTTTTGCTACCGAGTTTGCCATTGCCGTACTTTGACCACGTTAGGCTTGCAATAAAAGAGAATTCTTCCCAAGCCAGCACTGAGGGTGCCCTCTACGCATTTTCGACATTGGAGCACGGCGCAGCGAAAGCCCGCTTTCCGCCCTCCGGCTCAGCCCTCGCCGTCATACTGTGGCTTGCATGAGTGACCGCAAAGGGCTGGCAGCCACTCAATCCGCCTGCAGATAGGGGCCCGGATTAGCTAGGTCAGCTGCAAACTCGATGTCGGCCAAAACGCTTCGAGGGCACGCCCAAACAAATCTGATGGAATGCTGGGATGTCGGGAGGGTGTCTTGTCCTTTTTCACGCAGCCCACTTCGCCATAGCAGTCTCAACCTTCACTGGATCGTCCTTGATCCTCAGGACAGCCTGACGGCTCAGCCCGGTAACCCTTGCTATGGCTGAAATACTCGCTTCCTCCGCCAACATGGCCTGCACCCGTTCGAGCGTCTCTCGATTATAGCTCGGCTTTCTGCCACGGTACTTCCTCGGATCGCCCTTACTCGCCTCAATCCCGGCCTTCTGGGCCTCTTTGGTCGCCTCCGCCTGTGCCTGAGCCGTAGCCGCCATGAAGGCTATCAGGGCGTCTCTCACGGCCTCCTGCATAGGGTCTGTCGTCGCCCCGTCGAAGGTCATGTTGTTGATGACCGTGCGAATGACCACGCCTCGCCGCATGAAGTCCCGGATGGCGTCTGTCACATCTTGGTAGTTCCTGCCGAGCCGGTCTACCCAGCGGACGACGAGGACATCACCACGCCGCAGCTTGTCGTAGAGGCGCTTACCCTCCGGGCGTTCAGCCAGCTTCGTATTCACGCCCGAGACGCCGTGGTCAGCAATGACCTCATCGAGATGGAAGCCAGCGGCCACCGCCTGCGACTTCTGATGTTCCAAGTTCTGGTCCGTCGTGCTGACGCGGGCGTAAAGGATCGTTTGGGACATGGTGCCTCCGGTATCGTCCGTAAGAGTCATGTCCGTTAACTGATGTGTCCGTTGATGGAAGTCAACCCTTTCGGACACCTCTCAACGCGTCATCTCAGATGTCCGTTCAGGTATACCCTTGCGAACACTCCGACTAAAGCTGGACGTTTCTCGCCGACCGCGCTACGAATAAAGGCAACGGCACCAATGCGTTAACGCATAGCTGCGGTCCTGTTGCACGACACAACGCAACACGACGACACTCATGTCTCACATCCCCCCATACCGCTGCACGATCGAGGTTGCGGCCTCCTCACTCTTCATCGAGCTGCCCTTCATTGGTGCGCTCCAAGCCTCTCGCACGACCAGCCTTCCCGCCGGTCGCCCTCCCTTCCTCGTCAAAGACACTGACACATACGGCAGCGAGTTCACCTTGGGCGTTGGGCGCTGGCAGGCATACTTCTCACCAGCGGGCACGTCACGTCGCAGGGAGCGAGCTTGGATCGACACGCCACGCTGATCAGCAAGCCGAGGTCAGCAGGCGCATGGCTGGGGCTAGCGATGGCCCCACCCCCTGCCGCCTATAACGTCGATGGGGGAATAAGCCCTCGCCGCTTTTCTAGTAAGGCCCTGACATATGTGACCCCCAAGGGGTCCGGGTGACCCGCTACGCTATTTTCCCCATGCTACACGAGTTGTTCGAATAAATCCCAACCGGTTAAATAGTCGAGGTCGGATAGGGCCTGATGGGCTCTCAGCATTTGCCCTTCGTCGTGGACGTTCCGCACCATACCCTGCCAATGCCGACCGAGGTTTCCAAGCTCTGACCATGCAAGGCGGCGGGCAAACGTCCCTCGCCCAGTCTCACTAATAATTGGCCGGGCAAGACGTAGAGAAAAGTGTCGATTATTCTCCTTGTGTATATCCACACAGACTCTGCCATCGTATCTCGCATCAAGGCGCCAGTCGAAGTATGTCCAGACTTTCTTGTCGTATGACGCTTCCTCACCAAAATGTCCCTCCCGGTCTCTTTGGTCCGCCCATTCACGTCTTACGTCGGCGTCATCAACGTCCCCATCTGTGATGATCATCGGCATTGCGCCGAATACGTCATCACGAAGCAGAAGTGTCTCCAGAGCGCCTGCTTTGTGCGCACCATGTGCTAGGCCCTGAGTATTCAGAGTAGCAGCAAGAGTTTTGTTCCTATTCCCGAACTGACGACGGCAGATTTCAACATGATAGTCGGATGCGTCCTCACCCGCTTGGTAAATCTCAGATGCGAGCAGCCATGCCTCACCAGCCTCAACGCCCTCCAACACAACAGCAGCTTCAAGGTGCCCGACACCACTCCATCTGAGACCAGCTCCAGAGGCATTAGACGATCCCACCAGCGATCGAAATTCTGATGTATACATCTTTGCATGTAGGTCCGGATGGACGCGCACCCTACCTTTGAACACCTCCATCAACGACCGAAGCTCTTCTGGGTTCGTACCACCGTGCTCTACGTTCAGGACAACGTGGACATCTTTGTCGCCGGTCGCCAACTGCAATTGCTCAACCGCGCCCTTCCCCCAGTATGACACTGCAAGGATTATTTTGCTCGGCTCCTTCGCGACTTTACGCGCCTCGTGAAGAACATCTATCCCAGATACAACCCTAACCAAAACGCTACCCTTCTAATATATACTCTTATTTTCTCGACGCTGTCATACGAATTGAATGAACGCAACTCAGACCGGGTCCAGCCCTTTGTACATGGTCCTCTCCGCAACCCGGGCACTATTAGGGATAGTGCCCCACGGCATGGTGTAGGAGCGTCGACCTTCGGAGAGGTCCGGGCCTGATCAGGATGCCACTGCGGGCAGCCTGACGGTTGGATTGTCGGTGACGCGGGCCAAGGTTTCAA
>NZ_JAEKJV010000030.1:0-24151 GCF_017309175.1 Salipiger bermudensis | reverse complement strand
CTCGCAACCCGAACCTTCTCGAAGATCGGCGGTGGCCGCCAGCGTCGCACCCGGCCGCGCGCTGCGCTACGCTGGGGGCTCCGCGCGCGGCCTCCTACACCAACCGGTGGGGCACTACCCTGATCTTCTGTGACTGCATCGAAACCGCCTAAGACCAGATCAATGAACCGGCAACCTCAGGCCCGTTAACGTGACAACACCCTACCGGGATATCCCGATCCAGCCGACAGGCTACGGTCAATCAATGGCGTTGCTTTGCTTGGTTGAGGCACTCAATCACGCTCCAGAGTAACACAGCCAAGTTTCGGCCCCAAAAGCGTCGTATAGCCTCATTGTCTGCTATGACGCTTCTGCTCCACCAAAGTGAGACAGCCGGACAATGCAATTTCGCAGCAGCTTTCACGCTATCGGGCTGGTGTTGCCATCGCGATGACGGTCTTGCATTGTTCCGGCCTGAGGCCTGACTGCTTTTAATACCTCTGACGTCAGACCAAGCGGACGGTCTCGGCTGTGCCGAGGGCGGCAGAAAACCAATACGTCCCGAGCCTAAAGCGCCGCGACCTCGCAGCCGGAGGCCGACGCCATTTGTACGACATCTGCGGGGAGATCGCCCCCGGCGTCAACATATGGGCATGACGGAAGGCACTGAGCTACGGCACGGTGATCTGCGGTCACGAAGTCATCGATCTGCTGCCCGACCGGGAGCGCGACACTGTGGAAGCGTGGCTCCGTGCGCGACTCGGGATCGAGGTCGTTGCCCGTGATCGCAATGGTGGCCACGGCGGTGACACTGCACGTGCGCTACCGGACGAGGTTCAACTCTGAGTCAGAGCCAAGATTGCACGCCTGTTCCCACCCCTTTCAACAGAGCGCCCTGCCCCACTACTTCGATGCTTCCACGAGCTCGTTACGTGTGCGGCCTCCTGCGATGTCCGGCTTCCAGAGCCGGACCTCAGGGAGGGGCAAAATGATCGCTGCTGGTCCACGGTCCGGCTAGGGAGTGCAGCAAATCGGCCCAGAACGTTTCTGCTTCGGATGGACCGGTGCTGACGCCGAGAACCTTGCGCAATAGATCACCATCGGCCTGCTTCTCAACCGGCTCAATCAGCGCGATTCTGTCGTCGACCACCGGCATCTCCGTTCTCGGTTCAAGGTCTCCCAGCCCGAATCTTCGCGAAGACCGGCGGTGGCCGGCAGCGTTACACCCGGCCACGCACTGCGCCGGGGCTCCGCGCTCAGCCCCTTTCCACCAAGCTTGGGACACCACCTTGATCGGCGGCATGTCGATCTGGTCAGCACGGAAAGCATGTCTCTCTCATCTTTACATCCCTTTAGGGAAAACCCTTGCGCGACTCCCCCAAGTTAGACAATAGTCACGGAAAAGAGCACACCCACGCCCTTTTCCGTGAACACGATCTGAGGGCCGGACCGCAAATGCGCCCGTGGGACACAGAACAACAATGAGGCAACGCGTACAAGACGCGGGACAGAGCGGACAGATGGATCAGAGCTTTGAACAGGACGACCTGAATGCGGTCATCCGCGAGCACTCGGAATTGCTCGCCAACCAACTGCATGCGCAGGGCGAGAGCCTGTTCCCCCCGGATGCCGCCAAGACCATGCGGACATTCACCTCGGGCGAGGCCGCGGCTCTGCTCGGCGTCAACGACAGCTACCTGCGCAAACTTCACCTCGAGGGACGTGGCCCCTCTCCCCAGCTGACACCGGGCAATCGCCGGCATTATTCCGTGCACGACTTGAACGCGCTTCGGGTGATGCTGGAGAAGACCGCCCGCAAGCCCGGCGACTACCTGCCGGGCCGACGCCCTGCCCCGGATGCCGGCGCCTCGCCCGACCGGATGCAGGTTATAGGCGTGATGAACTTCAAGGGCGGCTCCGGCAAGACCACCACTTCGGCGCATCTCGCGCAGAGGCTGGCACTGCTCGGCTACCGGGTGCTGGCCATCGATCTCGATCCGCAGGCCTCGCTCACCGCGCTGCACGGAGTGCAGCCGGAATACGACCTCAACGACGGCGGCACGCTCTACGACGCGATCCGCTACGACGATCCCGAGCCAATCTCCAAGGTCATTCGCAAAACCTACATTCCCGGCCTCGATCTCGTGCCCGGCAACCTCGAGCTGATGGAGTTCGAACACGAGACCCCGCGCGCGCTGGCGCAGGGAAACGCCGGGCTGTTCTTCTTTCGGGTGAAAGAGGCGCTGGCCCAGGTCGACGCGGATTACGATGTGGTCGTGATCGACTGCCCGCCGCAGCTTGGCTTCCTGACCATGTCGGCGCTGTCCGCCGCGACCGGGGTGCTGGTGACCATCCACCCCGAGATGCTCGACGTGATGTCGATGTCGCAATTCCTGCGCATGACCGCGGACCTGATGGACGTCATCGCAGAATCGGGCGCCGACATGAAGCACGACTGGATGCGATACCTGCTAACAAGGTATGAACCCACCGACGCCCCGCAGAACCGGATCGTAGCATTTCTGCGCACGATGTATGGCGAAAAGGTGCTCAACGCGCCGATGCTCAAATCGACGGCCATCTCCGACGCAGGGCTCACCAAGCAGACCCTCTATGAGGTCGAACGCTCGGCCTTCACCCGCGCCACCTACGACCGCGCAGTCGAGAGCCTCAACGCGGTGAACGACGAGATCGCGGAACTGATCCAGAAGACCTGGGGACGCACATGACCGATACACGCAAAAAACGCCTCTCCATGCTCGACAGCCTCGCGGCCGCCGGCAGCGGCGGTGCGGCGCCGTCGATGATGTCCTCGAACCGGGCGCTGCGCTCGGCCCGCAACGCGGTCGACGGGCACCACATATGGGAGCTCGACCCCGACAGTATCGAGGACGACCGGATGCGGGATCGGCTCGATCCGGCGGATGTGGTCGACCTGCAGCACGCCATCGAGCAGAACGGCCAGACTGTGCCGATCCTGGTGCGCCGCCATCCGACCGAGGAAGACCGCTACCTGCTGGTTTACGGCCGTCGCCGGCTCGAGGCGATCCGCCAGTCAGACAGCGTTGACAAAGTACGCGCGCTGGTCGCCACCCTGAACGACGCCGACGCGGTGCAGGCGCAGATTTCCGAGAACATGGCGCGGCGTGACCTCTCGTATATCGAGAAAGCCCTTTTTGCTCAGGAGCTTGTGGAAACAGGCTTCGGAACACAGGCCCGCGTTGCCGAAGTGTTAACGGTGACTAAGTCATCGATTTCCATGGCCATCGGCGTCGCCGGAAGCATCGGGCGTGACCTGATCGAGGCGATCGGGGCCGCCCATGGCATCGGCCGACCCCGGTGGGAAGCGCTGTCTCGCGCCATGGAGGAAACCGGCGCCGACCGACAACGGCTGATCGAGATCGCCGAGCAGACCCATGCCAAGGCCGCCGTTGCGGTGGTGCGCGACGAGCAGGTCCCGGATGATGCCTCGGTCGCCGCTTTCGAGGCGGTGATGCAGGCGATTGGTCGCCCCCCTGCCCCGCGCAAGGCCGAAACCGGTGGCGGCGCCAAGCGGTCGCTCAAGATCGATGGCGTGCGCGCCGGCGCGATCCGTCGGACGGCCCGTGGCGTGGCGCTGGACCTCGAAGAGCCCGGCTTCGCCGACTGGCTGGACGCCCGGGCCGAAGATGTGATCGCAGAGCTTCACGCGCGCTGGAAAGAGCGCGTGTAAGACTGAGGAAGAGCAGAAACCGGAACAAGGAGGCACGGTCAGGCGAAAGAAAAGGTCCCGCAAAGACGGCGCTTCACGAGACCCAGACTTGTTTTTCGCACTCTCAAGCTAGTGGTCCCCGACGCTCACCGCAAGTCGAAATCGATTCGCGGAACGGTTTTTCTTTGTCTTCGTGAAAAAACATGGACTACGATCCCATCACGCCTTTCGGGCGATCGCTTCGTGATGCCCGGTCGCTCGCGGCCACGCCGCAGGCGACGCAAGCGCCCTGCCCCACCGTCGACAAGTGGCAAGCGCTTCGTGCGCTTTCAACCTGTCGGGGCGACTACGCGCTGTCCGACCGCGATCTCGCGGTGCTCCAGGCGCTCATCAGCTTTCACCCGCGGACCGACTTGGCGCTCGACGACGGCCCACTTGTGGTGCATCCGTCGAACGCCTCGATCTGCGAGCGGCTGAACGGCATGCCTTCCTCGACCATGCGGCGCCATCTCGGTCGGCTGGTCGACGCCGGCATCATCACCCGCCGTGACAGTCCCAACGGCAAGCGCTATGCTCGACGCTTCGGCGGAACCAAGGTTGCCTACGGCTTTGACCTCGCCCCGCTCGCGCGCCGGTTCGCCGAGTTCGAGGACGCCGCACAGGCGCAGCGTGACCGGGATCTGCGCATCCGTCATCTCCGCGATGTCGTGAGCCTCATGCGCCGCGACCTCGAGGCCCTCACCGAGATTGGCCGCACCGAGGCCCCCTCCGACCCCTCCTGGGATGCCTACGAAGACCTCGCCCGGCTCTCGGCACGGACCCTGCGCAGGAAGCTTACCGAGCACCAGCTCAGCGAGCTCCGCGACACTCTCGCGTCTGCCGTCGAGGCTGCCAAGGCCATGGTTATTCCTGCCGAAACGGTCGAACTGAGCACCTCTGACGTCAGAAATGAGCAGCACCATCAGAGTTCAAAGAAAGACTCTATTGAATCTGAACAGGGCAGGACAGAAAGCGTACTCGATACGGCATTTCCCCGTCCGCAACTTGTGCGTTCGCCGAGAGCTTCCGAACACGCAATCAGCACCGCGCGACCGTCTAACCTTCCATTAGCCTTTGTTCTGGCAAGCTGTCCCGAGTTCTGCAGCTTCCAACCCGATCCAATCCGAAACTGGTCGCAATTCTTCGACGCCGCTGATAGGATCGCTCCGATGCTGGGAATACAGTCAACGACATGGCAGGATGTGAAACGGGATATGGGCCGAGATCAGGCTGCCGTGGTGATCGCGGCGATGCTTGAACGTCTTTCAGAGATCCGGTCTCCGGGCGCCTACCTGCGTGATCTCGGAAAGCGTGCCGCCGCCGGAACTTTCAGCTGCGCGCCAATGGTAGTGGCACTTTCGCGGCGCTCGGCTGCATAGGGTTCACAGCTGTGAATTCCGGCAACGTTCACAGCTGTGAACCAGTGTCTGAGTCCGCAGTAAACCTCGAACGAGACAGTCAGACCCAAAGCAAGGAAACCCGTGAGTGACAACACACGGTCAAGCAGGGGAAAGTCTACGACTTGGCCTACTCGAACTCCACCGCTTGGGAAGCTGATGAAGCCACTGATCGCCTCGGAAAAGCAGAGACTGGCAGGTTTTGAGACGCAGCAGAAACACACCACGCTCGCAGCTCGCGAGGTGGAATACGAGCTCCTACCGACAGCTCATTAGCCATACGAGAGTGATCCGAACCGCTTCGATCTACGTACACGGAGGCAATGTCGCTAAAACATCGACGATATTCCAAAGCCGCTCGTACTTGTAGATCGGCGAAACGGTGCAGCCACGCGCCTCCCAACTGTCCGGGGCGACCGGCATTCGCGGGAGTGCCCCCGACAAGAGCTCGGCGGCGAGCGGGTTCCAGACCGTCAGCCCTACGCTCTGGTCGTCAGCGCGTAGGCCCATCGCCCATCAGTCGCCGGCAGCGTTTACGCCCGACGCAGTAGCCTTGGTTGGGCACGCGCTTGCCATCTGACGGCCGCCGTAGAACTGGATTTCCATGAACCGCCGACTGACCAACGTCTTCAACGCCAGGTTTAGTAATGTCTCGGTCTTGCCCGGGCCATAGCAATCCGATCGGCTAACTTAGGTCAGTGGGCATCGCTGGAGGAACGGCAGCAAAGAATGTTCTGGATCGATCATTTCTCGCCTCCGAGCCACGCTCACGGTCTGGAGACTTTCGGTAAAAAACCATCCCTCCATGAGCTGCCGATCTTGGCGTGCAACTTCTCGGTCTCGCTGGCCTTCGCCTCCGCCTTGCCGGAGAAGATTTCGGACATACTCTCGAGGGCTTTCCGCTTCCAGATGTTAACTAGGGACTGCCGCACGCCGTGCTTGACCACCAGATCGAGACTGTCAGCCCGCCACCAATGGCCTCAAGCGCCACCTTCTCCCTGACCTCGTTGCCGTAAATCTTTCGTTTGCCAGACGCGCTGTTCTTCCTCGTCATCGGAAGCGGCAAGCTTCTCAGGCTGTCTGGTGTTGTGGGACCACTTCAAATTGGAACGACCTGCATTGGGTCGCGTGTCTTTTGGCGCTGATGATCGCAGTCTCAGAGCATGGCCAGAACACAGCGCAGGGCCCTCCGGGCAAGCAGGTGGCGACAGCAGCACTGGCCATTGTCTTCGAGGAACATTGCGCGGGTGAGGTCGCCTTGCTGGGCGGCTATCTCCGCACCATGGTCGAAAAAGCGTAAGCGGTGTCGCCGCCCCACATTGCCGACGGGATCAGCCATTGCGAGTTGATACGCATCCGAAGAGAAGGAGTGCGTTTCGCAATGTTCGCAAAGAGTTCGTTCCTCACGGCGCTTGGTGTTGAAGTCTTCGCCTCGGGGCAGAGGCGTTGGCCGGATCATGTGAAGGCGCAGGCGGTGGCCGAGACCCTGGAGCTTGGGGTGACGGTGTCAGGTGTCGCCGCGCGCTACGAGATCATGCCGAGCCAGCTGACGGCGTGGCGGCGGCTGGCCAAGGATGGCAAGCTCGTGCTGCCTGCGGTCGAGACCGATGAGCCGGTTTTCGCACCTCTGATCGTCCGGGATGAGACCACGACGGCCCCCGAGCCCGAGCGGCCCCGCGCCGAGGCGCCAGTTAGGGTTGTCCGGGGTTCGGTCATCATCGAGCTCGCACAGGATGCGCCCGCGGCCCGGATTGCCGAGATAGTCCACGCGCTGGAGGCGCATCCATGCTGATGCCCTCGCAGGGCGTGCGGATCCTGGTGGCGACACAGCCGGTGGACTTCCGGAAAGGCCATGACGGTCTCGCAGCGCTGGTCCAGTCGACGCTGGCTGAGGACCCATTTACCGGCACCGTCTTTGTCTTCCGCTCGAAGCGGGCCGACCGGTTGAAGATCCTGTTCTGGGACGGCAGCGGTTTGGTCATGGCTTACAAGCGGTTGGAGGAAAGCAGCTTCACCTGGCCCGCGGTCCGCGACGGGGCGATGACGTTGAACAGGGCACAGTTCGAGGCCCTGTTCGCCGGGCTGGACTGGCGCCGGGTGCGGTCACTGGAGGTCCGCCGACCGGCTGTGGCAGAGTGACTCGCCCCCGGGAATGCCCGGGCATCGACGCATTTGGCGCGGTATAATCTGCGCATGTCCAACGCTCCGCCCATCGACCTGTCCGCGATCCCCGAGAGCCAGCGCGCCGCCGTTCTGGCGCTGCTGCAGGAGAATGGTGCGTTGAAGGACGCAAACCGGCGCCTCGAGCATCTCGTGGCCGAGTTGAACCATGTCGTGCATGGCAAGCGGTCCGAGAAGCTGAGCGATGATGATCGGCAGCTGGCCTTCGAAGACCTGGAAACCGCCGTCGCCGAGGTCGAGACCCGCAAGGAACAGGCTGCGCCATCCACCACGACGCCGCGCCGGGCACGGCAGCGCAACCTCGGCCATCTACCTGCGGACCTGCCGCGCATCGAGCGTGTCATCGAACCCACCAGTCTCGATTGCCCATGTGGCTGCGGCCAGATGCACCGGATCGGCGAGGACCGCACCGAGCGCCTCGACATCATCCCGGCACAGCTTCGTGTGCTGGTCGACATCCGGCCGAAGTATGCCTGCCGCATCTGCTCGGATGGGGTCACCCAAGCGCCCGCCGCACCTTGGCTGATCGAAGGCGGGATGCCGACCGAGGGAGCCATCGCACACGCGCTGGTGTCCAAGTTCGCGGACCACCTGCCGTTCTACCGCCAAAGCCAGATCCTGGCGCGCTCCGGCATCCAGCTCGACCGCAGCACCTTGGCGGACTGGGCTGGCACGGCGGCCTTCCACCTCGGCCCCGTGGTCGATCGGCTGACCGAGCATCTGAAGGGATCGACCAAGCTCTTCATGGACGAGACGACCGCCCCGGCGTTGGATCCGGGCCGTGGCCGAACCAAGACCGGCTACCTCTGGGCGCTTGCCCGGGATGATCGTGGATGGGGCGGCGATGACCCGCCCGGCGTGGTCTTCACCTATCGCCCAAGCCGTGCTGGCGCCCATGCCGAGCAGATCCTGCAGGGCTTCGACGGTATCCTGCAACTGGATGGCTATACCGGTTACGATCGACTGACGCGCCCCTCCCGCAAGGGCGGCGCGCCGATCACGGTTGCCCGTTGTTGGGCCCATGCGCGTCGCAAGCTGAAGGAGGTCTTTGACCGCGACGGCTCGGAAATCGCCGCCGAGGGTCTGCGCCAGATTGCCGAGCTCTACCGCATCGAGGCCGAGATCCGTGGCATGGGCCCGGGCCAACGCCTGTCGGCCCGTCAGGCCCGCAGCGCACCCCTCGTGGTCGAGTTCGGTGATTGGCTGCACGCACAGCGCCTGCGTGTCTCAGCCAAGTCGCGCCTGGGCGAGAAGCTGACCTACATCCACCGACAGTGGGGCGGCCTGCAGACCTTCCTTCGCGACGGCCGCGTCGAGATGGACTCCAATTCCATCGAGAACCTGATCCGCCCGATCGCCCTGACACGGAAGAACGCACTCTTCGCCGGCCACGACGAGGGCGGCCGCACATGGGCTCGCATCGCCTCCCTGATCGCCACCGCGAAGATCAACGGCGTCGAGCCTTTCGCCTACCTGAAGGCGACCCTCGAGGCCATCGCCGCCGGTCACCCGGCCAGCAGGACCGACGAGCTCCTGCCCTGGAACTTCAACCCGTCAAGCTGAACACGAGTGAGGCGCAGACAGCGCTTACGAAAAAGCCGGGGCAGGGGAGTGAGATCTTGAGCGCAGGTTCTATCGCAGACTAAGCGGTCAGGCGGCGTGATGGGGTAAGGTGGTCAGAGACCGGCGGCCTTGGTCAGGTTCACCCGGAACCTGTCGCGTCTGCGCTGATAGCGGCGGGTCATTTCAGCCGAGGCGTGCCCCAGTTGTTTCTGGACGTAGCGCTCGTCGACTTCCGCTGAACTGGCGAGCCCGGCGCGCAAGCTGTGACCAGAGAACAGCGCCAGGCGCTCCTGTTCCGGCAGCTCGGCTCGGATGCCGGCGTCCAGCACCGTGCGCTTGATCAGCCGCGCCACATGCTTGTCGTTGAGGCGAGTGCCCGAAATGCGCTTGCCATCCCTTGACGTGCCGACGAAGACGGGCCCGAAGTCGATCTTTGCGAAGTGCAGCCATTGTTCGAGCGCGTGGACTGGGCAGGTCTGATCCTTCGAACCGCGGCCGATCTCCACCTCCCGCCAGCCGGTCTTTGCATTGAGCGTCAAAAGGGCGCCTTTGTCGAGGATGTCGATCCAGCCGCCGGAATCCGGCGTGTCGTCCTTGTGTACGTCCAAGCTGACGATCTCCGAACGGCGCAGACCGCCGGCATATCCGAGCAGCAGGACGGCCCGATCCCTAAGCCCGCGCAGATCATAGGGCAGGGTGGCGACCATCGCGAGGATGTCATCGGCCAGGATAGCGGCCTTCTGCACTGGTGGGCGCGCGTGCTTGCGCCTGATCCCGGCCAGAACCGTGGCGATGTGCCGGTTCTTTCGATCGAGGGGGAAGCCGCGCTGCGCGTAATTCCACGCGAGACCCGACAGGCGGCGTTCGATGGTGCCGACGGATAGGGGCCGGAACGCCGACTGCGAAGGGGAGGGGCCCGACCCGGATGCCAGATCCGCGAGGTAGAGTCCGATCATCGCCGGTGACGGCGGTAGCGGTTCCGTGCCCTTCATCCGGCACCAGCGTGTGAAGTGCGCCCAATCCTTCGCATAGGCCTTCAGCGTGTTGTCCGAGGCTGCGGCACGGGCATACTCGCGGGCGGTGTCCACCAATCGGTCCAACGTGCCGGAGCCCGCGACGTAAGAGGGCAAGGCGATGCCAGCGTTTTCCCCCTGATCTCTGTCGTCAGCCCGCGCAGCCTCATGCTCACCGGAGAGCATCGACGTCGGTTTATCGGTCTCTGGGGGCAACTTTGACTGAATCCTGTCGGTCTGCCGGAGTTTTTGAGACTGCGATCCATTTGTTTTCAATGACTTACCTGTGTCGCATTTCTGAGACTGATTCAGGGTATGTGATACTGGACGCCGATTTGAGTCACCATTGGTGAGACTATCCGGCATCCATGCACTGAGTAAGTTATGTCCGATAATTTTCCAGCTGACAAGGATTGGGAAGAGGCCGAGCGCCGCGCGCAAGTGATCGCGGAGCTGCCGGTCCAGCTCACTCAGGGCAATGTCGACTGGGCCATGCGCCAGTTGAATGTCAGCCGATCCACGCTCTTTCGTCTGGTGAAGCAGTTCCGCGAAGACGGGCGGACCAGTGCACTGCTACGGGATACCCGGGGGCCCAAACCGGGCATGCAGCCCCTGAACCCGGCGGTGGACGAGATTGTCTCCCGCCATTTCAGGGAGTTTTATGCCACCCGCCGCAAGCCCACCAGGACACGGTTCTGGCGGGAGATCGCTGCCGATTGTCAGGCGCAAGGGTTGGCACCACCCTCGATCCGGCGTTTGGGCCGCTGGCTGGAGGGGCACGATCAGGCAAACCTGATGGCCCGACGTGAAGGCAAGGACAAGGCTGAGCGACGCCATCTGGCCACGCCGGGAGGCCTTACTGCAGACAGCCCTCTCGATATCGTCCAGATCGACCACACCAAGGCCGATGTGACAGTGGTCGACCCGGTGACGCGTTGCCCGCTCGGTCGTCCGACGCTGACTGTGGCAATCGATGTGAACACCCGCATGGTTTTGGGGTTTCATCTGTCGCTAGAGCCGCCATCGCTTCTGGCTGTTGCTCTGTGTCTGACCCATGCGGTGATGGACAAATCGCATTGGCTCACTGCGCGAGGTATCAGCACGGATTGGGCTGCGCAGGGTATCCCGATCGCGATTTACGTGGACAATGGCGCGGAGTTCCACGCGCGCGCCTTTGAGCGGGCCTGTTCCGAATATCAGATCGACCTGCGGCACCGACCACCGGGAACGCCGCGCTATGGCGGCCATATCGAGCGCCTGATCGGCACGATGATGGGCGCGATTCACCTGCTGCCGGGCTCGCATTTCTCGAATATTTTCGAGCGCGGTGATCTCGACGCGGAAGCCGAGGCGGTGATGACGCTCAGAGAGCTGGAAACTTGGCTCGCTCTCGAGATCACCGGCTCCTACCATGCGCGGGTCCACAGCGCGCTGGAAACGACACCTGCAGCGGCTTGGGCGGCGCGGACGAACGAGGTCCGGATCCAAATCCCGGCCGATCTCAGGCAGTTCCTGGTCGATTTCCTGCCCTCCGAGCAGCGAGTTTTGCAGCGCGACGGCCTGCATCTCTTCCACATCCGCTACTGGGCGGACGAGTTGCGCTGGCTGATGGGCCGGGAAAGCCGCAAGTTCACGCTCAAATACGACCCGCGTGATCTTTCGCGCATCTTCGTGCTGACAGAGAACGGGATCATCGAAGCCCGGCCGGCGGATCTGACCCGACCTGCGGTCACGCTCTGGGAGCACCGCGCAGCGCGACGCGCTTTGCGCGAGGCCGGGCGCCGGTCGGTAGATGAGGAACTGATTTTCAGGACGATCGAGGCGCAGCGCGACCTCGTCGACAGTGCCGAGCGGCAAACTAAGGCGATACGGCGCCACCAGGCGCGGCGGGCGCATCTGGCCCCTCTGCCGATGATCGATGTGACACCGGATGCCGCCGCGCGAGATGCCCTGCCTGCGCCGGAAGGGGAGGGGAGCCCGTTCCTTAGCCATCCCGGCTTCAAGGTCGAGGAGTGGTACGACGATGACTGAGTTCCCGCATCTCTATCCAGGAGCCGGCAAGATCGCGGCGCTCAGCGCCGAGGAGCGCATTCACCGGATTCGCGCCGACCGCTGGGTCTCCTATCCCAGGGCCGAGGCTGCCTTGGAGAAGCTGGAAACGCTGATGTCGTTTCCCGAGCGCGCCCGCATGCCGAACCTGCTCATTGTCGGTGACAGCGGCATGGGCAAGACGATGATCATCGAGAAGTTCACCCGCGATCACGCATCGAGCTTCGACGAGACCAGCGGACGGCTACATATGCCGGTTGTCGCCGTGCAGATGGTGTCTGGGCCTGATGAATCGCGCTTCTACCGCCGGATCCTGGCGGCGATCGGTGCCCCGGAGCCGCCTCGGGCGACACTGTCTGTGCTGGAAAGCCTGGCCTTGCGTCTGCTCGCCGAATTGCGTCCGGGGATGCTGGTCATCGACGAGATTCACAGCCTGCAGGCGGGGACGATCCGCGAACAGGCACGATTCCTGAACATGCTGCGCTTTCTGGGCAACGAGCTGCGCATCCCGCTGGTCTGTGTTGGTACAGCGCAGGCTCGCAACGCGCTGCGCACCGATGATCAGCTGGTGCGCCGTTTCGAGGCCTTCGCGTTGCCGCCTTGGCGCGAGGGCGAGGATCTGAACGGGCTGATGAGCACGCTCACGCGCACGCTGCCGCTTCGGCGCCAAAGCCAGATCGACGAGAAGGCACTCACGCGGATGATCAAGGTGACTGGCGGCATCACCTCGGGCATCTTTTCGATCTTGTCGCAGCTGGCGATCGCCGCCATCGAAAGTGGCGAGGAACGCATCCTCTCGCGCGATATTCTGGGCGGCGACCGGTTGCAGGCGGTCCTGGGAGAGCCGGTGTGACGATGTGCGGGCGCCTGCCGGTCGTATACGCCCCAGAGGCTGACGAGCGGCTGTCCTCCTGGATCGCGCGTATGGCCCCGTTCTACGCCATGACGGTTTCGGAATTCGTCGCCACGCTTGGCCTGAAGGGGCACGACGTGTTCGACCTGGAATGGCGTCTCTCGGAAGGGCAGGGGGCTCTGATCGCGGCTCGGATCGGCCTTTCGCCCGAAGCAGTGCAGGCCATGACATTCCGGGAGTTCGGGCCACAGGCGCGTTTGATGATCGCGCGGAAGAGCCGGTATTACTGCCCGTACTGTCCCGAAGAGCCGCAACGCAAATCCACAGCCCTGCCGTGGCGATTTCGCTGCCCGGTGCATGGTGTGGAGTTTCGGGGCGCCACCGGCGAGACCCTGTCCGATCGGTTCGGTACGGATTGCTTCAAGAAACTTGAAGGGCATGCCGAGGTCGGTGCCGCGCATCTCGATGCCTGGGCGCGCAGCGCGGGGCAGGGCGACCTGGAAGCGCCCGAAGTGCTTCAGCTTCTGACGGTGCGACATCGCCGGGCCTCGCCGCCGAACGTTTGCGAGCAGCCACGAATGTCTTTGAAAGACCGCCGGGACTATCATGATTTTTTGACCACGCCGATCATCCGACAGGCGCTCACGGTCGTAGTTCCCGAATACGATCAGGTGGCGCCAGTGCTTGCCAAGCCAGTGCGTCCCGGTCTCCACGCCCTGGCGCAGGGCTCGCTCTTGCAGTGTTTCGCGCTGGCGGTCGGCGCCGGGCGGATCATTGAGGATCCGGTCAAATGGGCGATCTCAGTCATGCTCATGAGCGATGCGGAGGCGCAGGGACGGGTCCGGCAGGCGATTGACGCATGGCCTCTTTCGTTGAGGCGAAGCATCTCGGCCCGGTTCTGGCGCGCTGAGCGCGACGAGAGAGCACGGCAGTCTGCAGAAAAAGCCGCGAGACAACGCCAGTCTCACAAACTCCGACTCATCCAGTCTCATAAATACCGGTACGGAATCTCATGAACCCCGGTTCGTTTTTCAGGGAAGTGCTTGAATCTCATCAACACCGGCCATCCGACAGATTTCTCATTGTTTTCTGACATGCCGCTGAGCATATTCTTTTATGTCCGATAAGGCAAACTTATTGGACATAGGATTGAGCGACACGCTGCGGCGGTTAGAATAGTATTTTCTGGAGTTAAGCGCCGTGGTGAGATAAGATTGCGGCATGGCATTTACTCAACCAGCCCTTGCTGACGCTACAAATACACTACCCCGGATGCCGCCGTGGATCACCTCTGCGCGTCCGGAAACCCTTGAAGATGTGGCCTTTCGATCCGGGGCGGCGTTGACGGTGCTGGATGGGCTGGTCTCCGATCCGGGGCACGGGGTGCCGGTGAAGTTGTTGGCCAACCGATTGGCGCTGACGGCGGCAACGGCAACCTCGAAGCTGGAGGGGCGGCTGGCCAGAGAAGCTGATATTCGCGATGCCTACCACCTGACGCCGCCGGGCGACGCGCGGGGACCGGATGGCGATCTGCTGGCGTTCTGGCGCGGGAGTGTGCGATTGCAGCCAGGCGGGACGGGCGAGTTTGAAGACCTGATCGGCGCAAATCTTGCAGCGGAATTGAGCGGGTGGCTCGATATGGGGCAATCGCGTGCCCGGACCCATGGGCCGCTGGCGGGCTGCGCGACCATCCTGCGCGCCGTTCTCGACGCCGACGACCGCGCGGAACGGGTCGCCTGTCTGCTCTCGGACATCGCCTTGGCGCGCGGGCTGAACTGGAAAAACGTGCTGCCGGTCTCGTCGCAACGGCTTACGAAGACGGTTCTGCGCGATCTTGCGCTGAGCGGGGAGGGGGCCGAACTGGCGGTTCAGGTACGGATCCTCGAATCCATCGAAACTGTGATCGGGCTGGCGCGGGATCTGGCCCGTCGCGCGGAAGCACTTCGTGTCGTCGCGCCGAAGCTCCGGGCGAAGGGATCGGAGGCGGCTGTCGATTTGTTCCTGACCGAGGATGCGGTGGCACCCTCGACCATGCTGTCACCGATGATCAAAGGAACTGCGATACCGATGACCGACCGCGCGGCACGTCGGCTTTGCGATCGGCTGGTTGAGCTGGGCGTGGCGCGGGAGTTGACCGGGCGCTCAACCTTCCGGCTTTACGGGATCGCGCCGTGATGGCCCGAAAGAAGCCAAAGCAGGCCGATGAAGGCGAAAGCGATTTCGACCGGGAACTCGACGATCTGCCGCAGGAGTTGCGCTGGCGTGAATGGATGGGCCGGATCGAGGCGGTGCTCTTCGCCAGCGCGTCGCCGGTCAGCCGAGAAGACCTGGCCCGCGTGGTGGGTCAGGGGGCTTCGGTCGAGATGCTGATCGACGACATCCAGGCCGAGCTGATTGGTCGACCTTTTGAGTTGGCGCAAGTCGCCGGCGGTTGGATGTTCCGCACCAGGACGAAGTTCGCCGACGCGATCAAGGCCGCGACCAATCTGGGTGAGGAGACAATCGCCTTCACCGAGATGGAGATGGGCGTACTCTGTGCCATCGCCTATCACCAGCCGATCGACCGGGCGGGCCTGGCGGACATCTTTGGCAAGGAGGTCAGCCGTGATCTGCTGTCCCGGCTGCGGTTCAAGGACTTAATCGCCTCCGGACCACGGTCGCCGCGGCCGGGCGCGCCGCATACGTTTGTGACCACGGAGGCGTTTCTGGCGACATTTGACTTGCATAGCTTGCGGGATTTGCCCGAGCTGGAAATCGCCGTGGGCGAGACTGGTTCTGACGCCCCGATCTCAAGAGTTTGAGTGCGCTAGCTTCCTCGGGTTTCGGAGGACTAACGGCCAGGCTGGCTCGCGTGGACTTTAAGATGGTCGGCCGTCGGATTTCAATCGGTCGTATCTTGACTTTCAATTGGTCGGTCGCGTACTTTCAACTGGTCGAAAGGAATCGTCCCGCTAATGTACCCAAGGTTCGCCAGAGCAAGAATAGAGGAGGCGCTCTCCGACACGCGGGTAGTTCTCATCTCGGGGCCCCGGCAGTCCGGAAAGACGACCCTCGCCATGGACATCGCAGCCGACAAGACACCCTTCCTCACCCTAGACGATGCTACCGTGTTAGAAGCAGCGATCAATGATCCGGTCGGGTTCGTCCGCGGATTGGAGCGCGCAGTCATCGACGAGGTGCAGCGAGCGCCCGACCTCCTGCTTGCAATCAAGAACGTCGTGGACGACCACCAGTCCCCGGGAAGATTTCTCCTAACGGGGTCGGCCAACCTAATGACAATCCCGAAGGTCGCGGACTCTCTCGCCGGTCGCATGGAGGTCATCCGACTGTTTCCCCTGTCGCAGGCGGAGATCATCGACAGCAAATCGCAATTCATAGATCGCGCCTTCGCCGGTGAAAAACCCATCGCCAATCACGTGATTGTCGGCGCCGAACTGATCGAGCGTGTTCTCTCGGGCGGATACCCCGAAGCGCTCAGTCGCAAGAAATGGTCGCGCAAGCAGGACTGGTATCACGGCTATCTCGACGCGCTCGTGCAACGCGATGTGCGAGACGTGGCCCAGATCGAGCAACTCGGCTTAATGCCGAAGTTGCTATCGGTTCTGGCGGAGCATTCAGGACAGTTGGTCAACTACACCGGCATCGGTGCGGCTCTCGACCTTAATCATGTGACCACGCAAAAATACGTCAGTGTTTTCGAGAGCCTCTATTTGGTTCACACCCTTCGACCCTGGTTCACGAACCGACTGAAGCGGCTGACAAAATCACCAAAGCTGCATTTCTTGGACGCCGGTCTTCTCGCTGCGATGCGGGATGTTTCGCCGGATGTGGTCCGCAAGGACAAGACGAGCTTCGGTGCGATCCTGGAAACATTCGTGTTCAGCGAATTGCGGAAAATTGCCACCTGGAGTGAACAGAGGTGCACGTTCTCCCATTTTCGGGACAAGGACAAGAACGAGGTCGATATCGTGTTGGAAAACCGCCGCGGCGAGGTCGTCGGGATCGAAGTAAAGTCATCCGCCACCGTTTCGGCAGGAGATTTTTCAGGCATGCGCAAACTCGCAGACGCCTGCGGAGATAGATTCGTCCAGGGCATGGTGCTTTACGACCACGATAAGGTCGTCCCGTTCGGCGAGAACATGTTCGCGGCCCCGCTTTCATGCCTGTGGGGTCGCTCATGAATCTCGTCGAGGAACAATGCGTTGAGGAGCTCGCAGACCTGCTCTACAACTTTTTGCCGGGGAGCGGAAACTCCCGGACCGCATTCCCATTGGCGGCAGCACAAGTCCAATGCCAAGACCTGTGGACGGGCGGGAGCAAACGCCCCGCGATCGTCCAAATGTTATCATCAACCCTAGGTCAGCGGCGACACAAGTTTAGGGCTTTGTCGCAAAGATTGCGACCTTGCGATACCATCGTACCGAACCTATGTCGCGGCCCCGACGCAGCGAGTGAGCAGGTAGCGATGATCAATTTCAAGGGCGCTCAGTTTCCCAAAGACGTGATCCTGTTTGCGGTTTGGTTCTACGTGCGGTTCCCGGTATCTTATCGTGATCTTGAGGAAATCATGGAGGAGCGCGGCGTCAATGTCGATCACGCTACGCTGAACCGGTGGGTTGAAAGATACGCGCCTCTGATCGCGCAAGAAGCACAGAAACGGAAGACTCGGACTGGGCGTTCCTGGCGGATGGGCGAGACGTATATCAAGGTGAAGGGCCGCTGGTGCTACCTGTATCGGGCGATCGACAAGCACGGCAAAACACTGGATTTCATGTTGTCGGAGGCCCGCGATGAGGCTGCAGCCACCACATTCTTCGCCCGAACGATCGGCAACAATGGCTGGCCGGATCGTGTCGTGATCGACAAGAGCGGCGCCAACGCCGCGGGGCTTGAGAATATGAACCTGCTGCTTCTCCTGAGCGGGTGGTGTTGGCTGATCGAGGTTCTGCAGGTCAAATATCTGAACAACATCATCGAGCAGGATCATCGTTTCATCAAGCGGATCACGCGGCAGATGAAGGGTTTCAAAGCCTTCGCCGCAGCGCAAGCCACGTTGGCGGGTATCGAGACCGCCCACATGATCCGCAAAGGGCAACTGAACGGCCAAGGCGGCACCGCTTTTGAGCAGTTCAAAGCGCTCGCGGGATAAGTGTGTCCAGGCCCAAGGTCCGCTCAAGCCAAATGGAAACTTTGCGACGGAACCCTTCATCAGGGCCAGCGGCATAAGGGCCGCGAAAACAGGCCGGACAAATGACCGCTACGCAAAAAGATCACGAACACAAAAGAAAACTCTTGCAAAACAGGGGCTGTCCACAAATGGCAAGCCCATCCCGGCTAGTCGGCTCGGCCGAATTTGCGCATCAGTCCTGCGAGAGCGGCCAGTGAGGCGATCAGGCTGCCATAACAGATCACAACGACTTTGATCCCGAACACCGGCACCAAAAGTCCGGCAATTACGACTGGCAAGCCGAATGCCAAGTAGCTGATACAGAATAGCGCGGCGAAAGTTTCTCCTCTGACATCCTCCGGTACCAGTGGAATAATCGAGCGGATGAAACCATAAAAGCAGGTGCCGAAGCCCGCTCCAACGATAGCGAGCGCAATAAGGTAGAGCACTAGATTTTCGTATTGAATGCCAAACAAAGTGGCGAAGGTTCCCATTGATAGCGCTGCGGTGCCAAACAACATGACCTCACGCGCAGAGTAGTTGCGCGCAATGAAACAAGCCAGCGCACCAACCCCGGCCAGCAATGCGACCACGAAGCCCTGGACAATCACATTTTGAATACCAAAAACCTGTGAGATGATGAGTGCGCCAAGCGACAGATACAGCCCCCCTGTGGCCCAGCCCGCGAATAGCGCCGGAGCGCCACGCCAGAACGTGCCCCTGACTTCGATCGGGAGGCCAACGCGAGGCTTCAGCGCCTGCAACAAGCCTTCATGCCGTGGCGATGTTTCGGGCAAGCCCCATGTGGCCAGCGCCAACACCAGGCTGGCCACTGCAATCCCGGTGAATATATCAAATTTTGGCTCGGTAAGGTGCTCCATTGCAAAGCCGGATACCAAGGCCCCCAAGGCCAGCCCGACGAGGGGGATGACTGAATTACAGATCGCCGCGATGCCCTTGAATTCAGGGGGTTCAAGATCCGTAATAGCCGCCGACAGCGTAGACAAAAGAAGGCCGCATGCTACGCCCTGTACTACACGAGCCAATAACAACGCAGGCACAGAACCTGACAGTTCGAATCCGGCAGCGGAAACAGCGAGAAGCACGAACCCTATCGACAGTACAGGGCGTCGCCCGACATGATCCGAAATTGATCCGGCCACGAGCAGCGTCGCAAGAAGGGCAATTGCGTAGATTGCGAATATCTCCGACACCACCAAAGACGAAAATCCGAGCTGCTGCTGCAAGAGCGGATAAAAAGGGGACGGCGCGCTCGCGCTCGCCATCATCAGAGCGCTTCCGGTAAGCACGATTGCGAAACCAGCGCGCTCTCTAGCCTTGGGTGACATCACAATCGTAGTCATTTTGGAATGCAGTCCTTCATGAGGGTTCGAATTTTATCGAACCTTTCTCTAGTTTCTTTCTGCGGAAGGTTCAAGTATATTCGAACCATGAGTATCTTACCCGACACTGCCAGCCCCGATCTTGCGCACCCGCAGGAACAGGAGCTGCAACTGACGCAGGTCTTGTTCGCACTCAGCGATCCGGGCCGGTTGGACATCGTGCGTCAGCTCCGCGACGGCCCGGTCGAAATGGCACACTGCAATTTAATGGACCCGGAAGTGGCGAAATCCACCAAGTCGCACCTGTTCAAGGTGTTGCGCGAAGCAGGTGTGATCCGGAACATCCCCAAGGGGAGAGGACGCCTGCTTTCACTGCGAAGAGATGCGCTTGACCGTCGCTTTCCTGGTTTGCTGGGAGCAGTGCTGAACGCAAACTAAGGGCGTGCCGCATCGATTTGCGTATGCATTGCTTGTTTTTCTGTGCTGGATGTTAAAGCTGCTAACTGGTGTGCATGCTGGCTAGCGCCTTTCCCGTACCGTTTCTAAGCGCCGCTCACGGCCCTGTGATTAGAAAAAGCCACACCACCCCTAGACGACCGGTCTAATGAGGCTATATCGGGGGTCATGGAACAGAAAAACGACACACGCTCACAGATACTGACCACAGGACGACGCCTGACAGCCAAGCAGGGCTACACAGGTGTCGGTCTGAGTGCGCTGTTGAAAGAGGCCGGTGTTCCGAAAGGGTCGTTCTATCACTATTTCGCCTCCAAGGAAGCTTATGGCTGTGCGCTGTTGAACGATTTTATGACGGAGTATGGCACACGCCTGAACGCGTCGCTTGCGCATCCGGACATGGATGCACGGTCTCGATTCTTGACCTATTTCGAAGAGTGGCGGAAAAAACAGATCAGCCCCAACCTCGAAGACCGGTGCTTGGTCGTCAAACTGTCCGCAGAGGTTGCTGACCTCTCGGAGAACATGAGCAATATCTTGCAGAAAAGTGTGTCCGAAATCGTCGCGCGCCTGACGGAGACCCTTGAACAGGGAACGGACGATGGCACGATCGCCGCGCTTGAAGACCCCCGCTCCACGGCAGAAATGATCTACCACATGTGGCTTGGAGCCAGCCTCGTCGCGAGCCTCTCGCACAGTGAAGCCCCGCTCAATTCCGCTATGAATGCCACAAAGGTGCTGGTTCCAGGACCATAACCCCAAAAATTTTGACACATCGATAGACGACCAGTCTATTCGCGAAAGGAAGCTCATGAAAATCTTCTACAAAACCACCGCAACGGCAACAGGGGGCCGCTCGGGAACCGCCGCCCTCAACGATGGCAGCTTTTCAGTCCAGATGGTTCGCCCGGACAGTGGCGAGGCGGGGGTGAACCCTGAGCAGTTGTTCGCGCTTGGCTATGCGGCCTGTTTTGATAGCGCGATGGAAATGACCGCAAAACAACTCAAGCTTGATGCCAAAGCGGCATCAACGTCGGTTGAGGTGGGCATCGGCCAACGCCCCGAGGGCGGATACGGACTTGATCTCGACATTACCGCACATCTGCCGGGCATGACCCGCGAGGATGCTGAAAGACTTGTCGAAGCGACGCACCAGGTCTGCCCATACTCCAACGCCACACGCGGAAACGTTGACGTGCGCCTGCACATTGAAACTGAAGGAAACTGAACCCATGAATAATTTTGACTTTCGCAATCCGACACATATCCTGTTTGGCAAGGGCCGTATCGCGGACCTAAAGGATCAGGTTCCGGCTGACGCAAAGGTGCTGATCCTCTATGGTGGAGGCAGCGCGGAGAAAACAGGCGTCCTTGGTCAGGTGCGTGCGGCACTTGCGGGCCGGACCTTGGTCGAATTTGGCGGTATTGAGCCCAATCCGCGCTACGCCACTGCGCTGAAGGCTGTCGAGGTGATTGGCCAAGAAGGGATCACCTTCCTGTTGGCTGTCGGCGGTGGCTCCGTTATTGACGCCACCAAATTTATCGCGGCGGCGGCCAAATATGATGGCGACGCTTGGGACATCCTGACATCTCGCGGGTCGGTCATCACGCAAGCGCTGCCCTTTGGCACCGTGTTGACCTTGCCCGCCACCGGTTCGGAGATGAACTCTGGCGCTGTGATCACCAATCCCGAGAAGGGCGCTAAGCTTCCGTTTGGTAGCCCGCATTGCTACCCGGTTTTCTCGGTGCTGGACCCCGAGGTCACTTACACGCTGCCGCCCCGTCAAATCGCGAACGGCGTGGCCGACGCGTTTGTTCACATCATCGAACAATATCTGACCTATCCATCCGCCGCGCGCGTTCAGGACGGTTTTGCCGAAACCCTGCTACGCACCCTGATCGAGCTTGGGCCCAAAGCCCTTGAGACGCCGGAGGACTATGACGTTCGCGCCAACCTGATGTGGACGGCAACGCTGGCCCTGAATGGCCTGATCGGCGCAGGTGTCCCGCAGGACTGGGCAAGCCATATGATCGGACATGAGATTACCGCGCTCAATGACACCGACCACGCCCGCACACTGGCTGTCGTGTTGCCGTCACTGATGAACGACCAACGTGGCCCCAAACGCGAGAAACTGCTGCAATATGCTGCCAATGTTTGGGACATCCGCGAGGGATCTGATGATGCGCGGATTGATGCCGTGATCGAGGCAACACGCGGGTTCTTTGAACAGATGGGCATCAAAACCCGACTCGGCGATTACGCAATTGCTGCACCTGAAATTGATCGCATCGTCGCCGCCTTGAAGGATCACGGCATGACCGCCCTTGGCGAACAAAATGCCATCACCCCCGAGGATGCCCGCCGCATTCTTGAAACAGCTTTGTAGGAGATGATGACCATGGCACAGACCGAAACAGTAAACCGCCAGCTTGTGCTGGCGGAACGCCCCAAAGGCGAACCGACCAAGGACACGCTTCGCTTGGTCGAAGGGGACGTCCCCTCCCCTGGTGCTGGGCAGATGCTTCTGCGCACCGAATATCTGTCGCTGGACCCTTATATGCGGGGGCGCATGAGCGATGCGCCATCTTACGCCGCGCCGGTGGAAATTGATGGCGTGATGGAGGGCGGCACAGTGGCTCAGGTCGTCACCTCAAAGGTTGATGGCTTTGCGCCGGGCGACTGGGTGCTCAGCTTCAATGGCTGGCAGGATTACGCGCTGTCGGATGGCACGCGGATCACCAATCTGGGCACCTCGCCTGCACACCCGTCTTGGGCGCTCGGTATCATGGGTATGCCCGGATTTACCGCTTGGGCGGGTCTGACGCAAATTGGCGCGCCAAAGCCGGGCGAAACCATCGCCGTGGCGGCCGCAACCGGCCCTGTCGGGGCCACTGTGGGCCAGATCGGCAAGATCCTTGGCTGCCGCGTGGTCGGCATCGCGGGCGGGCCAGAGAAATGCGCCTATGCGGTCAATGAGTTGGGTTTTGATGCCTGTATCGATCACAAGGCAGATGACTTTGCCGAACAGCTTGCAAAGGCCAGTCCCGATGGCATCGATGTCTATTTCGAAAATGTCGGCGGCAAGGTCCTCGACGGGGTCATCCCGCTTTTGAATCCGAACGCACGGGTGCCGGTCTGCGGGTTGATCTCTCAGTATAATGCGACTGACTTGCCCGAAGGGCCGGACCGGATGAACTGGCTTATGGGTCAGATTCTGCGCAAAAAGATCAAGGTGCAGGGCTTCATCATCTTTGACGACTTCGGCCACCTCTACCCGGATTTTGCCAAAGACATGGGGGCGTGGATCGAAAGCGGCCAAATCAAATACCGCGAAGAGATCATCGACGGTTTGGAAAATGCGCCCGAAGCCTTCATTGGCCTGCTGAATGGCGAAAACTTTGGCAAGCGCGTGATCCGCGTCGGCGAGAAAAATAGGAAAATAACATGAAAATTCTGATGGTACTGACATCCCACGACACACTCGGGGACACAGCCAAGAAAACCGGCTTCTGGCTGGAGGAGTTTGCGGCCCCCTATTACGTCTTCAAGGACGCCGGAGCAAACATTATACTGGCCTCGCCCAAAGGGGGACAGCCGCCGATTGATCCGTCCAGCGACAGCGCTGACGCACAGACCGACGACACCCGTCGGTTCAAAGACGATCCAGAGACGCAAAAGCATCTTGCGACGACGCTGAAGCTTTCGGATGTAACCGAAGACGGGTTCGACGCCATCTTCTATCCGGGCGGCCACGGCCCTTTGTGGGATCTGGCCGAAAGCGCGGACAGCAAACGCCTGATCGAGGCCTTCGCCGCCGCCGATTTGCCTGTCGGCGCAGTTTGCCACGCCCCAGCCGTGTTCCGCCACACCCAAGGTGCGGACGGCAAACCGCTGGTGTCTGGTCGCCGGGTGACGGGTTTTACCAACACCGAAGAAGAGGCCGTCGGCCTTACCGATGTTGTGCCGTTCTTGGTGGAAGACATGCTGAAGGCCAATGGTGGCCAGTATGAAAAAGGGGCGGATTGGGCCAGTTTCGTGCTGCGTGACGGAAAACTGGTCACCGGCCAGAACCCCGCCTCATCCGCCGCCGCCGCGCAAGAGATCCTCGGGCTGCTGAAGTAGGAGCAAAACGATGGTCGACCTGATCCTGCACCACTATGAAGCCTCTCCCTATTCCGAAAAAATCAGAACTTGATGGGCTTCAAGGGGCTGTCATGGTCATCGGTCATCGTGCCTCCTATTGCGCCAAAGGCTGATCTGCTGGCCTTGACGGGTGGCTACAGGCGGGCCCCAGTGCTGTGAACCGGCATGCAAAATTGACCCCGTAGCGGGGTGATCGGCGTCCAAAAATGACCCCCTTACACTGATGTGGATGATGCCCCCGAGGTCATCGGGGAGCACAGTGTGGGATGTTGG
>NZ_JAEKJV010000029.1:0-26777 GCF_017309175.1 Salipiger bermudensis | reverse complement strand
AAACGATCCACCCTGACCAATACACAATCAGGGCAAAATCGCCGCGGGATGGAGCAGCCCGGTAGCTCGTCAGGCTCATAACCTGAAGGTCGTAGGTTCAAATCCTACTCCCGCAACCAACGATTTCTGCGAAAGCAGGTTATCCAAAGCCTCGGCCTCCGAAAGGAAGTCGGGGTTTTTCTTTCCGGCGGTAAAGCGCAGGATCGCCCCCAGGTCGCCGCGAAGGACGATGGAGAGTTCGCCGTTCTCGGGCAAGAGGCTTATTTCATCGACAAGTGATCGAAGCACGTCGACGGCGGCGCCACGATCTTCCTCGGATTGCAGGTTCTCGCAGAGCTTGGCGATCCGATCCTGATACATCCGTGCCATGTTCGGGTGCAGCAATGGTGGCGGCTCATCGGCATTGGCCAGGAGCTCGCTCAACTCCGCCTTCCTCGCCTCCAGCTTCTCGGCCTTGTCTTTGAGCTTGGCAGGCGGGAAGCCCTGAAGAATGGCGTCGACCATCTTGTCGAGCTCTCTGTCAACCTTCTCGAGTTCGCTCCTCCAGCCGGCCAGGTCGGCCCCGCGCTCGATCCGGAGCCGATTTACCTCGCGCGTGAACTCCGCACAGAATTCATTGAAGAGCTGCGGCGACATGAGATGCTTCCGAAGGCCATTCAAGATCGACGCCTCCAAGGCATCCCGACGGATGTTCAGACGGTTGTCGCATGTGCCCTTGTTCCGCGACGCTGCGCAGCCAAGCAGGTCTTTCGAGATCAGGGAGTACCCGCCACCACAGCACCCGCACTTGATGAGGCCGGCGAAAAGGTGCTTCGGCCGCCGTCTATCGTTCATAGGATTGCTGCCTGTCGGCGACGTATCAAACGAAAGGCTCTTTTGCCTTTTCTTCACGGCGTCCCAGAGATCTTGGTCCACAATCCGAAGGTCCGGGACCTCCTGGACAACCCACTCACTTTCCGGGTTCGGGCGGGAGACGCGCTTGCCGGTGTCGGGATCCTTCATGTATCGCAGGCGGTTCCAGACCAGCCGCCCGATGTAGAGCTCGTTGTTGAGAATGCCCGTCCCTCGTTTCGGGTTGCCGTGGATTGTCGACGGCCCCCACTCCTTGCCCTGCGGTCCCGAAATGCCCTCCCGGTTCAAGGTCATTGCGATCGTCCGCGATGACTGTCCGGACAAGTAATCCCTGAAGATGCGCCGAACGACGTTTGCTTCGGCTGGGTTGATCTCCCGTTCGCCCCGATCGTCCGGATCGGTCGTGCGAATGACGTCATACCCATAACAAAGCCCACCACCGGAGCGTCCCTTTTCGACGCGCCCGCGAAGACCGCGCCGGGTCTTGTCAGCCAAATCCTTAAGGAAGAGTGCGCCCATCGTTCCCTTGAGACCGATGTGCAATTCGCTGACCTCACCCTCGGACAGCGTCACGATACTCACACCTGCAAAGCGCATCCGCTTGTAGAGCCCGGCGATGTCCTCCTGGTCCCGGGAGAGACGATCCAGCGACTCCGCAAGGATCACGTCGAAACGCCCCTTCAGCGCATCCGAGATCAACTCCTGAACGCCGGGCCGAAGCAAGGACGCTCCGGAAATAGCGCGATCCGTGTAGCTGTCGATGATCGTCCAGCCCTCCCGCTCCGCGCGTGCGCGGCAGATGCGTAGCTGGTCCTCGATCGACGCATCACGTTGGTTGTCAGATGAATACCGAGCGTAAAGCGCTGCCTTCATGCGATAGCCCCCCTAATCGCGGAGGCGAGCCCGTGCATGCCGCCTGTTCTCAGTCTCAATGAACTCTCTCGCCGCCTGCCGCGCCAACAAGCGAACAAGGTTGACCAGTCGCGGATCATCGCCAGAAGTCGTGAGGCGCGCGATTTTGTTCTCAGCCGCTCCGCTTTCTGGAGATGAGTCCTGCGCGTCCCTTGAGGCGTCAGCCCCCGGCCTGCTTTTCTGGTCCCTTTCCATAGGCACCAGCCTGCCAGAGGCTGGCACACGTACGAAGGAAAAAGCCTATGCATCATAGCGGGTTGGAGGTGGGGCGCGCGCATACTCGCGTAGTCTGGCGCATTGATGGCTGCTACAGCGTCGCGCAAATCGGCGGCCCGGAGTCCGGAGATACTGCGCTGTTCTATGCGAATTCTCACCATTCAGGGGCCCTAAGCTGTGGCAGGGACCGAAGACCGTTGCCTGAACGAACTCTGCCATAGGCTGCCCGAATCGCGCAACGCGGGTGTGCTTGCGGCGCGGGAAGCCGCCACTGGACCGGTGAAAGAGAAAGAGAGTGGAGGGGGTGCCGTGACGGGTTCAGGGCTGGAGGAGAGGCCTCCGGCGCTCGTCGCGGAGGTTTTCCAATGAACACCGAAATTATCGATGCCGGGCGTGATATCAGCGGCGGCTACAAGGTGAATGTGTCGCGCGGCACCAATGTGGACCGCGTGTCGTCGGAATGGTTCTCGCGGCCGGATGACGAGCGGTATCTGTCGCTCGACGACCTTTTCGCTTCGGTTAAGGGCCGGGCGGAGCGGAGCCGGACGCGCACGGTGGAGAGCGCAGCGATCCGGGTCGAGGCGCATCGCGACGACCCGGAGAAACTGAGCCTGGTCCTGCCGGGCACGGATGAGCCCATCGCGCCGACGCATTGGAGCTTCGGCCAGCTCGCGAGCCTTGTCGGTGCACCCGCGGCCTATCTGCGGCAACTTCCCGCGCCGCTGGCGGGGATCAACCTGCAGTATGGGCTGACCAACCACCGGGCGGAGCAGATCAAGACGATGGAAGTTGCGGATGGCCGTACGGAACTCCGTGCCGTGACCGGCCCAGACTATGGCCGCATCTACGACCACGAGCTGGTCTCCGCCGTGCAGCGCATCGCAGGGAACGGCACGGGCGACACGCGCTGGAAGGTGCCGGGCGTGCTCGACTGGTCGACCGGCATCTATAACCCGCGGGTGGACGTGACGAAGGAGACGACGACGCTCTATGCCTCCGACCGCGACGTGTTCCTGTTTCTCGTCGATGACCTGAATCCCATCGAGGCGGGGCTGCTGCCTGATGGCTCGCCCGACCTCTATTTCCGCGGGTTCTATTGCTGGAACTCCGAGGTGGGCGCCAAGACGCTCGGCATCGCCAGCTTCTACCTGCGCGCGGTCTGCCAGAACCGCAACCTCTGGGGCGTCGAGGACTTTCAGGAGATCACGATCCGGCATTCGAAATACGCCGCCTCCCGCTTCGCTCACGAGGCCGCTCCGGCGCTCAGCCGCTTCGCCGAGTCCTCGCCCGCACCCTTCATCGACGGCATCCGCGCGGCGCGCGAGAAGATCGTCGCGCGGTCGGACGAGGACCGTCAGGACTTCCTGCGCAAGCGCGGATTCTCAAAGGCGGAAACGGGGCGGATTGTCGAGACGGTGCTGGCCGAAGAAGGCCGCCCGCCCGAGAGCGTCTTCGACTTCGTGCAGGGCATCACGGCGGTCGCCCGGTCGAAGCCGCAACAGGATGCGCGGCTCCAGCTCGAAGGCAAGGCCAGAACGCTTCTGGCGCGGGCGGCCTGATCGTCCCGGCCGGTCGCTCGGTCTATCCCGCGGTCCCCCGCTCCAGAGTGAGAGGGGGGCCGTGGCCTTCGTGACGGGTTTGGAGGTCGGGAGAGAGGCTCCCGGCTGGCCTGTCGCGGAGATATCCCGATGACCAAGCAACAGAAGATCACCCTCAGCGCCTCGCGCGACATCCCCTTCAACAAGCTGATGCTAAGCCAGTCGAACGTGCGCCACGTCAAGGCGGGCGTGTCGATCGAGGAGCTGGCCGAGGACATCGCGCGGCGGACGCTGCTCAGCTCCATCACCGTGCGGCCCGTGCTGGACGAGAGCGGCGCCGAGACCGGCATGTACACGATCCCCGCCGGCGGGCGGCGGTTCCGGGCGCTGGAACTGCTCGTCAAACAGAAGCGCATGAACAAGACCGCGCTGGTGCCCTGCATCGTCCGCACAGACGGGCTCGCAGAGGAGGACAGCCTCGCCGAGAACGTCCAGCGCGCGCCGCTGCACCCGCTCGACCAGTTCCGCGCCTTCCAGGCGATGCGCGAGAAAGGCCGGACTGAGGAGGAGATCGCAGCCGCCTTCTTCGTCTCGGCCAGCGTGGTCAAACAGCGGTTGAAGCTCGCCGCGGTCGCGCCGTCGCTGCTCGACGCCTATGCCGAGGAGGAGATGACGCTCGACCAACTCATGGCCTTCACGGTCAATCCCGATCACGCACGGCAGGAGCAGGTCTGGCAGGCGTTGCAGCGGCACTATTCGCGGCAGCCCTACGAGATCCGCCGCATGCTGACCGAGGGTGCGGTGCGGGCCTCGGACAAGCGGGCGCAGTTCGTCGGGACGGGCGACTATGTCGAGGCCGGGGGCGAGATCCTGCGCGACCTGTTTCAGCAGGACGATGGCGGCTGGCTGCAGGATGCCGCCCTGCTCGACGTCATGGTGCGCGAGAAGCTCGCCGAGGAGGCTGAAGCGATCCGTGCCGAGGGCTGGAAATGGGTCGAGGTCGATACCGAATTTCCCTATGGCCACACCTTTGGGATGCGTCGTGTTCATGGCGAGGCGGTGCCGATGAGCAACAAGGAAGCCGCCAGCTACCAGGCGCTGAAGGCCGAATACGACGCGCTCGAGGCCGAGCATGCGGAGGCCGACGAGTTGCCCAACGAGGTAGATGCCCGGCTGGGCGAGATCGAGGAGGCGATGGAAGCACTCGAGGCACGTCCGATCCGGTTCGAGGCGGAAGACCTCGCGCTGGCAGGAGCCTTCGTCAGCATCGACAGTTCTGGGCGGCTGAGGGTCGAGCGCGGCTATGTGCGGCCCGAAGATGAACCGGTCGAGGAGGTAGAGGACACCGGCGAGGTCGCATCGGAGGCGGCGTCAGTCGAGGACGCCGATGACACGGTCGTGTCTACCTCGGAAGACGAGGAAGAGGACGACGGCCTCAAACCGCTCTCCGACCGCCTCGTCATGGAACTGACGGCCCATCGCACCCTGGCGCTGCGCAATGCACTGGCCCAGGACCCGCAGGTCGCCTTCCTCGCGGCGCTGCACGCGATGGTTCTGCGGCTCTTCTATCGCTACGCCGTCGACAGCTGCGTCGAGATCGAACCGCGCAACGCCGCCTTCGGATCGCAGGTGCCGGGCCTCGGCGACACGGCCTACGCGCAGGCCATCGACCAGCGCCACGAGACCTGGGCGCGCAACCTGCCGAAGGCGCCCGAAGACCTCTGGGAGGCGCTGACCGAGTTCGACAGCTGCAGCCGCGAGGCGCTCTTCGCCCATTGCGTGGCGATGAACGTCAATGCCGTCCACGATCCCTACCAGCGCCGACCGCGTGCCATCGCGCATGCGGATGTGCTGGCCGGGTCCGTCGGGCTCGACATGGCCAAGGCGGGCTGGACGGTGACAGGCGACAGCTACCTCGACCGCGTGACCAAGGCCCGTATCCTCGAGGCCGTGCGCGAGGCGAAGGGTGAGGATGCCGCTGACCGGATCGCCGGGCTGAAGAAGGCCGAGATGGTGACGGCGGCCGAGGACCTGCTTTCCGGCACCTGCTGGCTGCCCGAACCTCTGCGCACGCCGCCGCTGCCGGAAGAGGATGCCCCGGAGATCGAGCTGGTCGACGAGGCGGACCGCTCCGACGATGACCCTTCGGAAAACGATCCCGACAGCAGCGAAGCGCAATCGGCGGAAGACGGCGGCGAACCGGCTATCGGAGACTCCGACCCAATGGAGGAAGATGATCCCATCGCCGGTGACGCCTTCGCCCAAACAGCCGCCGAGTGACCTATGAGCAGCACGGGACCTTCCCCCAAGGTCCAAAGTCAGGGGCCCGTCAGTCATGGCGGGCCCCTGATTGCGTCCAACCCTCTTGGAGACCGCCATGACGAGCCCCGCCACCGAGCTTTCGCGCCAGCTTTCCCAGAACGCCGAAACGGTGTGCCGACACTATCTGTCGAACGGCCGGAAGCAGGGTCACTACTGGCTGGTGGGCGACGTTCAGAACACCCCGGGCCGATCCATGTTCGTTCGGCTATCCGGGCCCCTGTCCGTCACCCGAGCGGCCGGAAAATGGACCGACGCGGCTACGGGTCAGCACGGCGATCTTCTCGATGTGATCCGCGAAAGCTGCGGCCTGGTCGACTTCAAAGACGTTGCCGATGAGGCCCGACGCTTCTTGAGCCTGCCATTGCCCGACCCGGACCGACATCATTCTTCACGGTCACAGCGACCAGCTTCCACAGGATCTCAGGACGCGGCGCGACGCCTGTTCGCAATGGCCGTGCCGATCCGCGGCACTCCGGCGGAGACCTATCTGCGCAGGCGTGGCATCGGAGCGTTTTACCAAATGCAAAGCCTGCGGTTCCATCCCGCCTGCTTCTATCGGCCCGAAGGCGGCGGGCCGGTCGCGCGGCTTCCGGCCATGCTGGCCACCATCACCGATATTGAGGGCCGCCAGACCGGGACCCATCGCACCTGGCTGCGGTCGGACGGGAGCGCCAAGGCCGATATAGGCACACCGCGACGCGCGATGGGCGCTTTGCTCGGGAACGGGGTGCGGTTCGGTACGCCCGCTGACGTGCTCATCGCGGGCGAGGGCATCGAGACTGTTCTTTCCGTGCGCTCGGCCCTGCCCAAAATGCCCGCACTGGCCGCGCTATCGTCGGGACACCTGGCCGCCATCCGGTTTCCCGCTGGCCTGCGGCGGCTGTACGTGTTGCGCGACCGTGACCCTGCAGGCGCGGCGGCGAGGGATCGGCTAGCCACTCGCGCAGCCGAGGCCGGGATCGAGGCGCTGACCCTCACGCCTCGACTGGGCGATTTCAACGATGATCTCCGGCGCTACGGTCTGGCAGCCTTGCAGGCGCGGTTGCGGCTTCATCTCCACGTCGAGGACGCCGCGCGGTTTATGCCGGTGTGACAGGGCGGCAAGCCCGGTTGGCACTGCACTACTCGCGGCATCGATTTCGGAGGGGTGTCCCGTGTGGGTCCAATCCACGGAAAAGGCCGGCGCGCACGGCCTTCTCAGAGGGCAGGAGGCCCACAAGCGGCACGGCCCGGCAATGGCCGCGCTCCGTCTATTTTCCGCCGCGCCCCGGCGGGGCGCTTTGCATCGCGAGGCAAAATAGCCGGGCTTGGTCATCAAGGCCCTCGCGAAGGGCTCGGGCTGCCCGGCCGTCCCGCCCGTGGGCGCGTTCCTGCCACGAAGGCCGCGTGTGGCGCGCGGCTCCCCCGAAGAAGGAACCCGCAGATGACCCTCGATCCCGAAACCGATGCCCACGAGCCCCATCACAGCACGTCCTCGACCGCCCATGTCCTGGCCGAACTCCAGCTCTACGGCTGGAGCCCCTATGAGGATGAACCCGATCCGCGCCCCTTGCCCGAGGGCGACCAGATCGCCGGAGCCGTCGCCGATATCCTCGACGCTCTTGTCGCGACGCTGGGTGATACGCGCCTCGAGCCTGATCTCGACGAACTGCTTTGGGGCACGGTCAACCTCTTCCACCGCGCGCTGGCCCGCGCCGAACGGCAACTCGACGACAACGAACAGGCGCAGCGCCGCCTGCAGCGGGAACAGGATGGCTCCGAAGTCAAATCCCTGGAACTCGAACGCCTTCTGGCCGAGGGGCAGAGTATGGTCGAGCGGCGCACGGCGCTGGAACTCTTCCGCGACCTCGCCGCCGAAGGCTTCGAGCATCACCTCGGCAAGCCTTGGCATCCCCGGACCGGCTCGCGCGTCAGCCATCGCAACCTGACCGCCGCGATGATCGACAGCCGGGATTTCATCGCCGCACGCCGCCGGGCCGAGGCGCAACTGCTTCTGCCCGAAGGTCCCAAGGTGGCCGTGACCGGCGGGGCGGACTTCAACGATCACCGCCTGATCTGGGCGCGGCTCGACCGGGTGCACGCCAAGCATCCGGACATGGTCTTGCTCCACGGCGGGTCACCAAAGGGCGCGGAGCTCATCGCCTCCCGCTGGGCCGATCACCGCAAGGTGCCCCAGGTCGCCTTTCGGCCCGACTGGACCAAGCACGGTCGCTCGGCCCCGTTCAAACGCAACGACGCGATGCTGGACGTCCTGCCGATCGGCATCTTGGTGTTCCCGGGCACCGGGATCCAGGAGAACCTCGCCGACAAGGCGCGCAAGCTGGGCATCCCGGTCGTGAAGCATGAGGGCGGCGCGTGAGCGCCACCCACAATCCGTCTGTAGCGAAGCTTGAAAAAACTGCTATGAAACAATCCTTGTCTAGCGATATCTGGATCTTCTCTGCAATGCCATCTCAGTCCCAAGAGCAATTCGCTGGCCAGCTCGAGTTGGTAAACCAGTTAATCAGCGTCCACGGCCAAGTTCAGCAAGGGCGAGGACGCAGGCACCAGCAAGATGCCATCCATCGGGCAGGCGTCGTGATGACCGTTGCCGCATGGCAGGCCTACTTGGAAAAAATTTCTCTAGAATTCATAGAGGTTGTTGAGAATTCTCTCGATCATCCAGCAGATGGTATTGCGCCACCGGATTGGGCAAAGCTAATGCTGCAAACAAGGAAGACCGCAGCCAAACAGGAGATTGGGCGGTTCAATACACCCAACTGCCAAAATGCTAGGTCGCTATTGAAAAACATCACTGGATTCGACCCATGGCCGATTTGGGAATGGCATCAGGGGCCGAGGCAGTGGAACGGTCATGACACGCGCATTAGAACGGACGCTTGGGTGAGGATCCGACACACAATTGCACATGGATACGAATTACCAGCGGACCTTGATTTTCTCTTGGGGCCAAACGGCCAGCCGCGGCTTACACTTAGTCTCCTTCAGGAATGCGTTAAGCACTTCAAGCACTTGGTCAGATTGAGCGATCAAGGTGTGTCAACCTTCTTAGCAGATACGCACGCAATCAATACTGGTTGGTAGCAAGAAGACGTCGAGGCGCGCTCGGTGATCCGCAAGATCTTGCTACCAGTTTTTCCCCAGCTTTCCTCGGAAATAGAACGTCACTATACTTTCCCGAGCAGAACCGGCGAAGCAGCATAGTCGCAGGCTGTGCGCACATTCGGGCAGCCTGTCGTGATCCCCACAGTCACTGATCCATGGAGGCGTCCATGTCGCTTGTTCTTCTTGCCATTTCTCTGTCCATCGCTCTTGGCGTGCTGGCCTTTCGCTTTGCGGTCTTCGCACTGCCGGTCATGGCCGGGATCGCCGCGTTCCTGCAAGTCCATGTTGGTGGTGCCGGTTTCGGCTTGTCCTTCCTTGCCGGACTGGCTGGGGCGGCGCTCTCCGTCGCGTTCGTGATCGCCATTCTCGGCTTCGCCCGAAACCCGTTCTTGCGCCTCGGGGCGCTCGGTCTCTTTGCGGTGCCCGCCGCCGTGGCGGGCTACGCGCTGGCCCATGGCGTCGCGAAACATGCGCTCGACCCGGGTGTGATGCTGACGCTGATCTGCGGTGGCTGCGGCGCGTTCGTCGCCGTTGCGGCGATGATCAACCTCAATGCCTTGGGCGAGGGGCTTCTCGACCCGTAGCCCTTTGTTGCGGTCGTCCCTCGTCAGTTGATCGCAGGCGCGGTGGAAATCCGCGCTTCTTCGGTTCTTGGCTGATCGCAGGCCAAACCCCGGATCATCCCTGTCTTCTCGCATGACCATGAACCAGCCGGGCCAATGCCTGTGAGTGCGGTGAACGATGCCTGACGTGCTCGGTTCTGCCAGCGGTTTCTGGCCATCGGACACGGCGCACCTGCGGCAAGCGATGGTGCGTGCGCGAGGCCGATTGCCGATGGGCGCGTGATCTGGGGGCCAAGTTGCCCTTCGCGAGGAAAATGGTTCGGCACTGCGTCCCCGTTGGCGCTCCCCCTAGAAGGCCTGTCCCTCCTCCTGATTGATCCCCTAAGCCCGTCCGTCCGAGGCCGGCAACCCCGCGCGGCGGGACCCGTGTTGGCGTGTGCCACGCCTGCCCGCGCCACGTCCCGCCTTGGGGGTCGAGCGGACACCGGGGGCGTCCGTGCAGGCCACGTCCCGCGGTCTTTGACGGGCCTCATCGGAGGGACGGTCCCTCCCGATGAAGCAACGGAGACATACCATGCAGAACATCGTCATCCTCGCCGGCAACATCGGCCAGACCCCCGAGACCCGCACCACCCAGGGTGGCACCTCGATCACCACCCTCACCCTTGCCACATCCCGCCCGCGCTATTCCGAAGGCCGGGTCGTCCGCGACGAGAACGGCTACCGCGTCCAGGACACCGAATGGCACCGCATCACCTGCTTCAACGGCCTCGGCAAGACGGTCCAGCAGTATTGCGAGAAGGGGATGAAGCTCTTGGTCCGTGGCCGCATCCACTACACCAAGTGGACCGACGCCGCGGGCGTCGATCGCTACGGCTCCGAGATCATCGCCGAGACGGTCGACTTCCTGACCAAGGCCAAGCAGGCCGAGGACGAGGATCCCTCCTTTATCGATGATGAGGACGACCAGTCCTGACACAGCACCGACTCCCGGCGGCGCGAGCCGCCGGGCCTCTTCGCCGGAACTGTCCGACACCGTTCACAAATCCTATCACTCGGCGACATCCCGCCACGCGCAGCCGCCGAATCTGCGGCGAGTCGCGCCTTGGTCGGCTCCTGCGCGATCCAGTGCCCGAAACGGCCACTGACCGCGATGATCACTAGCAAGCCCCCGGAAATGCGACTAAAATAGTCGTAGTTCTGGCATGTGTGAATGGCCGGGTGGGAGGTGATCATCATGATCACCGCCCGACAATCACGGGCCGCGCGCGCATTGCTGGGATGGACGCAGCAGCAGCTAGCCGATAAGGCCCTGGTATCACTGACCGCACTGAAGAGGCTCGAATCCGAGAAGGATCTTCGTGTCTACGAGTCGACCGAGGATCAGGTGCGGCGGGTGTTCGAGGATGCAGGCATCACGTTTCTGCATTCGGACAAGGGTGAAGGCGTCTTGATCGATGTGACCAAGGCGAAAAAGGTCAAGTGACTGAAAGCGGTTGATGCGGGTATCGGTGGCGCGCCTGTACGGAAAGGCAACTTCGGGAGGGGGTCGTTTCTGCGATCCTGTAGGCACATGGCACAGGGCGAGAAGACATTTCTGGATGCTCCGCCGGACAGCGACACGCTGACCGACTACGACCATGCTCATATGGTTCTCTACCTCCGGATTTTTGACGCCGCCGAGGAAGGCGCCGACTGGCGGGAAGTAGTCGAAGTCCTGTTTGGCCTCGATCCGATGCATGATCCCTATCGCTGCAGAAACGTCTATGATAGTCACCTTGCGCGGGCCCGCTGGATGACCGAGCACGGGTATCGCGACCTGCTTCGGCAGGGGGGCGACGGCCCGAACGGCTGAGTCACGCCGAAACCCGCCCATGTCGAGTAGGCCGGACTCCCGGAAATCAATCAATACGTGTAAAATCATGTCGTTTCTGAGAAGTTGACGAACTGGATTAGTCATGCCGTCGGAACGCTCCGGCTGGCGTTCCTCGGCAGAGTACGACTACGTCGAAGACCTGAGCGCGTCCGATCTTGCCTGGGAATGGCTGCGCCGCAACAAACGCTACGCAAAGGACTATGCGACCCTCTCCAAGGCCGCCCCTGATGACGCGTCTCTGAAAGAAGCGCTCCTCGACAAATGGGGGTTGCGATTTCGCGGCCGATCCAAAGCTCCCGGCTCCAAAAGCATGCGCGCTCTGGGACCCCCGGATCGATCCCGCGGTAGTCGTGCTGCAGAGGGTTCCGGAGGTCCTGAGCGGCGCGGTGGAACCGACGATCCTGCCTGAAGGGACGACCAGACGCGCCGAGGACGGCCTCCACCATCTTCTTGATACGGGAAGACAACACCGCCTCCAGATTCTGCAAGCAGACCCTGACACCAACGCGCTTGTGGCGATCGTTCCGCTCGATCAAGACGCCTTCGCACGTCTCGATGCTATCTACAGGTTGCTCGCGCAACTGCATGGCAGAAAGGTGGCTGTCGATAAACGCCTCACCCGCCAGAAGCGACTGCGTGCCAAACGCATGTTGCAGGCATTTGACGGGCGCTTGGCCGGAGCGTCGCAGCGCGAGATAGCCGAAGTGGTCTTTCGGTTATCCCGGGTCAGCCGGGACGAGTGGCAAAGCGCGCCGGAGCGCTTCGCCGTGATCAGGCTGATCCGTGACGCCAGAGCACTGGTTGAGGGCGGATACCGATCACTGCTGCGTCCCGATGTGCATCAATAGCCCTTCTGTTTCTTAGCTGTGCGTTTCCCGCACACCCACCTTCGCACTCCATCCCATCCGTCGCACTTCGCCATCTTGGCCCCAATCAGCCGCCAATGTCCGGCGGCCTCACGGACCCCACGGAGGCTTTCCATGCGACCCGATCACGCTCCTCTACCGCCGCGCTATCTCCGCACCAAGGAGGCCGCGCAGTTCCTCAGTCTATCCGCGCGCACCCTTGAGAAGCACCGCACCTACGGCACGGGCCCGGCCTATCACAAGCTGGGTGGGCGGGTTGTCTATTCGATCGAGGATCTCGAAGCCTGGGTCCAGCGCGGTGCTGTGACCTCGACGTCCGATCCGCGCGGTGGGCGTGTGCTGCCCGCAAAGCGCCACGTGCTGACCGCGACCCCGTCCGCGGGTCGGGCCTTGCGCTGATCTGGTCGAGGCTTCGCCGATGTCCCGCAATACATCAGAACGCGGCCAACTCGATCTGTTCCACGCCCTCCCGGGCGAGTTCGCCGCACGGGACGCGCAGGACCTCATGTCCTATCCCTTCTTTTCCCTGTCCAAGAGCCATCGAACGCGGCCCATCGAGTTCGCGGTGGGCGGTGTCGAAATCCGCGTCGAGGCCGTGGCCGACCATGGCATGGCCACGATCTGGGACGCCGATATCCTGATCTGGGCCGCAAGCCAGATCGTCGAGGCGCGCGACGCCGGGCTTCGCACATCGCGGCTCATGGCGGCGACGCCGTACCAGATTCTCACATTCATCGGCCGCGGCACCTCCGTCCGCGATTATCATCGGTTGAAGGCCGCGCTGGACCGGCTGCAATCGACGACGGTCTGCACCTCGATCCGCCAGCCGGCCGAAGGACGCCGGCACCGTTTTTCCTGGATCAACGAGTGGCAGGAACGAACCGATTTCCGTGGCCGCCCTGACGGTATCGAGCTAATCGTCCCGGACTGGTTCTACCGGGCGGTCCTCGATAACACGCTGATCCTGACCATCGACCGCGCCTATTTCGATCTGACGGGCGGCATTGATCGCTGGCTCTATCGCCTCGTGCGCAAGCATGGTGGTCGCCAAAAGGCAGGGTGGCGGTTCGAGTTCCGGCATCTCCACGTCAAATCCGGTAGTCTCTCCCCCTACAAGCGGTTTGCCTTCGAGCTGCGGGACATCATCCGCCGACAGCCATTGCCGGGCTATCGCCTGGCGCTCGAGATCGAGGCTCGGGGGCGACGACTGCTCGCCTTCGAGCCCTGTGGACAGGCTGTGGACGGGCTCGTGCCATCGGGAACCTCGGGTGTCGTGCCATCGGGAACCGGACCCTCGTGCTATCAGGAACCCCGTTCGGGTCCATCCCTCTCAAAATACGACAGAATTCGCGGTCGTAACTTAGACTCTAACTCAGAATCTAACTCTTGCTGCGCTGCTCCCGCTGGGGACAAGCCCTCATATAGACGCGCTCAATCCCTCGAAACGGGCCCTCAGAATGACAGCCCCGAGCGACCTCTCGGCACGTCGAGGGGGGCGGCGACATGAGGCCGATCCGCTCTGAACCGCGCCAGGTTGGCACACAGAGTATTCGTAGGGAAGGCGACCTGACCTTCGTTGAGCTGACCTGGAAAGAGGGGCAGATCGAACAGTGGGTCCGGTTCGGCCATCCGGTCGGCGAAGAGCGGATTGATCATTACCGGCGCCGCTTCGGCTTCGCGCCAGGTGCCGTCTTCGGGGTCAATCGCTGGGCTGCCAACGCCTATGGCACGGTCCTCTCGCGCTTCGACATCCTGCAGGCTGCGAAGCCCGGAACTCCCCTTCAAACGCTGCCCTATCTGCGGCCCGGAGGGACATTGCTGCTCTCCACCCACGGCTGGCCCAAGGTCGAACGAGTGTTGCAGGCGATCGACGCCATCGAGGCGCTCGGAATCGATCCGGCGGATGCCTCGCCGGACTACTGGCGACACCTGCACAATCGCCTGGCCACCGCGCAACCGGCCCATCCCTACACGCGTCTCCAGCACCGCGCGTGGCGCAAGCGGCGGAGCCTTGAGCCATGACGTCGCGGCGTACAATCGTCGTTGCCACCGCCGTGGCTACGACGCTGATCGTCCTTCCCGCGGTCATACAATGGTCGTCGCGTGTCCTGTGGAATGCCAGTGCGAGCATTCCCGTCGGGCTTTATCGCCTGCATCCTACCGATCACATTGCCATCGGTGATCTGGTGGCCGTTCAACCGCCACCCGCGCTATCGGATTTCTTACATGCGCGAGGATACCTGCCGCGCGGCGTTTCGCTACTCAAGCATGTCATGGCGCTTGAGGGCGCGCTGGTCTGCCGCTCAAGCGACGGGATAACCGTCGACCATCGTCTTCTCGGCGAGGCCCATGAGCAGGACCGCGTGGGCCGTGATTTACCGATTTGGCAGGGCTGTCATCAACTCGGCGCTGGCGAAGTCTTCCTCATGAACCCGGATGCGCCCGACAGCCTCGACGGACGGTATTTCGGGCCGTTGCAACTCACAGCGATCACCGCCCGGCTGACGCCGCTTTGGACGGTTTCCGACGGGCGCACCGCAGAGGCGGCGCATCCGGAGTCCACACCGCACCGCAACAGAAAGGAGGCAAGCCATGCCCCAGATCGGTGAATTCACCCGCACGAAATCCGGCTTTGCCGGTTATGTCCGAACGCTGACACTGGACCTTGAGGTCTCCCTCGACAAGGCCGAGGCGACCGAAGCCGAGAACGCACCCGACTACCGTCTTTTTCACGGGGATGGCGACCTCGCTCGTGAAATCGGAGCGGCCTGGGCGCGCACCGGGGAGAAGGCCGGCGAGTATTTCTCGGTGCTGATCGATGACCCGATGCTGGCGCAACCGATACGCGCCAACCTCTTCCGCAATGGGGAAAGTTCGGTCTGGTCGCTGCAGTGGACCCGTCCGCCCAAGCGCAACGGGGCGGCGTGAGCGATGGCGCTGATCAGCTCGAAACGCAGAAACTTCATGGCGGTCGAGCAACCCCGTATCGCCAAAATCTGCGCTGTCTTCCTTCTTTCCGGCCTGGCCGCGGCGGCGCCAGTCAGCGATCCGGCTTTCGCCGAAGCACAGACCGTCCAACGCGATCCGATGCGCGATCCTCATGCAGCCGCAATTGCCGAAGCTTCTGCGCGTTTCGCGATCCCGGAGCACTGGATCCGTGCTGTGATGCAGACCGAAAGCGCGGGTGATCCGCGTGCGGTCAGCAGGGCCGGGGCCATGGGGCTGATGCAGGTCATGCCCGGAACTTGGGCGGTCCTGCGGCAGGATCACGGACTCGGCCTTGATCCTTTCGATCCGCGCGACAACATCCTTGCCGGCACGGCCTACATGCGCGCCATGCTCGATCATTATGGCACTGTCGGTGGCATGCTCGCCGCCTACAATGCGGGGCCAGGGCGTTACGACGAATACCTTACGGAGGGCCGTCCTCTACCCGCCGAGACCCGCGCCTATGTCGCGCTGCTGGCTCCGCGTCTGGACGGCACGGCGCTGCTCCCGAGCCGCGCAACCGTCGCCGATTGGCGCGAGGCCGCACTTTTCACCGACAGATCGGCGGCGCATCCACTGCAGAATGGCGGGAGCCCGGATGAAGATCGAACGCCCCGCGAAACTGGTCAAGCCGCCCCCAATCCCGGCATTTTCGTTGCCCGGCCCGGCGCGGAGGCACGGCCATGACCGTGATCGCGGTTTCTCGGGCTCCGGAGGGTCGTGTCGGAAAGGCGGCGGAAGGGCGCGTTCGGACAACGGGCGGGAAGGGAAGAGGGCGAGATAAAAGCGCCTGCCACGAATGCCGCAAGTCCCTGACGGGACTGGCGTTTTCGTGTGCATGGCTTTCGGTCGTGTGCAGGTTGCGAGATTTTTCCCCGCGATTTCAATGCTCCGGAATGCACAGGTGCGTTTCTGGCCTCGGATGGGGCTGCGCATGACCGAGACCGAGCGCGACTTCCGGATCCGACCGGGCAAACCCCGTAGCACCCGAACGCCGCGGTCCAAGAGTTTCGTGGACCAAGTGCTGCGCGCGGCTCAGAAAGCCGGGCATACCGGGCCATCGCGTAGTCTGGGTCGGCCAGGGCTCTCGACTTTCGGGCGCGGCCATGGCCGGTTCGGGCGCAGCCGACTGTTCTCGCCCGCGCGTCGTGTTGTCGTCAAAGCCCGCATCGCCCGCCACAAGGGTCGCGCCTATCGCGCGGCCCCACTCTCGACCCATCTCACCTACCTGCGTCGCGACGGGGTCAGCAGGGACAGGGAGAGGGGGCTGCTCTTCAATGCCGAGACCGACGGTCTGGACGGATCGGACTTCGCGGCACGATGCGAGGATGACAGGCACCATTTCCGCTTCATCATCTCGCCCGAGGACGCCGCCGAGATGGAGGACCTGCGCGGGTTCACCCGCGATCTTACGCGCCGGATGGAGGCCGATCTCGGCACGCGGCTGGACTGGGTCGCCGTGGATCACTGGAACACCGACAACCCCCATGTCCATCTGATCGTCCGCGGTGTGGATGATTGCGGCGGCGATCTCGTGATCGCGCGCGACTATATCAGCAGCGGGCTGCGGTCCCGTGCCGAGGACCTGGTCGCCCTCGAACTCGGTCCGAAACCGGAGCACGAAATCCGGCATGCGCTGGAACGCGAGGTGACGGCGGAACGCTGGACACGTCTTGACCGCGAGTTGCGCTATCAGGCTGACGATCTCGGTCTGCTCGATCTGCGGCCGTCCGCTCCCGGACCCGAGGACCCGCAAATCCGCCGGTTGATGATCGGCCGCTTGCAGCATCTTCGGAAACTCGGCTTGGCCTCGGAAGGCCGCTCCGGTGAATGGATGCTCGGGCTCGAGGCGGAACGCACGCTCCGCGACCTGAGCGAGCGCGGCGACATCATCAAGACGATGCACCGCGCCTTCGCCGAGCGGGGACAGGACCGCGGCTTCTCCGACTTCGCCATCGAGGCGGGCAGGTCAGGGGACCCGATCATCGGTAGTCTGGTCGAGACTGGCTTGCATGACGAACAGACCGGTGCCGCCTATGCCGTGATCGACGGGACGGATGGGCGCGCGCATCATGTCCGCTTCCGCGGTCTGGACGCCTTCGACCATGCGCCCGCGCCGGGCGGCATCGTCGAGGTGCGCCGCTTCGGCGGTGCGGATGATCCGCGTCCGACGCTTGTCCTGGCCAACCGCTCCGATCTCGACCTTCAAAGCCAGATCAACGCGCCGGGCGCGACCTGGCTCGATCACCGTCTAGTCGAACGTTCTCGCATGCCGCTTGCGATGGGCGGGTTCGGGGCGGAGGTCCGGGACGCGCTTGATGCCCGCGCCGAGCACTTGGCGGACGAAGGGCTGGCGCAAAGGCAGGGACAGCGGATCATCCTGCAGCGCAATCTCCTCGCCACCCTGCGGCGTCGCGAACTCGATGCCGTAGGCCAGACGCTCGAGGCCAAGACAGGTCTCCAGCATCGCCCGGCGAAATCCGGAGAGCATGTGTCCGGCACTTACACAAGACAGCTGCGCCTGTCCTCCGGCCGCTACGCGATGATCGAGGGTATCGGCCCCGACGGCGGGCGCAGTTTCCAGCTCGTTCCTTGGTCCCGCGAAATCGAGCCGCGCCTTGGCCAGCACATCACCGGCATCGCGCGCAGCGGTAGCGGGATCGACTGGAGCCTTTGGCGCAAGCGCGGGATCGGGATCTGACGAAAGGACACTGACCATGACCGCCACGAGAATCCTCTGGGGCCAGATCCTCGCCGTCTTCCTGATCGTGCTCACGACGACCTGGGGCGCGACGCAATGGGTCGCCTGGCGCTTGGGGTTTCAGGCGCAGCTGGGCAGCCCGTGGTTCGAGGCCTTCGGCATGCCCATCTACCCGCCGCCCGCCTTCTTCTGGTGGTGGTACTTCTACGATGCCTATGCGCGCACGGTGTTCTGGGAGGGCGGCGCGATCGCGGCCTCGGGCGGGTTCATCTCCATTGCCGTTGCCATCACCATGTCCGTGATCCGGGCGCGTGAGGCCGCGGACGTCGATACCTATGGTTCGGCCCGCTGGGCGAACAGGGCCGAGGTCGAGGCCGCCGGGCTTCTCGGTTCCGATGGTGTCGTGCTCGGCAAGCTGGATCAGGATTACTTGCGCCATGACGGGCCGGAGCATGTGCTCTGCTTCGCGCCCACCCGATCGGGCAAGGGCGTGGGCCTCGTGGTCCCGTCGCTTCTGACCTGGCCGGGCTCCGCCATCGTGCATGACATCAAGGGCGAGAACTGGGACCTGACGGCCGGGTTCCGCGCGCGCCATGGCCGGGTGCTCCGCTTCGATCCGACCAGCATGACCTCGGCGGCCTACAATCCGTTGCTCGAGGTCCGCCGGGGTGAGTGGGAGGTACGCGATGTTCAGAACGTGGCCGATGTCCTTGTCGATCCCGAAGGCTCTCTGGAGAAGCGCAACCATTGGGAAAAGACCTCGCACTCGTTGCTCGTCGGCGCGATCCTGCATGTGCTTTATGCCGAACCCGACAAGACCCTGGCCGGAGTCGCGGCGTTCCTGTCCGACCCGCGCCGCCCGATCGAGCAGACCCTCGCGGCCATGATGGCAGCGCGCCACCTGGGAGAAGCCGGCCCGCATCCGGTCATCGCCTCGACCGCACGGGAGCTTCTGAACAAGTCCGACAACGAACGCTCTGGCGTTCTGTCGACGGCGATGTCCTTCCTTGGCCTTTACCGCGATCCCGTCGTCGCCCATGTGACCCGGCGCTGTGACTGGCGGATCGACGATTTGATCGGCGCGGACCAACCGACAACCCTCTACCTCGTCGTGCCGCCCTCGGACATCTCGCGCACCAAGCCGCTGATCCGGCTCGTGCTGAACCAGATCGGTCGACGTCTGACCGAGGATTTGAAGGACACGCGCCGTCGCCATCGCGTGCTCATGATGCTCGACGAATTCCCCGCACTCGGGCGGCTCGATTTCTTCGAAAGCGCGCTGGCCTTCATGGCGGGCTACGAGATCAAGAGCTTTCTGATCGCGCAGTCGCTCAACCAGATCGAGAAGGCCTATGGCCAAAACAACGCGATCCTGGATAATTGTCATGTCCGGGTGAGCTTCGCGACCAATGACGAACGCACCGCCAAACGCGTCTCCGATGCGCTCGGCACGGCTACCGAGATGAAGGCGATGCGCAACTATGCCGGGCACCGGATGGCGCCCTGGCTGGGTCATCTCATGGTCTCGCGCTCCGAGACGGCCCGCCAGCTCCTGACGCCGGGCGAGATCATGCAGCTGCCGCCCGACGACGAGATCGTCATGGTCGCAGGCTCCCCGCCGATCCGCGCGAAGAAGGCGCGGTATTTCGAGGACCGACGGTTCGTCGATCGCGTGGTGCCGCCGCCAGAACCGCGGAAAGGAGATCCGGTCCGGCAGGATGATCCATGGTCATCGCTTCCGACCATCGAAGCCGATACACCGGCGGGCATGTCGGTGCCGTCGAGCAATGCCGATGAAGCGAATGCAGGCCTGCGTCGGGAACCCGACTTGCCCGACCATGTGGCTGCAGCTCCAGAAAAGTCTGCCGAACCGGCGCGCGAATTCGAGATGATGCTTGAAGACGAACCGGAGGAGGCCGCGCGGCAAAGGCAAGCCCTACGCAAGCAGATGAGGCAGGTGGCCCGACAGGCTTCGCTCGATCACAATGACGGCATCGATCTCTGAAGGCAAATCCATGCGTGACCGTCTCAACCTGTCCCTGCCAGCCGAACTCATCGGGCGGATCAACGACATCGCCGACCGGAAACGCGTGACCCGATCGGCAATCGTCGAGGCGGCGGTCGAATCCTTTCTCTCGCCCGATCATGCCGACATGCAGGAGGCCGCCCTGACGCGCCGCCTCGATCGCCTCTCGCGCCAGGTCGCCCGTCTGGAGCGCGACCAGCGGATCACGACCGAGACCCTCGCGCTCTTCGTACGCTTCTGGCTCACCATCACCCCGCCGATCGCGCCGGAGCAGCAATCCGCGGCCCAGGCCAAGGGCCGCGAGCGGTTCGATGGGTTTGTCGAGACCTTGGGCAAACGGTTGCAGAAGGGGCGGTGGCTTGTAGATGAACTTCCGGGTGATGTCCCAGACAGTAGATAGGTATCTTGAGAATTAGAGCGACCCACTGCTGCCGTTGACCTTTCGCCGCTTGCGCTGCGATATGGCAGCCACAAGGCCTACATGCTGCGCGCCATGGCCTCGGCCTGCTTGATGCCCAGTTTCACTGCCTGAGCCTGCAGGTCCGGCGGGTAGCCATAGCGCCTTAGGATCCGTTTTACGGCGAAGCGCATCTTCGCTCGCGCGTCATCGCGTTGCCACCAATCCACGCCGGAATTCTCCCGGACGGACCTCACGAGCTCGGCTGCGATCACCTTGAACTGGTCATTGTCCATCACCTCGACGGCGCTCTCGTTCTGTGCGAGCGCGTCATAGAAGCTTCGTTCCGCCTCCGACATGTCGTCAGCAGGCTCGGCACTCAGGTCCTTGGCCATGCCGATGAGTTCCTGGATCACCTGAAGGGCATCGACGCTACGGTTTTGATACCTTGCGATCGCGTTCGTAAGGCGCTCGCAGAGCTTCTGGCTCTGCACCACGTTGCCTCGCGTCGCCGCCGCCCTTGCGGTCAAGATACTGCTGAAAGATGCCCACGATCTCGGCCTTCTTCAGGCTCGAGCAGTACGCGGCTTATTTCAGGCCCTGCCAGACCACATCCCGGCGGCAATCGTCCAGCTCGTTCTCGATGATGACAAGCTGCCCACCCCGGTCCAGCGCCAGCAGGTTGAGGCGCTCCCGGGTGCCGCCGAACCCGTCGAACTCCTTCTGAATGATCAGCAAGCCGTCCTCGCCCTAGTGAAGGGGACTCACCAATGAGGGCTGCTTGATCGTTGGAATGTGAGAGCCTATCCTCACGGTGCTGCGTTAGATTTCGTGCGGCCTTAGCGCAAGCATATGCCAGGCCGCGCGGCACATTAGGATACGAGGCGCGGGGAGAGATTTGCATACAGGCTGGTTGGTCGAGTTGCCTGACCAAAAAGGCATTGGGAAGATAGTAACAGAGCGCGGCGATAGTTTTGAGGTTTCGATTTTTCAGGCAATCGGTCAGTACGCAACCGTCGATGTCTCAAAGTCGAAAATACGAAGGGCCTTTCTTGCTCCTCAAACACGGGCTTATGTTCAACGTGACGAACGGACATTCGTTGGTCGCGTCATTGGGTGGGCGCAGGAACCCGACGGTTCAATCGACTATGAAGTAAGGTTCCCAAACGGCGGGAAGGCTGAGTTACCAGAGTCTGAAATATTCGTCAGGCCTTGGTTAACTGGGGCGGATCCGGCGGAAATACTTGCCGCTGGAGGGGCAGAAAGTCAGTTCCTTCATGACCGGCGGCAGTCAGCGATGTCCGCGCTTCAAGGTCTCATTGGCGCCGCTGAAGGTCTAACTTCCTTGATTTCCTCTGGTATTGATTTGGTGCCCCACCAAGTCGCAGCCGTCCGGCGTGTGCTGAACGACCCAATCCAAAGGTACCTGCTGGCCGATGAAGTCGGCCTTGGCAAGACTATTGAGGCGGGACTGATCATTCGGCAGCACTTGATAGACGACCCGTCAAAACGGGCGCTAGTTGTGGCGCCGGAGCCGTTAGTCAACCAATGGTCCGCCGAACTCCGTGACAAACTCAGACTAGATCAATTCGGTGACTGCTTCGACTGCGTCTCACACAAACAGTTGGCCAAGGTGACAAAATCGTACCCCATCGTCGTGATCGATGAAGCACATCATATCGTTGGTGAAGTCGCGAAGAAGTTTGTTGCCTCGTCAGTCCACGTGCGTGAGCTTTCAGCTGAGGCGGAGGTCCTGCTACTTCTCTCTGCAACGCCGCCAATCGGCGAAGAAGGCAAATTTCTTGCCATGCTGAACCTGCTCGACCCTCTGACCCACCCACTCGATGATATTGAAGGGTTCCGGACAAAGCTCGAGCAGAGACGACCCATCGGCCGACTTCTCCTTTCGTTAGACCCTTCTGCGCCAGGTCTGGTGCTGCGTAGGCGCGGCGCAGAACTCCAAGATCTCTATCCTGACGATCCGGTTATTCGGGACCTCGTTCCCAAACTGGTAGACGCAAGCCGAGAAGCGCCCGAGCGTTTGCCTTCGATATGTTCAGCCCTTAAGCAGCACGTCGCCGATGGTTATCGCATTCACCACAGGGTGATCCGTTCTCGTCGAGCTGACGCTCAGGGATGGGAGTTTCGCCCGCGTGGTCCAAAGACTGACAACGGTCTGAGCTTTAGTCACGTAAGAGTTGAGGAGGACAATCCGGACGCAGTCTCGGGTCTAATGTCAGCGCTAGAGGACTGGCGCTACGCGGCAGTCGACCATTCACTTCGTGAACCTGCAACTCGGGAAGGACTTGTGTCGCGATACAAGACTCTCCTCTCGACTTTTGCAGAAGGTGTCGCGGCGTTCGCAGAGTTTCTGGCGACGGCAGAACCACTCTTCCACGACGAAAAAGAATATCTCCACAGCTTGGAGGAGGCGCTTTCGGGGATCAGCCCCGTTGAGAGGTTGGAGGTAATGGCTGAGAGCACGGCGCGGCTTATCAAGACGTTCGCCGGGAGGACTGGGGCCGGCAAAATCGTGGTGTTTGCAGCGACCGACACTCAGGCCAACGAGTTTGTCACTATCCTCGAACAAAGACTGCCTGAAGAGGTGCAGTGCCTGCGCCACAGAACCGGTGCTGTAGAGGAATTCTTGAATGCCAGCACACAGGCTGTGCTCATTACCGACGTCTCTGGCGAAGAGGGTCTGAACGTCAGTTTCGCGGACGCGATCGTCCATCTCAATCTACCGTTCAGTGTAGGACGAATCGAACAACGGATAGGTCGACTGGACCGGTATGGCCGTAGGCAGGACGTAATACGTCATCGCGTACATTTGCCGTCAGATGAAGAGAACAGCCCCTGGTCGGCCTGGTACCATATCCTGACCAAGGGTTTCACGATATTCCATCGATCGATTAGCGACATCCAGTTTTTGTTGGACGACTTAGAGAAAGTTGTGTTCTCGGCCCTGTTCGACCAGGGCGGTTCTAGCGTTGCCGCTCTTGTAGAAAAGTTGCAGGCCCGGATCGAAGAAGAACGGACAAGCCAAGACGAGCAGTATGCGTTGGATCGGATCGCGCTCTCCGAGGACCCGGTAGAGCCGTATGTGGATGCCATTGAGAACTCGGAGATGAACGAGGCGGCTTTAGAGGCTGACATTGAGGGCTGGTTGGTCAGGGCGTTGCTGGTACGCAGAACACCCGCTACGTGGCCGGAACCCGATCCGTTTATCCTTTCTCAGACCAAACGCACTCTCATCCCTCATCGTCCGTGGCTTCAGCAACTTCTGGAAGGCGCCTCTGGGCCCGTGACTTGGCGCCGCCAGACGGCCGTTAAGGGCAGTGGCGTATCGCTTCTGCGCCCAGGAAACCCGTGCATTGACAGCCTCTATCGATATACCAAATGGGACGATCGAGGTACGGCATTCATCACTCTTCGACATGCGCCCGGATGGGAGTCGGGTACATGGATCGGATACAAATTATGCTTCGCAGTAGAGGCGGCACTCTCCTGGGGAGATCTGCTTTCCCCAACAATCGAAGAACTTGCTTTGTCGCGCCGCGCGCAGCGCTATCTGCCGATCCGCAGCCACGAATTATATGTCGATATCAACGGTAACCCGGTAACAGATAAGCTGTTACTGGCCACGCTTCAGCGCCCATACGTAAGCGATAAGAACCTTCTAAAGTGCGATGTAAACTTGGGCAGTCGGCCGGAAGCCTTGGCTGAAATCATCGATCCGGAGCAACTCGCGCTTCGAACACGATACGTGCGCGATAACGCACGCAATACATTGCTGCGGGAGGAGGGATACGTAGAAAATGTAACACGAGCGTTGGAACTTCTGGATGGCGCCATTAAGCGTCACAGAAACCGAGTGGAGCGAGCAGCGTCGTTCGGCGCCGACGTCCGCGAGGCGCGTGCGGAGATTGCGGTCCTCGGCTCCCTGCGTCCCGCCATTGAGCATCCAGAAGTGCGGTTGGATGCAATTGGGTGTTTTGTAATTGTCCCCAGTCCCGATGGGTACCAGGCATGATACGTCTCGATGACTCAAAAGCATTCGATGCGCTTCAGTGCTTGCTCTCGGGACAAGACGACAGGACTTGTTGGCAGGCTCTGTCGCCGTCAATTGAGCGATTGCGGCAAGCCCTCGCGCAACCTGGTGTGAGCGCGCTGGACCTCGCGGTGCTACTTCGGCAAGCCATGGCTCGCGAGTCAGCTCGGCGGGATCACGACTTTGCTCCAATGGTCAAGGTAGACCATTCACGCTTTGCATCTTTCAGCGGTTGGGAATCTGTCGGTTTGAAGCCAACTGAAACGGCGAGTGGCACTATCTTGTCTTATGAGCCTTGGCGCCCAGAATGGCTTGATACCAACACTGAAGGCGTTGACGGTTTCGCCGCCTCAGAGATCCGTAGACGCGTGTTTAATTCGGGGATCTGTAAAGGGGATCCGATGCTCGCAGCGGTTGGACGGCAGTCTTATCGCAGTCGCGGGCAGCGCGCTGCGGTACGGGCTGCGCTTTCGACGCCACCCGGCGCATCGCTCGTCGTCGCTCTGCCAACCGGCGAAGGAAAGAGTATGGTGTTTCAGCTCATTCACGAAGTCGGCTTCGCCGGTTCGTCGGCTGGCACGGGAACGGGCGTTACCTTGGTAGTCGTCCCCACGCTGGCACTTGGCATCAACCATGAACGCGAAGCTGCTGAACTTTGTGGGTTGCAGTGGCCGTTGGCCTTCCAAGGCGGCAAGGATGCTGAGAACCAGATGATTGCCGACAAGATCGCCAAAGGGACACAAGGTCTCTGTTTCGCTTCTCCTGAGGCGGCATGCGGGCAGTTGCGAGACCCTCTTCGGCAGGCAGCCATTGCCGGCAACCTTCGCGCCATTGTGATTGACGAAGCGCACCTAGTCGATCAGTGGGGAACCGGATTTAGAACAGAGTATCAGGAACTGAGTGCTCTCAGGGCGGAACTAGTCGCGGCCGCGTCAGAGGCAGCGAGGCCACGCACGATCATGCTGTCGGCAACTTTGACCGATTCATCGGAATCTACGCTGAAGTCGCTCTTCGGGACGCATGGCAGTTTTGGGGCCATTTCCGCTGTCCAACTGCGTCCCGAACCTGACTACTGGGTCGGTTCCGTTGAACAAGAGGTTGTACGCGACACGAGGGTTCTTGAGGCGCTATTTCATCTGCCCAGACCGCTAGTGCTATATGTCACAAAAGTCAGGGCGGCTGAGCACTGGCTAAGTCGTTTGCGCGGAGTCGGCTATTCTCGGGTCAGTGCTTTGCACGGGAAGACGACCACAGAGAAGCGCGAAAAGATCGTTGATAGCTGGAGAAATGGGAAACTCGACATAGTGGTTGGCACCTCCGCCTTTGGCCTGGGGATCGACTATGCGCATGCGCGCAGCATCGTCCACGCCTGCGTTCCCGAAACGTTGGACCGTTTCTACCAGGAGGTCGGACGAGGAGGGCGTGATGGATTGGCCTCGCTCTCGCTAATCCTGCCCGCAACGGGCGACTTCCAAGTAGCAAGGAAATTGAATGCACGGAAGGTGATCACGGTAAGGCGCGGTCTCGAGCGCTGGCAGGCGATGTTCGACGGCAAGCGAAACCGCGGATCAGGCCGCATCGCGGTACGGGTCGATGGAAGACCCGGCAGTGGTCCTGGCGACATAGACATGTCCGGTAAGAAGAACACTGACTGGAACCTTCGCATTCTGACCGTGATGGCGAGGGCTGGAATGGTCCGTCTACTGGGCACACCCGATCCGCGCATCGATGAACCTGGTGAATGGCTCGAACTTGAAATCCTTGACGACCATCATCGCGAGGTTGGGTGCTGGGAGAAAAAGGTGGAACCTTTGCGCAAGCAGATACAGGCCGCTGGGAAGCGCAACCTGACCCTCATGAAGCGCTTCCTCGAAGATGAGGATTGCCCTGCGCAGGTATTTGAAGAGTTGTATGGTCCACGCCGGGTTGCCCACCAATGCAGTCGATGTCGTGCTTGCCGAGCGGACTCGCAACAGCAAAAGATACCTAAACAAGTTGGGGAACCACGGAGTCCTTGGTGCGTGCTGCCGGGGAGACTGATGGCTAACCTGTTGGGTGAGACCAATTCGGTGCTGGTCAGCTATGAGGCCGACCGATTGAGCCAAAGGAAACTCCGCCGCCTCTCATCGAGTATCGAAAGGCTCCAAATAGATGGGTTGGCAAAGGTACTCTTGCTCGGCTCTCCACCGAGCGAGTTCAGAGACCTTCTGGTATTTGCAGATAAGCGGCCAATCTTTGTTGCTGAGTAACCGCCCGATTGTGACCGCGGATTAGTGTGATGGCGTCCATTGCCATGGAAGCAGTTCTTCGAGCCGGTTGATCTTGTGATCATGAATGCGGTCGAGGATGTCGGCCAGCCAGGCA
>NZ_JAEKJV010000028.1:0-29488 GCF_017309175.1 Salipiger bermudensis | reverse complement strand
TTGATCCTGGTCGGCCGGGCCATCCAGTCGAGCCGCTGTGCCTCGTCGGCCCAGAACCCCTCCGGGTCGCTGATCGAGCGGGCATACATCTCGTCATACTTGGCAGCGTCCACATGTGCATTGGACACGAAGTCGGACGAAGGCGGGTAGGTGCCGGCAGCGGCGGTTTGGGCATCGTCTTTCATGGAGATCCTCCCTAGATCCGTATTTCCAGAACGCCGCACTGCGGCATTTCCCATCCCTGTGCCGATCATACGCGAGACCGAAAAGAAATAAATAAGTAACAGAAAACACAGCTTTTATTTGTAAAATATTTTCGTTAGCGCGAGGCTTGCTGTAAATTACTTCGCAAAACTCAGGGAATTTGCCCTAGTTTCAACGGGCTCGTGTTGACCCTATGTAAAGCATGTTTCAGCAAGAGCGCGCCGGATCGGTTCGCCCATAGGGTGTGACAAATTGTTCCTGTATGCCTTTGCATACAGATCTGGACCGGAAGCCGGGGCCACAGCGCACGGATCGAGTCGGCCAATCGGCTTGCGTCATGCGCTTGATGCTCTAACCTCCCGCGCCAAGGCGGCTGGAGGGCCGCCGACCAACGGGAGGAAAATACCAAATGAAGAAGACCACGATGACGCTCTGCGTCTCCGCGCTGACCCTTGCCTTCGCCACCGAGGCGATGGCGACCGAATGGAACGTGTCGGTCTGGGGCAAGCGCCGCGCCTTCACCGAGCATCTGCACAAGCTTGCAGAGCTGGTCGAGGAGAAGACGAACGGCGAGTTCACCATGAACATCTCGTATGGCGGCCTGTCCAAGAACACCGAAAATCTCGACGGCATCTCGATCGGCGCCTTCGAGGTTGCCCAGTTCTGCGCCGGCTACCACGCTGATAAGAACCGCGCGATCACCGTTCTCGAGCTTCCCTTCCTCGGTGTCTCCAATCTCGACGAGGAGGTGGCGGTGAGCCACGCGGTCTACGACCATCCGGCGGTGGCCGACGAGATGGCGCAGTGGAACGCGCGCATGCTGATGACCAGCCCCATGCCGCAATACAACCTCGTCGGCACCGGCGAGCCGCGCGACGAGCTTTCGAAGTTCGACGGCATGCGTGTGCGCGCCACCGGCGGGCTGGGCCGCGCCTTCGAGGCGGTGGGCGGCGTGCCCACCTCGGTGACCTCGTCCGAGGCCTACCAGGCGATGGAATCCGGCGTCGTCGACACCGTGGCCTTCGCGCAGCACGCGCATCTTTCGTTCGGCACCATCAACGAGGCGGACTGGTGGACCGCCAACCTCAACCCCGGCACGGTGAACTGCCCGGTGGTGGTGAACATCGACGCCTATGACGCGCTCTCGGATGAAGAACGCGAGGCGCTCGACAGCTCGGTGCCGGAGGCCATCGACTACTATCTCGAGAACTACGGCGAGCTGCTGGCGCGCTGGGACGAGGTGCTGGCCGAGAAAGACGTCGAGAAGGTGATGATCTCGGACGCGCAACTGGCCGAGTTCAAGGAGGTCGCCATGCCGATCCACCAGCAGTGGATCGACGACATGACCTCGCAGGGCCTGCCTGGGCAGGAGCTCTATGATCTGGTGAACGACACGCTCGAAGAGACGCGCGCGTCGAACTGAGCCGATCCGCCCCGTCCGACGGGGTGATCCTGTCGCCCCCGGGTCGCCGATCCGGGGGCCTCTCACTTCTGAAAGGTGCTGCAATGGCTGGTTCCTCCGCCGTGCTGAGCGACACATCCACGCTCAGCCGTCTCGACCGCGGATTGCTGAAGCTCGAAACGGTGTTTGCCTTCCTCTCGGGCCTTGGGGCCTTTGCTCTGATGATGCTCGCCGTGGTCTCGGTGAGCGGGCGCAATCTCTTCAACGAGCCGCTGCGCGGCTATGTCGACTGGATCGAGACGGCGATGCCGCTGATCGCGATCCTCGGTATTTCCTACGTGCAGCGGCAGGGCGGTCACATCCGCATGGATATTGTCGTGGGCAAGCTCAGGGGCAGGGCGCTCTGGGCCGCGGAATGGCTGACTACCTTCGGGATCCTTGTGCTGATCGTGGCGCTGGTCTGGGGCTCCTGGGCGCATTTCGACCGCAGCTTCGACATGACGCGGCCAATGTGGTCGCGCGACAGCACCATCGACATCGGCCTCCCGCTGTGGCCGGCCAAGCTGATCGTGCCGGTGGCGTTTACCGTGATGAGCCTGCGGCTGCTGCTGCAACTCTGGGGCTACACACGGGCGCTGGTGATGGGGCTCGAGCATCCGGTGGCGGTGCCGCTGGTGCAGAGCGTCGCTGAACAGGCGGCCGAGGAAGCCGCGCATATCCAGGGGCATGACGACTGATGGACACGATTGAAATCGGCCTGTGGGTCACCGGCGGGATGCTGGTGATGGTGGTGCTGGGCATGCGCGTGGCCTTTGCCGCGGGGCTTGCCGGGCTTGTGGGGCTGGTCTGGATCTTCTGGGACAAGCGCAGTTACGATCCCGAGATGCTGGGCTGGGCGATCGGCGTGGCGGTCAAGACCGCCGGGCAGATCCCGCATGGCAAGGTCGCCAACCAGGCGCTGAGCCTGATCCCGACCTTCATCCTGATCGGCTACCTGGCCTATTACGCCGGGCTCACCAAGGCGCTCTTCGAAGCGGCCAAGCGCTGGATGGCCTGGGTGCCGGGCGGTCTCGCGGTCTCGACCGTGTTCGCCACGGCGGGCTTCGCGGCGGTGTCCGGCGCCTCGGTCGCGACCTCGGCGGTCTTCGCCCGCATCGCCATCCCCGAGATGCTCAAGATCGGCTACGACAAGCGCTTCGCGGCGGGCGTGGTGGCGGCCGGCGGCACGCTGGCCTCGCTGATCCCGCCCTCGGCAATCCTCGTCATCTACGCCATCATCGTCGAGCAGGATGTGGGCAAGCTGCTGCTGGCGGGCTTCATCCCCGGCGCCTTCTCGGCGGTGGTCTACGGCACGCTGATCATCGGCCTCGCGCTGACCATCAAGGGCTTCGGGCCGCCGGTGCGGGGCTTCACATGGGGCCAGCGCTTTGCCGCGCTGCCGCCGGCGCTGCCCATCGTGGCGGTGGTCGTGATCATCATCTTCTTCGTCTACAACCCGTTCGGCGACGCTTGGGGCACGCCGACCGAGGGCGGCGCGGTGGGAGCGTTCATCGTCTTCCTGATGGCGCTGCTGCACGGCATGCGGGGGGCCGAGCTGAAGGATGCGCTGATCGAGACGGCGAAGCTGTCGATCATGATCTTCACCATCATCTGGGGGGTGCTGATCTACGTGCGCTTCCTCGGCTTCGCGGACCTGCCTTCGGCCTTCGCCGACTGGATCTCGTCGCTGCAATACCCGCCGATGATGATCCTCATCTGCATCCTGCTGGCCTATGCGGTGCTGGGCATGTTCATGGATGCCATCGGCATGCTGCTGCTGACCCTGCCGGTCGTCTACCCGGCGGTGATGGCGCTCAATGGCGGCGAGACCGTCTCGGCGGCAGAAAGCACCTTCGGCATGTCGGGCGAGATGTGCGCGATCTGGTTTGGCATTCTCGTGGTGAAGATGGCAGAGTTCTGCCTCATCACGCCGCCCATCGGGCTCAACTGCTTCGTGGTGGCGGGGGTGCGGCCCGATCTCAGCGTGCAGGACGTGTTCCGGGGCGTGACGCCGTTCTTCATCGCCGACGCGGTGACCATCGGGCTGCTGGTTTCCTTCCCGTCCATCGTGCTCTGGCTGCCCTCGCTGGCATGAAGCGCTGCCCACGCGGCCCCATCCGCCCGCACGGATGTCTTCGGAAATGAGAGCGGCGCCGCCCGGGAGGTCCGGGCGGCGCCGTTTTCCTTGGCCGGGTTCGGAAGAGGCGGCCTGAAGGGATCTGCCCCAAGGGAAGGGCTGACCTCAGCTTGGGCGATCCGGGTCCGGTAGGGAATTCTTAAGTTCTAAGAGCGCGTGCCGCAGTGCGCGGTGCCGCGGCGGAACCATTTTCATCAATTGCGCGTTAACCGTGCAGAATGACCGGACGGCACCGCCTCCGGAGACAACAGACCAGTGGAAGACCTGATCTCTCGGAGCGGTGTGCTCCGGCGGAGGCCCTGCGGCGCCGCTCAGGTGGATTGTGTCTTCCGCACCCGATACGCAAAGGAGACTTCATCATGGAATTCGCAGGCATTGGCGGCTTCATCATCCTCGTGCTCGACATCTGGGCCATCGTCTCGATCCTCAGCTCGGGCGCCAGCACCGGCTCGAAGGTGCTGTGGACGCTGCTCGTTCTCATCCTGCCGGTCCTCGGCTTCATCATCTGGCTGATCGCCGGCCCGAAATCGTCGCGCGCCACGGTTTGATCGCCACGCTTTAATCTTCACGTAACCGACTGACATCCCATCGGAGGAACCTGTCATGCTTTACTGGGCCATTTTGTTCTTCGTCGTCGCCATCGTTGCCGCCGTGTTCGGCTTCGGGGGCATCGCATCCGCATCCGCGGGCATCGCACAGGTGCTGTTCTTCATCTTCCTCGTGCTGTTCGTCGTCGCGCTTATCATGAAGTTCGTCCGCAAGGCCTGACGCTTCGGCGCAGACAGCAGCCGGACACGACCATCGCCGCCGTGCCTCCCACGGGCGCGGCGGCTTTTTGCGGCCCGCAGCCGAGGAGCCTTCGGGCGGGCAGGGCGCCAGACAAAGAAAGCGCGCCACGAGGGCGCGCTTTCGACAAGGCCGGAGAGAGACGTGAGAGGCGTCAGGCCTTGAGCGTTTCGGTCGACGAGAAGAACATCGCCTGGCTGACCGCCGAACGGACCTGATCTTCGGAATAGGGCTTGGAGATCAGGAAGGCCGGCTCGGGCCGCTCGCCGGTGAGGAGACGTTCGGGGAAGGCGGTGATGAAGATCACCGGGCGCTCGCCCAGCTCCTTCAGGATGTCGTTGACCGCGTCGATGCCCGAAGAGTTGTCGGCCAGCTGGATGTCGGCCAGCACCAGGTCGGGAACTTCCTGCTTGGCAAGGTCGATGGCGGCGTCGCGGGTGCGCGCCACTCCTGTCACGCGGTGGCCCAGATCGGCAACGATGCTCTCGAGGTCCATTGCGATGATCGCCTCGTCCTCGATGATCAGCACGCGGCCCGTCACCGCGTCGGCCATCTCCTGACGCGCCAGAACCACGAGCTGCTCCGCTTCGCTGGTCTCGATCTGCATGATCTCGGCCAGTTCGGAGATCGAGAATTCCTCGATCGTGTGCAGCAGAAGCGCCTCGCGGCTGTTGGTGGTCAGCTTCGACAGGCGGTCATGCGCCTTCGCGAGGGCGCCGGTGTTCTCTTCGACAACCGGTGCGCCGGTGCTGACCCAGATGCCGTGGAACACCTTGAACAGTCCGACCTTGGGCGAGCTGGCATCGGAGGCGGCACTGCGATCGGTCAGGATCGCCTCGAGCGTGGCGGCGGCATAGTTGTCGCCGGTGGTCTGGCTGCCGGTCAGCGCGCGCGCGTAGCGGCGAAGATAAGGAAGCGCTGCTCCGATGGCCTGGCTCAGGTCGCCTTTTGACATATCGAACGTCCTTTTTTTCGATTTTTTCGGGAACCAAACGCCTGATTGCTGCATTGGTTCCGGCAAGAGCTTAAAATAATGCACGGCGCGTCAGAGAAAAAAGAGCAAGGATCAAATGGGTCACACGCGGAGAAACGACAAAGAGGCCGAGGTCATCGACGAGAATTTGCGTCGGGTCTACCAGGACATGCTGGACGAGAAGGTTCCGGACCGTTTCCTTGACCTCATCGCACAGCTAAAGTCACAGGACGATGACGGAAGCGCCACCGGCGGAGACGCTAAATGAGCGATGATCCCCGGGACGAGCTCGTTGAGCACCTGCCCGCCCTCAGGGCGTTTGCCCTGTCGCTGACGCGCAATGGTGCGGTCGCTGACGACATGGTTCAGGACACGCTGGTGAAGGCGTGGTCCAAGATTTCCAGCTTCGAGCCCGGCACGAACATGCGGGCGTGGCTGTTCACAATCCTGCGCAACACGTACTACTCGAACCGGCGCAAGGCCGGCCGCGAGGTCTCGGACGCGGAAGGTGTCTTCACCGAGAGTCTGTCGGAGAAGCCTGCCCATGACGGTCGCCTCCAGATGGCGGATTTCCGACGCGCCTTCGTGCAACTGACCGACGAACAGCGCGAGGCGCTGATCCTTGTCGGCGCTCAGGGGTTCTCCTACGAAGATGCGGCAGAGACCTGCGGCGTTGCCGTCGGCACCATCAAGAGCCGTGTCAACCGTGCCCGTGCCCGCCTTGGCGAGTTGCTCAAGCTCGATGATGACGACAATCTCGAGATGACCGACCAGGCAACGATGGCAGTGGTGACGGGCGCGCGACCCGCTGCGCGCTGAACCGATAATCTCCCGGCCGGAGAGTTCTGGCCGGGGCAGACGACGAAAGACGAACGGGCAGGAATGATCGACAAAGCCTCGCCGCGCCTGCGCCCGATGGGTCTCGCAGCGCGCATGATCCTGTTTCTGTCGCTGGCGCTGGTGCCGATTGGCGTCGTGGCCTATTTTCAGACCGCGAAGTTGCAGGAAGAAACCCGGCTGCGTTCGCAGCTGTCGCTCGTGGCCCTGACCGAGGCCGGTGCGCTTGCCGAGCGCCAGACCGTGCTGCGTGCCCAGGGCGGCGCGCAGGCGCTTGGTGCCACGATGGGCCAAGAGGCGATGCTGGGCGGTGACCCGGCGACCTGCTCGGCGCGTCTGTCGTCCTACCTTGCCGCCTCGCCGGGATATTCCTTCGGGCTCGTGTTGACCGTGGATGGCAACGTACCGTGTCGCTCGGGTGATCAGGATATCGACATCGCAGATTTTCCGCGCCTGCAGGCCATCGTCGAAAACCCCGGCTCACGCGCCTGGCTGAACCCGAACGGTCCGATGAGCCGGCGTCCGGTGATTGTCGTGGCCGAGCCGTTCTTCCTTGGCGGAGAGCTTGCCGGCCACGTGTTGCTGTCGGTGCCCTCGGCGCTGTTCGCCGGCGACAGGGCGGGCGACGCGACCGGGCCCAGCGGTTTCGAGGACATCGTCACCTTCAACCAGGACGGCGAGCTCCTGACGGCGCGCAACGGTGTGTTGCAGGCCGCCGAGCACCTGCCCGCCGATCTGGACCTTGCGTCTCTGGCCGGGGCCAAGCCGCAGAGCTTCGCGGCGCGCAGCGTCGACGGCGAGACCCGGGTGTTCGCGGCGGCGCCTTTGGTGCCCGGCGTGGTCTATGCGCTTGGCATCTGGAGCTCGACGAATGCCGAAGCCGAGGCGATCACCGTCACCGGCATTGCCAAGGCATTGCCGCTTCTGATGTGGGCTGCCTCGGTGATCGTGGCTTTCCTCGCGGTGAACCGGCTGGTGATCCGCCACATCAAGCGGTTGTCGCGGCGGATGCGGATCTTTGCCCGCACCCGCCGCATCCCCGAGCATCGCACGCATCTCGAGATGCCGGCGGAACTGGCCGAGATGGAGGACGATTTCCTCGACATGGCCGACGCGATCCTGCGCGACGAGGCGCAGCAGGAGAACGCGCTGCGCGAAAAGACCATCCTGCTGAAGGAGGTTCACCACCGGGTGAAGAACAACCTCCAGCTCATTTCGTCGATCATGAACATGCAGATCCGCCAGTCGCGCGAACCCGAGACCAAGTTCGTGCTGCAGCGTCTTCAGGACCGCATCCGCAGCCTCGCCACGATTCACCGCAACCTGTACCAGACCGAGGATCTCGGCCATGTGGACGCGGGCGCGCTGCTGGTGGATCTGGTCGGGCAGATGACCGACATGACCGAGGTCGCGGGAGAGTCGATCAAGGTGACCACCGATCTCGAGCATATCGAGACCGTGCCGGACCAGGCGGTGCCGCTGTCGCTGCTGACCGCCGAGGCGCTGACCAACGCGATGAAATACGCCTCGCCGCCAGCGGGTCTGAGCCAGGCCGAGGTGTCCGTGCGCTTCCGCTACGAGGGCGGCGGCCGCGCGATGCTCGAGATCAGCAACAGCGTCGCGCCCGAAGGCCCGTCGGAACCCGAGATGCGGGTGGAACCGGCGGGGCTGGGCTCGCGTTTGATCCAGGCCTTCACCACGCAACTCGGCGGCTCTCTCACGCAGGAACGCCAGGCCGATATCTACCGCGTCCACGTGGCCTTTGCGCTGAAGGATTTCGAAGCCGACGAGACCGTCCCGACCAAGGTGCCCAATGTCCCTGACTTCTGAGACCCCGCCCGAGCTGATCCCGCTGCCCCAGCCCTGCAATGCGTCGGGCGAGCCGCGCCGGGTCGGCGTCGAGGTGGAGTTCTCGGGGCTGACCGAGGAAAAGGCGGCGCGGGTGCTCGCGGATACGCTCGGCGGCGCCGCGAGCGAGGAGAAGCCGGGCAAGTGGTCGGTCACGGGAACCGGGCTCGGCGACTTCGAGTGCTATCTCGACAGCGCGCCGCTCAACAAGATGGACCGCGACGGCATCGGCAAATCGCTGCGCGAGCTGGCCCGCACCGTGGTCCCGGTCGAGATCGTCACCGATCCCATCGAAATTGACCAGATCCCGGCGCTCGACGAGGCGCTGGAGGCGCTGGCGAAGGCCGGCGCCACCGGCACGACCGGCGGCGTGCTGCTGGGGTTCGGCGTGCATTTCAATCCTGAGGCCGCGGCGCTGACCTTTGAGGCCATCGCGCCGGTTCTCACCGCCTATGCGCTGCTGGAGGATCACCTGCGCCGCAGCGCCGGCATCGACCTGTCGCGCCGGATGCTGCCCTGGGTCGATCCCTATCCACGCAGCCTGATCGACCGGCTTGCGGCGGATGACGGGCCCTCTGACATGCGCGGGTTGATCGACACCTATCTCGAGCTTGCGCCGTCGCGCAATCACGGGCTCGACATGCTCTGTCTCTTCGCGCAGATCGACAAGGCCCGCGTCGCGCGGGTCATGGACATGGAGCAGATCCAGCCCCGTCCCACATATCACTGGCGCCTGCCGGACTGTCGCATCGACGAGCCGGGCTGGTCGCTTGCGCTCGAGTGGAACCGCTGGGCGCTGGTCGAGCGCGTTGCCGCCGACCGGGCGCTGCTGCAGCGGCTCAAGGTCGCGTGGCGCGAGCATCGCGACTCGCTAACCTCGATCCGCTCGGACTGGGCGCGTCGTGTCGCCATCATGCTCGAGAGCGCTGCACCTTGAGGCCGCTGATCGGTGTCACCGTCTCGCGCCGCTCGGGCTGGCGCGTGTTCCCGTTGATGGCGCTGGCGATCTGGCTCGCTGGCGGGCGCGCGCTGCGCTGGCAGGCGGGGTTTCGCAACGTTGATCTCGACGCGGTGCATGGCGTTGTGATCGGCGGCGGCGACGACATCGCGCCCACGCTCTACGGCGGCGAGCTTCGCCTTGGCGTGCGTCTCGACCCGGCGCGCGACGAGCTCGAATCCGGTGTGCTGCGCGGCGCCTTCGAGCGCCGGTTGCCGATCCTCGGCATCTGCCGCGGCTCGCAGATGCTCAATATCGTGCTGGGCGGAACGCTGCATCAGGACGCGTACCAAGTCTACGACTCGCGCCAGATCCGCACCATCCTGCCGCGCAAGAAGGTCGAGATCGGTGCCGACACGCTTCTGGCACGCTCGGCCAAGGCGCAGTGTCTCTATGTCAACGCCCTGCACAGTCAGGCTGTCGACCGTCTTGGTGAGGGGTTGCAGGTGGCTGCGCGCGACGATGGCGGCATGGTGCAGGCGATCGAGCGAATGAGCGATCCGTTCGCGCTGGGGGTGCAGTGGCACCCCGAGCACCTGATCTATCGGCGTGCCCACCGCCGGCTGTTCCGCTCGCTCGTGGCAGCGGCCAAGGCAGGACGCGGCAAGGACGCGCAGGTCGCCGCGGCCGAGAAGGAGGCGCGCGAGGCCGCCGAACCGCTCTGGGGCGGCGCGGAATAGCGACCGCGCAAGCGGTCTACGGCGCGCGTCAGGCGCGCGCCGGCTCCAGCAGATCCTCGGGCGAGGGCGCAGCGACAAGGTCGTGCTCGGCGAGATCGAGCACAAGATGCCCTCCCTTCGCCCCCGGAGCCCGGTGCGCCAGCGCCGAGAAGGGCAGCGCGTACTTCTTTCCTCCGAAGAACTTGCCGTCATCGACCACGAGATAGTCGATGCGGTTCGCCTCCGGATCGTAAAGCATGTCTCGCAGCGTGCCGATCTCGGCGTCGCGAGTGAACACCGCCCGGTCGCACCAGCGGCTGAAGCGCTGGTGGCGGTCGATCACGGCCTCGGCGCGGGGATCGGTCTCGGTGCCGTCGGCGCGGGTGCCGAGGAAACCGCCAAGTGCGAGCGGCGCATGGGTCGCGCCGAACGGCCCGATCACCAGCGGCGGCATGGCGGTGAGGAGGGCGTCGAGGTCCCGCGCATCGCCGTGCCAATGCGGCGCCCGCGCGAGCTCTTCGTCGCTGATCGCCACCGTCAGCCTGCGGTTCTCCGGGTCGGGCATTTCGAGCCGTGACGCCGCGGCGAGAACCGAACCATCCTTGTCCGCCCGCGTGTGCAGCGCAAGGTGAGTGAGGTGGCGGGTCGCAGGATCGAACAGAACGTCGCTCAGGGTCCCGGTCTGGTCACCGGTCTGCACGGGCCAGGAGAGCAGGTCGGTCAGACTGTAGAGCATGGTGCCTCCGCATCGGCTACAATTTGCCTAAACAACCCGTGACACGCTGGAATAGTTCCGGAACCGACTCCTCGCGTAACGGGTTGATGACCTGAACATCGAATGGAGATAGCCATGACCGCCGATATCTTTGTCGCGGGGTTGGCCGGTCTCACGGTGATAGCGGTATTGATCTACGCGCTCACAAGCGAGCGGGATCGCGACAGGGACACGCGCTAATCAGCGGACCGGTCCATCTTGCAGGGCGGAGCAGCCGGAAAACCGGCGCTCCGCCCTTTCCATGTGCACCGCCATGCCTGCCGCAGAGCGCCTTCTCGGTGTCCAACCTCCCGCCGGACCGAGAAAAAATTGTGCCTTCGGAAAGCCGACTTAAATTGTCGGATTGACTTATCCGATTCTTTTGCTCAGAAAAGATCACATCCAGCCACCCTGCCTCTGTGTCGGGGCAGCCCGATAGCAAAGCGACATACGGAGGCTGAGAATGTCCGAGACCCGAACCCGCGCGGAGGCAGCCGCCCCGCGCCAAGACAGCAAGGATCTGATTTCCCTGGTGATAGGGGGGCTCTGGCCTGCGGAAGCAAGCCTCGAGTCGCTGCTCGACCGGATCGAAACGAGGGAGATCGCCAGATGATGGAAACGAAGTTCAACGCCGAGTCCGCCGTGCCCGCCCTGCCGCGTCACGTGGCCCGGGCCCTTACCGCAGGTGGCAACATCGCCGAGATCGAGCTTGACGGGCAGGTCTACACGCTGCGGATCACCAAGGCCGGCAAGCTGATCCTGACCAAGTAAGCCATCGTAAGCCAACAAGAAACCGTCTCAAAAACGACACGCCAACGAGGACAGACCATGAAGTTCACCACCTCCACCGCGCTTGCCCTGCTGCTCGCCGCGCCGGCCTTTGCCGCGACCGAGAAATCCGCCGTGCTCGACACCTATGCGGACATCGCCCATGCCGGCTACGAGGACAGCCTGATCACCGCGCAGGCTCTGCAAGAGGCCGTCGACGCGCTGATCGCCGAGCCGTCGGAAGAGACGCTGACCGCCGCCCGCGAGGCGTGGCTCGCATCGCGCAACCCCTACCAGCAGACCGAGGTCTACCGTTTCGGGAACGCCATCGTCGACGAGTGGGAAGGCAAGGTGAACGCGTGGCCGCTCGATGAGGGCCTGATCGACTATGTCGATGACTCCTATGGCGGCGCGACCGACGAAAACGAGTACGCCGCGCTCAACATCATCGCCAACCCGAGCGTGACACTGGCGGGGCAGGAGGTCGACGCCTCCGAGATCACGCCCACGCTCATCGCCGACACGCTGAACGAGGCCGACGGCATCGAGACCAACGTGGCGCGCGGCTATCACGCCATCGAGTTCCTGCTCTGGGGGCAGGACCTCAATGGCACCGAGCCCGGGGCCGGCGAGCGCCCCTATACGGACTACGTGACCGGCGAAGAGTGCACCGGCGGCAATTGCGACCGCCGCGCCGATTACCTCAAGGCGGCCACCGATCTGCTGGTCTCGGATCTCGAGGAAATGGTCGCAGCCTGGGGCGAAGGCGGCGAGGCCCGCGAGACGGTCATGGAAGATGAGAATGCGGGCATCGTGGCGATGCTGACTGGCATGGGCTCTCTCTCCTACGGCGAGCAGGCCGGTGAGCGGATGCGCCTTGGCCTGATGCTCAACGACCCCGAGGAAGAGCATGACTGCTTTTCGGACAACACCCACAATTCGCATTACTACGACGGCAAGGGCATCCAGAACGTCTATCTGGGCTCCTACACCCGTGTCGACGGCTCGACCGTCGAGGGGGCGTCGCTGTCGGATCTCGTGGCCGAGACCGATGCCGCGCTCGACGAGGAGATGAAGACGAAGCTCGACACCACAATGGCGGCGCTCGGCGCCATCAAGGAGGCGGCCGAGGGCGGCTTTGCCTATGACCAGATGCTCGCGCTTGGTGACGAGAAGGGCGAAGAGCTGATCATGGGCGGCGTCAACGGTCTCATCGACCAGACCCGCAGCATCGAGCGCGTGGTCTCGACGCTGGATCTGTCGGACGTCGCCTTCGAGGGCTCGGACAGCCTCGACGACCCCAACGCCGTCTTCCAGTAACAGGACCCCTCACGATGATCGTCTGCAGCTGTCAGGGTATCTCGGATCGCGACATCCATGCCGCCATCGACTGGATGCGCGCCGCCGACGCGCGGACGATCATCACCCCCGGCAAGATTTATCATGCCCTCGGAAAAGCGGCCGATTGCGGAGGCTGCATGCCGCTTTTCTTGCAAACCATGCGCGCAAACGACAATCTCGAAGTACCCATGGAACTTCGTGGGCTGAGAAGCCGCGGACAAACAAAGGAAAAGCGCAATGAAGGGCGACGAAAAGGTCATCGAGTACCTTAACAAGGCACTCCGCTCCGAGCTTACCGCCGTCAGCCAATACTGGCTGCATTACCGTCTTCAGGAGGACTGGGGCCTTGGCCACATGGCCAAGAAGAGCCGCGAGGAAAGCATCGAAGAGATGCACCACGCGGACAAGCTGATCACCCGGATCATCTTTCTCGGCGGTCACCCGAACCTGCAGAAGCTCGATCCGCTTCGCATCGGGCAGGACCCGAAAGAGACGCTCGAGGCGGATCTCGCCGCCGAGCACGAGGCCCGCACGCTCTATATCGAGGCGCGCGAGCACTGCGAGAAGGTCGGCGACTATGTCAGCAAGAACCTCTTCGAGGAGTTGATCGCCGACGAGGAAGGCCATATCGACTTCCTTGAAACACAACTTGAACTTTATGAACGGGTCGGTGACGAACGCTATGCGGTCATCAATGCGATGCCAATGGACGAGGCCGAGTAAGCTCGCCCTCTGCGCCGCCCTGGTCTGGGGCGGCGCTTCCCTTTCCGCCGAGACGCCGCTGCATGGTCTTGGCGATCCCCATCTCTCCCTCATTCCCCGCTCTGATGACGAGCGCGCCCGCATCGCCGATGCGACCGCGCTGCCGCGTGATTTCACCACTTCAGAGCCTTACGAGGCGCTGCCTGCGGGCGCGGGCACGGTGCCGGTGCGCCGCGACGATCGCGGCTTTGCGCAGCCGGCGACGAACCTGCCAGAGGCGCGGCTGATGGAGTTCACACTTGGCGATGCGCTGTTCCAGAAGCTCTGGACCTCGTCGCCGTCCTCGACGCTGGCCTCCGACGGGCTGGGGCCGCTCTACAACGCCCGCAGCTGCGAGGCCTGCCACGTGCGTGACGGGCGCGGCCATGCGCCGGAGGGGTCCGACGACACCGCCGTGTCGATGTTCCTGCGCGTCTCGGTGCCCGCCGATCCCGGGCACGAGATGCCCGCCATCGCCGACTGGATCGCCACCGCGCCGGACCCGGTCTATGGCGAGCAGTTGCAGGACATCGCGACCGTCGGGCATCCGGCGGAATACCGGCTCGATGTGAGCTACGAGGAAATCGAGGTGCCGCTCGCGGGCGGTGAGACCGCGTCGCTGCGCAAGCCCACCTACAGGGCGGCGGATCTGGGTTATGGCCCTCTGGGCGAGGGTGCGATGCTGAGCCCGCGGGTGGCGCCGCAAATGATCGGGCTCGGCCTGCTCGAGGCGATCCCGGTCGCGGACATCCTCGCCAATGCCGATCCCGAGGACGCCGACGGCGACGGCATCTCGGGCCGACCGGCGATCGTCTGGTCGCGCGAACATAACCGCGCGATGCTGGGTCGGTTCGGCTGGAAGGGCGGCGAGCCCACGGTGCGCGAGCAGAGCGCCTCGGCCTTTGCCGGCGATATCGGCATCGCCACGCCGCTGCGCCCCGAGCTCTGGGGCGATTGCACCGAAGCGCAGCGCGCCTGTCGCCGTGCCCCGCATGGCGGCGACATGGACGGGTTTGAGATCTCGGCCGAGGCCTTCGACACGGTGGTCTACTACACCGCCAATCTCGGCGTGCCGGCGCGGCGCGATATCGACGATCCGCAGGTGCTGTCTGGCAAGCAGGTGTTCCACGACAGCGGCTGCGCCAGTTGCCACAGGCCGAAATTCGTCACCGCCCGGCTCGAGGATCGGCCCGAGCACAGCTTCCAGTTGATCTGGCCCCACACCGACCTGCTGCTGCACGACATGGGCGAGGGGCTTGCCGATCACCGCCCCGAGGGCCGCGCCACGGGGCGCGAGTGGAAGACGCCACCGCTCTGGGGCATCGGCTTGACCGAGCGGATCTCGGGGCATACCACCTTTCTGCATGACGGGCGCGCCCGGTCGCTTCTCGAGGCCATCCTCTGGCACGGGGGCGAGGCCCAGGCCGCCCGCGACGCGGTCGTCTCGCTGGCGCCCGCCGCCCGCGCCGACCTGATCCGCTATCTGGAAAGTCTCTGAATGCGTTATTCCCTGCTGTGCTGCGCCGTTTTCTCCGCCACCCAAGCCGTGGCCGGGGTCGAGGAGGCGCTGAGCGACCATATCCTGCCCGGCTACGCGGGCTTTGCCGAGGCGGCGGAGGTGCTGGCGGTGACGGCCGAGGCCGATTGCACGCCCGCGGCGCTGCGCGATCCGTGGAACGCCGCCTTCGACGCCTGGACCGAGATCGGCGACGTGCGCATGGGCCCGTCCGAGACCGGAGCGCTGTCGGTGGCCTTCTGGCCCGATACGCGAGGTTTCACGCCCAAGACCTTGTCGCGGCTTATTTCTTCGCAAGAAGAGGTTGGCACAGATCCGACCGATTTTGCCGAAGTTTCGATCGCCGCGCGCGGGCTCTTCGCGCTTGAGCGGATGCTCTATGACGACCAGTTCGCCGGCTACGAAGCGGACAGCTACGCCTGTGCGCTTGTGCAGACCATCAGCGCCGATCTCGCCAACCAGGCGCAGGCGCTCGAGGCCGGCTGGCGCGAGGGCTATGCCGAGGTGCTGCGCAGCGCCGGCGAGGAGGACAACGCCACCTATCTCAGCGAAGACGAGGCGCTGACGGCGCTTTACACGCAGGTGCTCTCGAGCCTCGAGTTCACCGCCGACAGCCGGCTTGGCCGTCCGCTCGGGACCTTCGAGCGTCCGCGCCCGACCCGGGCCGAGGCGTGGCGCTCGGAGCGCGCGCTGCGCAACGTCCGGCTCTATGCCGACGCGGCAAGTGCCTTCGCGCATACGCTGGCCGATTGGGAGTTGCCGCTCACCGAGGATGCGCTGGCGCGGCTGCACGACGTGGCAGACCGCGTCGAGGATCCTGCGCTGCAGGACATCGACGATCCCTCGGCGCGGCTGCGGCTGGAAATCGTGCAGCAGCACGTGCGGGCCCTGCACGACGCCATCGAGCAGGAGATCGGCGTGCCGCTCGGGCTGACGCCGGGCTTCAACTCGCAAGACGGAGACTGACCCATGACCACCCGCCGCACGTTTCTCGCCAGCCTGCTTGCCGCTTCGGCCACGCCCGCGGTGGGCTGGGCGGCGGTGGGCGATCCGACCTACCTCGCCGCCGCCAAGCTGGCCGATGGCAGCTACATGCTGGCCGGGCTGCGCGAGGACGGCTCGACCGCCTTCAGCGTGCCATTGCCGGCCCGTGGTCACGCCGCCAGCGCCCATCCCAAGCGCGCCGAGGCGGTGGGCTTCGCGCGCCGGCCCGGCACCTATGCGCTGGTGGTCGATTGCCGCGATGGCGAGGTGCTGCACCGTCTGGCACCGCCCGCCGACCGGCAGTTCAATGGCCACGGCACCTTCTCGCCCGATGGCAGCCTGCTTTACACCGTCGAGCAGGCGGTGGAGGACAGCGCCGGCCATATCGGCATCTGGGACGCGGCTGCGGGTTACGCGCGCATCGGCGAATTCGCCAGCCACGGCGTCGGCCCGCATGACCTGCGGGTGATGCCGGATCATCAGACGCTGGTGATCGCCAATGGTGGCATCCAGACCGACAAGTGGGACCGCGCCAAGCTCAACACCGACACCATGCGCCCGAGCCTTGTCTACACCGCGCTCGACGGGACATTGCTGGAAAGCCGCGATCTGCCGGAGTTCCACCAGAACTCGATCCGCCATCTGGCGCTGCGCGACGACGGCCTCGTGGGCTTTGCGATGCAGTGGGAAGGCGAGCTGGGCATGGCGCCGCCGCTGCTGGCGTTGCATCGGCGCGGCGAAGAGCTGGTGATCTGCGAAGCGCCGCTCGGGGACGAGCTGGCGATGGACGGCTATGCCGGGTCGGTGGCGTTCTCGGGCGATGGCTCGGAGATCGCCATCACCTCGCCGCGCGGCGGCCGGATCCACCGGTTTTCGGACAGCGGGCGCTTTCTCGGCGCGGTGTCGCGCGCCGATGTCTGCGGCATCGCCTCACACGCTGGCGGCTACATGGCGAGCGACGGGCTGGGCGGCGTGCTGCTGGTCGGCCCGGAGGGCGCGCGCCCATTGGCGCGGGCAGAGGCGGCCTGGGACAACCACCTGGTGCCGATCGCTGTCTAGCTTGGCGGGCAAACGGGGCAGGGGCGCTGCCCCTCTTGCCCCGGACTTTGTCCGGGGCAATTCACCCCGAGGTATTTTTGAACCAGAGAAGAGGCGGGCCTTGGCGCGGGCGCCGTCAGTCCGCGAGGTAGGCTTCGAGGGTCTTCTGCACGCCGTCGGCCCAAAGGCGGTCGAGCCAGCCGCTGAACAGCGCGGCGAAGTGCGGGTTCGTCGCGAGATCGCCGTAAACCGTGCGTTGCTCGAGCCAGGCTGCCGGGCGGGTCTTGGCCTCGGCCGAGAGCGCGACCAGACGGTCCCAGTCGGGATCGTTCGGGGCGATCTCGCTGCCATCCTCGAAATGCCCGGCACAGTAGCGGCACCAGAGCGCGGACTCGAGCGCCAGCCCGCTGACGGAGGCGCCCGATTTCAGCCCGTCGAGGATCGAGGGCACGATGAACTTTGGCTGCCGGTTCGAGCCGTCGAGGCAGAGTCGCCGCGTTGTGTCCTTCACCGCAGGGTTGGAGAAGCGCTCGTCGATCAGCTCGAGATATTCGGCGGGCGTGAAGTCGGGCACCGGGTGCACATGCGGCAGCACTTCCTGCTCCTCGACCTTGCGCAGGAAGGCGTGCACCAGCGGATGGGCCATGGCCTCGTCGACCAGGTCGCAACCCAGGAGCGCGCCGGCATAGGCGATGATGGCATGACCGCCATTGAGGATGCGGATCTTCATCCGTTCGTATTCGTGCACCTTGTCGGTGAAGGTCACGCCGACCTCCTCCAGCGCCGGGCGGCCCTGCGGGAAGTTGTCCTCGAGCACCCATTGCCGGAACGGCTCGCAGGTCACCGGAACCGGATCGTCGAGACCGAAAGAGGCCGCGAGCGCGCGCTCAGCCTCGCCGGTGGCGGGGGTGATGCGGTCGACCATGGAGTTTGGGAAGGCCACGTTGGCGGCGATCCAGTCGGCAAGCTCCGGGTCCGAGCGGCGGGCGGTGCCGGTCACCGCGTCGCGGGTGACATCGCCATTGCCGGGGATGTTGTCGCAGCTCATCACCGTGAAGGGCGGCTGGCCGGCGGCGCGGCGCGCCCTGAGGGCCGCCACGATGGCGCCGAACACGGTTTTTGGCGCGTCGGGGGCCTCGCCGTCGGCGACGATGTCGGGATGGGTCGGGTCGAAGGTCTCGGTGGTCGGATCGACGTAATAGCCGCCCTCGGTCACGGTGAGCGAGACGATGCGGGTGGCCGGATCGGTCATCTTGGCGATCAGCGGCGCATTGGCCGGGTCGACCTCGACGAAATCGATCATCGCGCCGATGATGCGCGGGCGATCGCCGGCGGGCGAGCGCTCGATCACCGTCGAGAGGCAGTCCTGTGCCTTGAGCGCCTCGCGCATCCGCCCGTCTGGGGCGCGCACCCCGGCACCGGTGATGGCCCAGTCGTGATCGCGGCCGGTGGCGAAGAGATCGTCGAGATAGACCGCCTGATGGGCGCGGTGGAAGTTGCCCAGGCCCACATGCACGATGCCGTGGCTGAGCGCGCTGCGGTCATAGCCGGGGCAGGCGACACGCTGGTCGAGCGTGCCGAGGGTTTCGGTGTCGAGTTTCATTCAGATCGCCTCCGTCAGCTCATCCACTGACCGCCGTCCACGTTGTAGCACTGGGCGACGATGTACTCGGCCTCGTCCGAGGCCAGGAAAATTGCCATGCCGGTCAGGTCCTCGGCGGTGCCCATCCGGCCATAGGGGACGGCGGCGCCGACCTCCTGCTTCTTCTGCCCCGGCGCCTTGCCCTCGTGCTTGGCGAAGAAGGCGTCGACCCCGTCCCAGTGCTCGCCATTGACGACGCCGGGGGCAATCGCGTTGACGTTGATGCCGTGCTCGATGAGGTTGAGCCCGGCGCTCTGGGTGAGCGAGATCACCGCCGCCTTGGTGGCGCAGTAGACCGCCACCAGCGGCTCACCGCGGCGCCCGGCCTGCGAGGCCATGTTGATGATCCGGCCCTGGACGCCCTGCGCGATCATGTGCCGTGCCACCGCCTGCAGGGTGAAAAGCGTGCCGCCGACATTGATGTCGAAGACGCGGATGTAGTCCTCTCGGGTGATCTCGGTGATCGGCGCGGCGGTGAACAGAGCCGCGTTGTTGATCAGGATGTCAATCCGGCCGAGCCGCGCCACGGTCTCGGCCACGGCAGCGTCGATGCTCTCCTGTCGGATGACGTCCATCTCGACCGCGATGGCGGCCTCACCGAGCGCGGCGGCGGTCTCGCGGGCGCGCTCGATATTGATGTCGGCAATCGCCACCTTGGCGCCCTCGGCGATGTAGGCCTTGGCGAAGGCGGCCCCGATGCCGCGGGCGGCGCCGGTGATCAGCGCGCATTTGCCGGCAAGGCGGGTCATGCCCGCAGGCCCTGCTCGTTGAAACGGTGGATCTTGTCCGCTTCCGGCGTCAGGAAGATCCGGTCGCCATGCTTGACCGGAAGCTCGCCATCGACGCGCACGGTGACGGTGTCGGCAAGGCCAGTCTGGTGCACGTGAAGGAAGGTGTCGGAGCCCAGATGTTCGGCCACGCCGACCACGCCCTCCCAGGTGCCGGCCTCGGTCGAGGCAGAGATGTGCTCGGGGCGGACGCCGATCTTGGCGGCGCCGTGCTGCTGGGCCGGGTTGCCGCCGAAGATATTCATCTTGGGGCTGCCGATGAAGCCCGCCACGAACTCGTTTCGCGGTTCGCGGTAGAGCTCCAGCGGGCTGCCCACCTGCTCGATATTGCCGGCGCGCAGCACCACGATCTTGTCGGCCATGGTCATCGCCTCGACCTGGTCGTGGGTGACGTAGATCATCGTGGTGGCGAGGCGCTTGTGCAGCTCCATGATCTCGAGCCGCATGCCCACCCGCAGAGCCGCGTCGAGGTTCGACAGGGGCTCGTCGAACAGGAAGGCCGAGGGCTCGCGCACGATGGCGCGGCCGATGGCGACGCGCTGGCGCTGGCCGCCGGAGAGCTGGCCGGGGCGGCGGTCGAGATAGTCGGTGAGGTTGAGCGCCTTGGCGGCGCTGTCGATGCGGCGCTTCTGCTCGTCCTCGGGGATGCCCGCCATCTTCATCGGGAAGGCGATGTTCTTGCGCACCGACATGTGCGGGTAGAGCGCGTAGCTCTGGAACACCATCGCCAGCCGGCGCTGCGCCGGGGGCATCCGCGTGGCGTCGTCGCCGTCGATGCGGATCTGGCCGGAGGTGACATCCTCGAGCCCGGCAATCAGCCGCAGCAGGGTGGACTTGCCGCAGCCCGAGGGGCCGACGAAGACCACGAACTCGCCATCGTTGATGGTCAGGTCGAGCGGCGGGATGACGTTCACTTCACCGAAGCTCTTGGTCACCTTGTCGAGTGTGATGCGTCCCATGAGAGGTCCTCCCGTTTTCTTATTTCACCGCGCCGAAGGTCAGGCCGCGGACGAGTTGTTTCTGGCTGAACCAGCCCATGATGAGGATCGGCGCGATGGCCATTGTGGAAGCCGCCGAGAGCTTGGCGTAGAACAAGCCCTCGGGGCTGGAGTAGGACGCTATGAAGGCCGTGAGTGGTGCTGCCTTGGCGGCAGTGAGGTTGAGCGTCCAGAAGGCTTCGTTCCAGGCGAGGATGAAGTTGAGCAGCAGGGTCGAGGCGATGCCCGGGACCGCCATAGGGGTCAGGACATAGAGGATCTCGTCCCGCAGCGAGGCGCCGTCCATGCGGGCCGCTTCGAGGATCTCGCCGGGGATTTCCCGGAAGTAGGTGTAGAGCATCCACACGATGATCGGCAGGTTGATCAGCATCAGCACGAGGGTCAGGCCGATCTTGGTGTCGAGCAGGCCCAGCCGGATGAACAGCAGGTAGATCGGGTAGAGCACGCCCACCGCCGGCAGCATCTTGGTGCTGAGCATCCACAGCAGGATGTCCTTGGTGCGCGGCGAGGGCACGAAGGCCATCGACCAGGCCGCCGGGATCGCCACGATCAGGCCAAGCAGGGTGGAGCCGCCGGCGATGAAGATCGAGTTCCACAGGAACTGTGCGTAATCCGAACGCTGCATCACGGCGGCGTAGTTCTCGGTGGTCCAGTCGAAGAACAGGAAGACCGGCGGATCGGCGATGGCGGTGGCCTCGGTCTTGAAACTGGTCAGGATGGTCCACAGGATCGGGAAGAAGATCAGCAGACCGACGGTCCATGCGGCGACGGTGTTGAGCGCCTTGCGTTGGGTGGTGACTGCGCGTGCCATGTCTGGTCCCTCCTCAGGCGTCCAGGTTCTTGCCGACGATCCGCATCAGGAAGATCGCGATGATGTTTGCGAGGATCACGGCGTAGATGCCGCCGGCGCTGCCAAGGCCCACGTTCTGGCTCTCGAGGACGCGCTGGTAGATCAGGTAGGTGAGGGTGCGGGTTCCGAAGCTGCCTTGGGTGGTGACGAAGATCTCGGCGAAGATGCCCAGCAGGAAGATCGTCTGGATCAGCAGCACGATGGTGATCGCCCGGCTCAGGTGCGGCAGGATGATGTAGATGAAGCGCGAGCGCCACGGCGCGCCATCCATCTCGGCGGCCTCGATCTGCTCGCTGTCGAGCGACTGGATCGCGGTCAGCAGGATCAGCGTGGCGAAGGGCAGCCACTGCCACGACACGATCATGATGATCGAGGGCAGGGAGGCCTGGCTCAGCCACTGGATCGGCTCGGCGCCGAAGACCTGCCACAGATGTGCGAAGAGGCCGTTCACCGGGTCCATGAACATGTTCTTCCAGACCAGCGCCGAGACGGTGGGCATGACGAAGAACGGCGCGATCACGAGGATGCGGACGATGCCCTGTCCCCACATCGGCTGGTCGAGCAGCAGCGCCAGCGCGATGCCGAAGGCGATGGTGATGACGAGAACCCCGCCGACGATGATCAGCGTCGCCCAGATGCTGGGCCAGAAGGCCGAGGAGGTGACGAAGCGGATGTAGTTCTCGAAGCCGACCCATCCGAGGTCACCGCCGCGCAGCGGCAGGTATTTCTTGAACGAGAAGACCAGTGTCATGGTCAGCGGCACCAGCATCCAGCCGAGCAGCAGGATCACGGCGGGCGCCAACATCAATCGGGCGGCAGATCGAGCGTGCTGGGTCGCCATGGCATACCTCCTTGGAGCGCGGACAGCGGGTCCGCCGGGGCGGGACACGGCAGGACATGCCGGTCACGCGGTCTTGGTTGGGGAAAGTGGGAGGCGGCAATCGGATACCGCCTCCCGGTCTGGGGCTACCTTGGGGAAGGATCAGTAGCCGGCAGCTTCCATCTCGTCGGTGGTGATCGCCTGCGCGTTCTCGAGCGCCTGCTCGACCGACTGCTGGCCTGCGAGGGCCGCCGAGAATTCCTGACCGACCTGGGTGCCGATGCCCGCGAACTCGGGGATCGCGACGAACTGCACGCCGGTATAGGGCACCGGATCGACGGTGGGCTGGTTCGGGTCAGCCTCGTTGATGCTGTTGAGGGTCATCTCCGCGAACGGCACCTTCTGGTACTCCTCGTTTTCGTAGAGCGAGGTGCGGGTGCCCGGGGGCACGTTGGCCCACCCCTCTTTCTCGGCCACGAGCTGGGTGTATTCCTTCGAGGTCGCCCAGGCGACGAAGGTCTTGGCCGCATCCTCGGCATCGGTGCCGGCGGGGATGCCCAGCGACCAGGCCCAGAGCCAGTTGCCGCGCTTGCCAAGGCCGTTGTCGGGCGCAAGGGCGAAGCCCACCTGGTCCGCCACGGAGGAGTCGTTGGGGTTGGTCACGAAGGAGGCCGCCACGGTTGCGTCGATCCACATGCCGCACTTGCCCTGCTGGAACAGCGAGAGGTTCTCGTTGAAGCCGTTGGTCGAGGCGCCCGGGGGACCGTAGTTGGTCATCAGGTCCATGTAGGTGTTGATGGTGTTCGCCCAGGCCTCGCTGTCGAATTGCGGGGTCCAGTTCTCGTCGAACCAGCGCGCGCCGAACGAGTTCGACATGGCGGTCAGGAAGGCCATGTTCTCGCCCCAGCCCGCCTTGCCGCGCAGGCAGATGCCGTAGATCTCGTTGTCCTTGTCGGTCATCGCCTCGGCGGCCGCGGCGATGTCGTCCCAGGTCGGCGCCTCGGGCATCTCCATGCCAGCGGCTTCCATCAGGTCCTTGCGGTACATCACCATCGAGCTTTCGCCGTAGAACGGCGCCGCATAGAGCTCGCCGTCGACGGTCAGGCCGCCGCGGATCGCGGGCAGGATGTCATCCGCGTCCCACTCGGCGGGCAGGTCGTTCAGCGACACCAGCCAGCCCTGTGCGCCCCAGATCGGAACCTCGTAGGTGCCGATGGTCATGACGTCGAACTGGCCGCCCTTGGCCGCCACATCCTGGGTCACGCGCTGGCGCAGCACGTTCTCCTCGAGGGTCACCCACTCGACTTCGATGTCGGGGTACTCGGCGTTGAACTCATCCATCAGCCCCTGCATCCGGATCATGTCGCCGTTGTTCACGGTCGCAACTGTGATCGTCTCCGCCGATGCGGCGGTTGCAAGCGCACCAATGGCGCACGCGCCCATCAGGGCACGGATCGAATTAGACATGGTGGTCCTCCCAAACCTTCACACTGAGCATCTGCTCAAGAAGTGAGTAAAAGCTCACATGAGGGCGCGAGTCTTGTCAAGCCTGATTTGCGTGCAACGCATGGCTCAGCTGCCGAGCAAAGCGGCGGCGGTGTGTTCGTCCGTGATCAGGCCTTGGATGAGCCGGCCCTTGAGAGCAGCCCGCAACGCCTTGATCTTGCTGGGACCACCGGCGATGCAGATCACCGGGTTGTCGTTCACGGGCACGCGCGAGCCGACCATGAAGTTGTTGACGGGATGGTCGATATAGTGGCCGTTCGAATCGAAGATATGGCCGCAGATCTCGCCCGCCGCGCCGGCCTCCTGCACCGCGTGAAGCTCGTCAGCGGTGATGAACCCGTCGACATAGAGCGGCGCGTCCTCGGCCATCTGGCCGATTCCCACGATGGTCAGGTCGGCCTGCGCCCCGAGCGCGCGCGAGCTTTTGACGTGGGGCAGGCTGCGGTAGATCTCGAAATGCTCGGCATCGCGGGCCATCACCGGCACTGACATCGGGTAGTGCGGCGCGCCGGTCTTGTCGGCGATGCGCATGATGACCTCGTAGAACGAGGCCGAACCGTCGGGAGACACGTTTCCGATCAGCGAGACCACCCGGTGGTGGCTGGCGGGGACCACCTGCATTTCCTCGATCACCGCGCGCAGCATCCGCCCGGTGCCGAGCGCCACGAGCTTGGGTTCGGGGTCGCGAAACACGCGTTCGAGCTCGGGGGCGGCGAAGGGGGCAATGGCGCGCGGCGCATCCTGACCCGAGCCGACCGCCGGGGCGATGCGCACCCGGTCGAGCCCGTACTTGCGGCGCAGCGCGCGCTCCAGCTCGAGACAGTCGGCGATGGGGTGGTCGATGCGCACCCGCACCAGACCCTCGGCCATGGCGCGGGCCACCATGCGCTGGGCGCGCTGGCGCGAGATGCCCAGCTCCTGCGCGATCTGGTCCTGCCGCAGGCCGCCGACGTAGTAGAGCCAGCCGGCGCGGGCCGCGATGTCGTCGGCGGATGCCTCGCTGTCGTCACTCATGCGCCGGTCCCTTCGTCTGTGCCGCTGTCAGAAGCTGCGGGGCAAGATGCGCGAGCTCGGAGAATTTGGCAAATGCTTGATGCGGCAGGGCATCCGGTGCCGAAGGCGGCACCATGCCCTCGAAATGGCTGCCGCCGGTGAATTGCCAGACCTGCATTCCCGCCGCGAGGCCAGCGCGGATCCCGGCCAGTGAATCCTCGATCAGCAGGCAGTTTTCCGGCGCGATTCCGGCCTTCTCTGCCGCTCTGAGAGGCAGGTCTGGGGCCGGCTTGCCATGCGTCACCTCGGCGGCGGTGGTGATGCGCCCGTCGAAAAATCGCGTCAGGCCCACGATCTCCATCGACTGCGCCACCCGCGCCGGGCTCGAGCTGGTGGCAATGCCATAGGGCACGCGGAGCGCCTCGAGCGTTTCGGTCAGCCCTGGCATCACGCGCAGCCCGTCGCGGAAGGCCGCGACCAGCCGGGCGCGGTAATCGGCCTCGAATCCCCGGGGCAGGGTGATCGCGAACTCGCGCCGGATCTGCTCGAGCACCACCGGGTAGCTGCGCCCGAGGAAGTGCTGCGCCACGTAGGGCAGATCGATGCCGACGCCATACTCGGCCAGCTCCGCCACCAGCATCCGGGCGCTGATGACCTCGCTGTCGACGACGACACCGTCGAAATCGAAGATGACGAGTTGGATCTCTGGCATTTGGCTCCCCCTTGGCCTCGGTGTAGCCGAGCGCCGCTCGCGGCACCAGAGCGGGCGACGACGGCATCTTTCCTCTGCCCCATCCGCCGCGCCCTGTTCAGTGGCGTCTGAATTGGTTAATATTCTCATATGGAGAGTTTTCTGGGCGGGTCGCCCTCAACCGGAACTGGATCGCCATGACATACAGCAGCAAGGCGCAGCGCAGCGCATCCGTGGCCACCGCGACCGAGGCGTGCGACGCCGAGGAGGCGGACGTCGCGCCATCCCTCGAGACCGTACCGGATGATCCCGACGCAGCACCCGATGCGTCGGTCGGTGGCGCGGCGTCCGGGGAACTCGACAAGAAGGAGCTGGTCGACCGGGTGGTGGCGCGCTGCGGGGTCAAGAAGCGCGAGGCAAAGCCATCGGTCGAGGCGGCGCTGGCGATTCTCGGCGAGGCGCTGGCCGAGGGCCGAGAGCTGCGGCTGGAGCCCTTCGGCAAACTCAAGGTCAGCAACATCAAGACCCGGGGCGAGAAGCGCGTGATCAACGCGCGGCTGCGTCAGAACGCGCCACAGCGACCCGGGCGTGCCGGCGAGGGCCCCGAAGCCGCTGAAGACTAAGCCCCGGGGGCTGCCGCAACGGCAGCGCGCGGGCGGCAAGGATTTCGCGGAAAATCCTGCGATTGCCCTCTTGCACCTCTCGGCGGCTTCTCTTATTAGACCCGCTACCGGGTGATTAGCTCAGTGGTAGAGCGCTTCGTTCACATCGAAGATGTCAGGAGTTCAAATCTCTTATCACCCACCATTCTTCTGAAGGGCGCGCTCTCCTCATGGATCGAGCGCGCCCTTTTTTCGTTCTGGCCCAAGGCCTTTCCTGCGCAACGCGCCCGGTCCGGGCGCTGTCCTCGAACCCCGACAGGCAAAGCGCGTCGCAGTGGGCGGAGCGCCGGAGAGCGTGGCGCGGTTTGGCTGGCTGCGTCGCGTGGCTCACCACCGTTCAGGCGGCCGTGGCGGGTCCCGTGGCTCGGGGTGTGTTGTCAGCCCGATATCGCGGACCAGGGCCGGGCTGCGGCGCAGCTGTGCCAGCCGCTTGCGGGCATGGCGGGCGCGCAGCCATGCCCGCAAGCGGCCAAGCAGGCGCAGACGGATCGGGCGCAGGCCGATGATGCGGATCGGGGTCGACATGGGCGGGTCTCCTTGCAGATTCGGTCGATATCGGCCAACCTGCTTCCTCAAGCTCACTTGAGGTCAAGCGCTCATGTCTCTCCCTGCTTCCCGCCGCGGCGCGCCGGTGCGCCCCAACGATCTTTCGGTCGGAGAGATGGCTGCCCGCGCCGGCGTCGCGGTCTCGACGCTGCATTTCTACGAATCCGAGGGGCTGATCGAGAGCTGGCGCACGCCCGCCAATCACCGCCGCTACGACCGTCGCGAGCTGCGCCGGGTGGCGGTGATCCGGGTGGCGCAATCGCTGGGCATCCCTCTGGCGGAGATCCGCGCCATGCTGGCGCGGCTGCCGAAGGGCCGGGCGCCGAACAAGGCGGAGTGGCAGGCCGTGTCCGAGGACTGGAGTCGCGAGCTCGACGCCCGCATTGCCCGGCTTGAGGCACTGCGCGACGATCTCGATGGCTGCATCGGCTGTGGCTGCCTGTCCATGGAGACCTGCCCGCTCTATAACCCCGATGACAGGAAGGGCCGGGAGGGGCCGGGACCGCGCACCTGGATCGCACGCGAGCGCCGGCTGCGCAAAGCGACTTGAACTGCGCCGCGCGCTTGGCTAAACCGCGCGCACCGGGTGATTAGCTCAGTTGGTAGAGCGCTTCGTTTACACCGAAGATGTCGGGAGTTCGAGTCTCTCATCACCCACCATGCTACTGCATTGAAATCGCATAAGTACCTGATAAACAGGAACATGCGCCGCCTCGACTGGTACATAGAGGTGGTACACGATGAGATGCACAATGCCTAAACCCGCCATTATCGGATCGACCTACTACATTCGCGTCCATGTCCCTCGCGACGTCGCGGACCGTGCGAAGGGTACGACTGTGTCTCTGCCCATTGGTGACCGCATCCGCCGAGTCAACCTCACCACACACGCTAAGACCTCGCTGCACACAAAGGACTGGCAGGAAGCGAAGAGGCGGTTCTCGCAGGCTCTGGCGGCGCTTGAGAGCCACTGGGAGGCTCTTCGACGTGGTCCCGCCGGTCTGACCCACAAACAGGCCGTAGCTCTCGCTGGTGAGGTCGTGGCCGACTTCCTCGACATCCTCGAAGATGAGCCGGGATCGCCTGAGCTGTGGGGGCGTGTCGCCGAGCTGGACGAGGCGGCAAGAGCTGGCCGTAGCCATCCATTGGCGGTGGCGACAGCGGCAACCAGAGCTGCCGACATTGAAAGCCGCTTCGGAGGACTGGCAGACGCGGCGCTCTCAAGGCGCGGCCTTCTCGTCGATGCAGTGTCGAGGAGCAAGCTGCTACAGCGGGTCGCTGTCGCCATGGAAGACGTCACGCGCGTGAACGCAGCACGGGCCAGCGGCGACTACTCGGAGAGCGGGACGGCGGACAAGTACCCGGCTTATGCTTCGAAGACACAGGCTCAGGCACAGCCCGTTGGTGAGGGCAAAGGAACGACCTTCGTTGAGGTGATCGACACAGAGGTCAAGCGTCGTGCGGCAGGGCGTGACGCCAAGCCGATGTCTTCGAGTGCCGAGCGGAAGTATCGGCGGGCGGCTGACGAGTTCGCTGGCTATCGCAAGAGCAAGCGAGTGGACACGGTCACGGCTCGGCAGGCCGACGAGTGGATGAGGAAGATGTTGGAGGGCGGAAAGCTGTCCAACTCGACCATCGCCCAGCGCCTTCAGAACGTGAGTACAGTCGTGGAGTGGGCAAGGCGTCATGCTCTCGGAGAGCTGTTCCCGGATCGCAATCCGCTGGACCTTGTTGAAGTCCCGCAGCGCCAGGGCGTCAGGAGCGAAGACCGGACCTATCGCATGAGCGAGGCACGGGCGGTTCTTGAGGCAGCGCGAAGTGAGACGAAGCCGGAGCTGAGGTGGTTGCCGTGGATGTGCGCTTATTCGGGAGCGCGTATTGAGGAGGTAGCTCAACTGACGGCAGGCGATTTCTTCGAGTACGAGGGGGCGTGGTTCTACCGGATTTCCACAAAGGGCGGGAAGAGCCTCAAAAACCTGCACAGTATCCGGGTCGTGCCCGTTCACCCTGATCTCTTGATGGAGGGGCTACTTGGGTTCGTTCAAGCCAGCAGAGATCGCCCGAAGCAGCGGCTTTTCCCCCCTCGCTCGCAAGGGAATGTCGCTAGCTGGGTTAGGAATAAGCTGAAGATCAAAAGGCGGGAGCTGGCTCCTAGCCACGGTTGGCGGCATCTCTTCGAGGACTTGGCTCTGGGGGCAGGGATGCTGGATAGTGCAAAGACCTACATTACTGGCAGGTCCACTGGGAAGTCTGCGGAGGGCTATGGCAGGAGCGACGCTATGCTGCCCGGACTTGCTGCGGAAATGAGGAAGTTACCGCCCTTTTTGGATGAGTAGGTTCATTGCCTTTCTTGCTGACGACGCCGGAGAAATACAGGTGCTTCTGTGCGGTCGCAGCAACACCTCTCTGGTCCCGGACGTCGGAAGGGGTGGATTAGGTTCCACCATTGCAGAATCCGAACTTCTGCGGGGGCCTCTCCGAAGGCGCTGCATACCTCAAGTCCCGACGACGAGGAGCGTAGCCTTGGACCTCCTCTTACCTCCTTTTGTGGGGGGTAAGGGGGGCATCCAAGGATACACCCTCAAGCCCCTCTCCTCATGAGGAGAAGCTATAGCTTTAGCTGAGGTGGTAGCTAAAGCTGAGCACTTGGAGTGCTATGGCTACCTCCTCCTCGTGGTTTATCTCTAGGAGGTACTCGCTCTTGCCTCGCTTGCAGCGACGCTATTGAGCTTGGAGGTGCTGACCACAGGCGGTCGTTGCCCGTAGCAAGCGCATCGCTCCAGCTATGGCACCGAGAACTTCATCACCTAATAGGATAGTGCCCCATAGCGTGGTGTAGGAATCCGCGGGCGTCGCCACATGCGACGCTGGCGGTCACCGTCGATCTTCGGAGAAGGTTCGGGTTGCGACACCTGAAACCTGAGACGGAGATGACGATGACCGACGACAGAATGGCTCTGATGGAGCT
>NZ_JAEKJV010000027.1:0-37287 GCF_017309175.1 Salipiger bermudensis | reverse complement strand
GCTGGCCCGATACGGCTGCGCTGTGTGAGGGCTACACCGCATCGGGCCAGCTACCCGGGCGCTCCAAGGGGGTCATTTTTGGATGCCGATAGGGGGTCACGATTGGCTGCCGATTGACACAAGGCGCAGCTATTGACCGCTCAGAGCCCATACTGTGAATCCGGTTTTCATGCTGCGCGCGCTCGCAGCGCGCCGATCTGCTGCACTGCCGAATTTCTTTCTTTGCATGGCAGAGGAGAATGCAGCCATTACGTCAAGCCGCGGCAAATTTGAAACCTAGAATTCACGGGTCGCGGACAGAGCGGCCAATCAATCCATCCGACTCAATGACCATTTTTGACCAATTGCGAAAGCCCCCATTTAGACGCTCCTTTCCCAACCTCATGCCGTCTTTAGGGAATCCGTAAGCTGGTCAATGGTCGCCTTGTCCGTGCGTCCGTTGGTGACACAGGCCCGCAAAACCGGTTTTCCCTCGAACATCGCCTTGGAAATCCAGAACCGGCCATCTGCGTGAACCGCATCAACATAGCGTTGTACAGCATCGTGTCCTTCCGGTGGCACCATGCAACTTACTCCCATGAGAGACCCGTTTGCCTGCAACCATCCCGCCTTTTTCAGATTTTCCGTGAAACGGTTGGTCAGCCGAATAGTGCGTTCTACGTGGTCGCCGTACCCATCCCATCCGGCGGCCCCAAGAGCGAGGAACAGGCGCAATCCAACGAAGCGGCGCGACCATTGGTTGGAATTCACATAGAAATCCTTGGCTGCCTCGCTTTCAGGCATGTAACTGGCCGAGATACGGAAAACCTGTGCAGGTATGTCAGGGCGTGAGGTCAGAAACATTCCAGCCCGGCTTTGTTGCGCAAAGAGGATGAAGGCTGCACTTCCCCTTTCCCCGGACGCACTTATTCCATGGGGCGTTGTTGCGCAAATCCAGGGGGATTCATCTCGTGAATCCAGCATGCTAGCCGGGCAGCATGAGCAAACCTCCGAAGACGACCTACAAGACCACCAACTGGCACAGCTACAATCAGGCTTTGAAGCAGCGAGGTTCGCTGACCGTCTGGTTCGATCCCTCGATGCAGTGGGAGGCGGTGCCGTCCGGGCGGCGCGGCCGCCAGCAGTCCTATAGCGATGCTGCGATCCAGGTCTGCCTCGCCCTCAAGGTCCTCCTCGGCCTGCCACTCCGCCAGACGACAGGGTTCGTGGCGAGCCTGCTGAAGCTTTCCGGGCTGGACTGGTCCGTGCCTGACTTTTCCACCTTGTCGCGCCGTCAGAAAACCTTGGACGTCGTTGTCCCGTATCGCGGCTCCAAGGGACCACTTCACCTTCTCGTGGACAGCACCGGCATCAAGGTGGCAGGCGAAGGCGAGTGGCATACGCGCAAGCACGGTGGCTCGCGACGCAGGGTTTGGCGCAAGATCCACCTCGGGATCGACGAGGAAACATTGGAGATCCGGGCGGTCGAAGTCACCTCCAGCAATGTCGGTGATGCTCCGATGCTACCGGACCTGCTTGCCCAGATCCCGGCGGAGGAGGAGATCACCACCGTCACGGCCGACGGTGCCTATGATACCCGTGCCTGCCATGACGCCATCGCCGCCCGCGATGCTGCTGCTATCATCCCGCCTAGACGGAATGCGAGACCCTGGAAGCCGGACACAGCCGGAGCCCGGGCGCGAAACGAGATCCTGCGGGCGTCAAAGCACTTGGGCCGGGCGCTCTGGCGCAACTGGAGCGGGTACCACCGCCGCAGCAGGGTCGAAACAAAAATGAACTGCGTGAAACAGCTCGGCCAGCGGTTGATGTCGCGGGACTTTGACCGCCAGGTGGCAGAGGTCCAGATCCGCGCGGCGGTCCTCAACCGCTTCACGGCACTCGGTATCCCGATGACCGTGGCCGCAGGATAAATGTGTCCGGGGAAAGGGGGAGTACGGTCATCAGCTGATTTGCGCAACAGCGCCATTCCATGGGCTCGGTGACAGGTATTCCGAGCGCGGTGTAGCCGTTCAACACGGCGGCGCGGACTTGGAGTTCTGCGACCTGGCGATCGAAGTCGCGTGCCATGAGGCTCTGCCCCAGTCGCTTCACGCAATGCATCTTCGTCTCGGCGCGGCTCCGGCGGTGGTATCCGCTCCACTTTCGCCAGATGGCGCGACCGAGGTATTTCGATGCGCGCAGCGCCTCGTTCCGCGCAATGGCGCCTGCGGTAGAGGGCTTCCAGGGCTTGGCGTTCTTGCGGGGTGGTATAACAGCATCGGCACCGCGGTCGGCGACGGCGTCGTGGCACTTGCGGGTATCGTATGCGCCGTCCGCGGTGACCGATCCGATCTCGACGTCCGCCGGGATCTGATCCAGCAACTCGGGAAGCATCGGCGCATCACCGACGTTGCTCCCGGTGACCTCGATGGCCCGAATTTCCAGCGTCTGCTCATCGACACCGATATGGATCTTGCGCCATAGACGACGTTTCGCGCCGCCGTGCTTGCGCGCATGCCACTCGCCTTCGCCTTCCGCCTTGATGCCGGTGCTGTCGATGAGCATGTTCAGTGGCCCCTTTGAGCCACGGTAGGGAATGTCCACGGCCATAGTCTTCTGGCGCCGGCTGAGCGTGCTGAAATCCGGCACACTCCAGTCGAGACCAGCCAGACGCAAGAGGCTCTCGACGAAGCCAGTCGTCTGCCGGAGCGGCATGCCGAACAGGACCTTCATCGTCAGGCAGGTCTGGATCGCGGCGTCGCTATACTGCGGCTGACGGCCTTGCTTGCCTGTGGGCGGCGGCACCCAGACCATGTCCGGATCGAACCAGATCGTCAGCGAACCCCGCTGCTTCAGCGCTTCGTTGTAGGGCGGCCAGTTCTTGGTTTTGTAGCTCGGCGGGAGAGGTCTGCTCATGCCGCCCAGCTACCACGCTGGATTCACGAGATGAATCCTACATCCGCCTTTGCGCAACAAAGCCTTCCAGCCCCCATCGTGGTGGCGAACCATTTATGTGCGTCAACCGTGATCGAGTCCGCCCGTTCAATGCCATCCAACACAGATTGCCCTGCCGTGCTTGCCATCATCGCGCCACCCCAGGCCGCGTCAACGTGAAACCACATGCCATGTTTCTGCGCCAATGCACTGCAAGGTTTGAGCGGGTCAATCATCCCGGCATTCGTGGTGCCAGCCGTGGCCACGATCAGGACCGGAACGCAGCCGCTTTTCAGATCCTCATCAATGGCGGTCGCAAGACAACCCACATCCAACTGGCCCTGACCATCGGTTGCGATTAATCGAACGGCGTTGCGCCCGATGCCTGCCGAATGCGCCATCTTCAACCATGCAAGGTGGCTTTCCTTCGAGACGTAGATCGTCGGCTGACCACCGAATTCATAGATGCCCTTGTCGCTGTAATCCGGACATTTCGCCTGCAAGGCACATAAAACAGCCGTCGAATTGGCCTCGGCACCGCCACTGGTAAAATGCCCTCCGGACCCTATGGGAAGTCCTGCGCGTCGGGCCACTTCATTGATGACATGCTGTTCGATTTCGACGGCAGCAGGCGCATGAGAATACACACAGATTTGCGGATTGAACATCGACGCGATCCGATCTGCACATTCTGCGGCAAAGGTAGGTGCCGGATTGAACAGGCCAAGATATCCCGGATGAGTCATCTGCACACTGCCAGTTTCGAGCGCATCAATCACCCAGTCCATCAGCGGTTCAAGATCTTCCACCTGCTCAAACCGCTTGGATTTCAACTCCTCCAACCAATCAGGCGTTAATTCCGCCGAGGTTGCGTTGCGACTGGCGTAGTCACGGCGAGCTTGGTTGAGGCGCTCGGTCAACGCGTTTTCAACGTCCATCAGTTGGTCAAAGTTTGGGAAGAGTGCGTCGCGTCCGTGCATCGGGAAATCCTGTGATTACTTTTGAGGGGAAATACCGACATTGAAGTCTTCCATCGACCCGAAACATGCGGTTTTTGCTCGGATTCTATTGCAAAGCTCACGATTCTGATGCGGATCAATGGCGGCTATTCGCGCATCGCTTCAATATGTGCGAAGCGCAGAATTGGTCACTAAGGGCTCAGACCAGCCCAATGCATCCGCGGCGTGCCCCAAAGAATAGGCGACCTGACAACGGCCATTCAAACTGCCTGTAAAATTCAGGTGTCAGCGCGGTGCTGATGTCTGGGCTTGGCGGGAGGATTGGAGGGAGCACTATGCCAAGAGTCCAACTTCCCGCTGTCACCCCGAAACGAAGAGCCTGGAACAAGGGCCGGATCATCGGCCAGAAACGACCACTGTTGCCGAAACAGGTCTGGGCAATCCGAGCGCGGCTCGAACTGGCGGGCAACCTGCGCGATCTTGCGCTGTTCAACGTGGCAATTGATAGCAAGCTTCGCGGATGCGATCTGGTGAAACTGGCTGTAACCGACCTGGTGAGGGATGATCGCGTTCGCGAAAGAGTGTCCGTGATCCAGAGCAAAACCAAACGGCCCGTTCAGTTCGAACTCTCTGAAAACACGCGGAATACCATTACCGCATGGATCAAGTCGCCGGAAATGATCGGCTGCCGCTTCATGTTTCCCAGCCGGTTTCACGACCGCCCGCATATCTCAACGCGCCAATATGGCCGGCTTGTGCGGGATTGGGTGGCGGCGATCGGGCTGGAGCCCAGTGGATACGGCACCCATTCGCTGCGCCGGACCAAAGCAGCGGAGATATACCGCAAAACCGGAAATCTCAGAGCGGTTCAGCTTCTGCTCGGACATACCAAGGTTGACAGTACAGTCAGATATCTTGGCGTCGAACTTGAAGATGCGCTGAGTATCGCCGAGCAAATCGACATTTGAACCACCTTGGCGGGCGGCTCTTGCCGTTCGCCAATCCTGAGCGGACCTGCGTTCGCGACGCAGCCGTGGTTCTGACGACCCCACACCAGAAGTGCCGATTTCTCGCTGCGCGCGCTCGCAGCAAGAATTTCACCGCGAGCGCTTCGTTCTCAACGCCGCTGCGCATCGTGTAGTGCAGCCATTCATGCCAAGTGCAGTGAAGTACTGATAGGCATTAACGGGGTTGCGGGCCAAAGGCGATCTCCATCATTTGATAGCCGGTCCAAGAACTGGGGCCGAACGCGGCTTTAACTCGGAAACATCGTCCTCATTATTTCGTACCACGCGCATCAATTTGCCTGACCAGATGCGAGTGACCAACAACAGTTTCGCGCCAATGGCTGCAACGCGCGCAATAGATCAAGGGCTGCGGATGGTTGTACTGGTGAACGATTTCGGCTCGATCAACATCGACTCCGCGCTGATGAAATTACGGGGCAAGGACACGATCGAACTTACCAACAGCTGCATCTGTTGCACCATCTCAGGCGATCTATTCTATGCGATCGGCGACACCCTTGGTCGCCGCCCGCGCCCCGATCACGTAATTGTCGAGGCAACCGGCATCTCTATCCTCCGTTTTCCTAAACATAGCTGAGAACCACGTAACTGGAGGAGGAGCAGGGCCGCGAGCAACTTTGGATCGAGTATGTTACACAATGCTACAGCCACCAGTTTGTCTTGAGGCCAAGAGCCCCTAGGAAAGTGGATGGTCTCTTGCTCCCTCACTCTTCTCGCAGGAATGTTCGCCCAGGTGGAGCAGTGCCAATCACGTTTTCGCGCGGTTCCGGCTCGGCCAGATGCGGGTTCAGACGGTAGATCGCGTAGCTCGCGCAGGCCACCACAGCCATGGACGGGATTAGCATCGCGAACGCGACCAGCGTATCCGCGAAAAATGCGCCGATCGTACCGACCAACAACCCTGCGCTCATCTGCAGGAATCCCATCAGTGCTGCCGCCGCCCCGGCGATCCGGGGGAAGGGCGCCAGTGCGGCGGTGGACATTGCTGGCACCACGAAGGCGATGCCGAAGGCATAGATGCCCACCGGGACCATCACCCGGAAGGTTTTCGGGTCATCCGCCCAGAGAAGCGAGAAAATTAACAAAGCTCCTAGGGCGATGGCACCCAGCCCAGGCCAGACTAGCCGGTATGCGCTGGTTCGTTTCATGACGGATCGCGCCACCAGTGCGCCCGAGAAGAACAGCCCCGATTGCAAAAGCATCGCCAGGCCGAATCCGCTGGGACTCAGACCGATCTGCCCCATCAGGATAAAGGGCAGCAGTGTCGCCTGCGCATAGATTGCCCCAACCGAGCCCGCAACCGTCAGGCTCGCCGTCATGAAATGCCGGTTGCCGAGCAGCCGAAGATAAGACCCGCCCAGGGCCGCCAGCCGCAGCGGTTGCGGCGCAGGCAGGGTTTCGCGCATCGCGACCAACGCGACCAGCGCAATAGCAAGGCCGAAGAGGATCATCACCGCGAACACCGATTTCCACCCAACATGCAGCACGAGCAACCCTCCAATCGTCGGCGAAACCGCCGGGCCGACCGCAAGAATGATGCCGATCATGTTCATGATGCTGGACGATTCGTCGCCCTGGAAACAATCGCGTACGATAGCGCGCGAGATCGCCACCCCGGCGGACGCGCCAATCCCTTGGGCGAAGCGGGCAATGGTCAGCGTCTCGATTGTCGGCGCCAGCAGCGCGCCCAGCGACGCAACGCAGAAAATCGCCGCGAAGATTACCGTCACCGGACGGCGCCCGATCGCATCCGATAGCGGCCCCGCGACCAGCTGGGAAATAGCGAAACCGGCGAAATAGAGCGTCAAGGTCAGTTTCACGACCGCCTTGCTGGACTCGTACGCTGCAACCACACCGGGCATCGCCGGCGTATAGAGCGCCATGGCAATCGGACCAATCGCGACCATCAACCCGCCGATCAGGCTGACCCGCTGCGCGGTCATTGGCGGCGCCGATGCGAATTCGGTGGATCTGTTCATGTGGCCTCCAGTTCTGCGATGCCGCCCGTGCCGGCAGCGGCATGCACCGGATCGGGCCAGCGGGCCTCTTGGCCCGCCTGTATCTCCCCATTAGCAATGCCCAACCGCGTGGCCGGACCTGGAAAACGTCCGGGATCCGGACCAGAGAGAACGGGGATTCCCGTAACCGCCACGCGATTGTCATAGTTTCCCGGTCAGTTCCGGCACGGCCTGGAAGAGGTCGGCGACAAGCCCGTAGTCGGCCACCTGGAAGATCGGCGCCTCTTCGTCCTTGTTGATCGAAACGATGATCTTGGAGTCTTTCATACCGGCAAGATGCTGGATCGCGCCCGAGATACCCACGGCGATGTAAAGATCTGGTGCAACCACCTTGCCGGTCTGACCGACCTGCAGGTCGTTCGGGGCGAAGCCCGAGTCCACGGCGGCCCGCGAGGCACCAACTGCGGCACCGAGCTTGTCAGCCAATTTCTCGATCAGGGCGAAATCTTCCTGACTGCCAACGCCACGCCCACCCGAGACGACGATACCGGCCGAGGTCAACTCGGGGCGGTCACTTGCCGCAACCTTGTCTTCGACCCATTCGGAGAGGCCCGGGGTGTCCGCCACCGAAATGCTCTCGATCGGGGCCGAACCACCTTCACCAGCCGCGTCAAAGGTCGAGGTCCGGATGGTGAGCACCTTCTTTGCATCCGAGGACCTGACGGTCTGAATCGCATTGCCTGCATAAATCGGGCGCTCGAATGTGTTGCCATCGACAACGCCCGAGACATCCGAGATCACCATCGCATCAAGCAGGGCTGCGACACGCGGCATGATGTTCTTGGCGTCGGTGGTGGCGGGGGCGACTATGTGCTCGTACGCATCAGCCAGCGAGGCGATCAGCGCAGCGGTGGATTCCGCAAGACGATGACCCAGCGAGGCGTCCTCGGCGACCAGCACCTTGGAAATGCCGTCGATCTTGGCGGCGGCCTCTCCGCCGGAAGCGGCAGACCCACCGCAGCACAGCGCGGTCACTTCACCCAGTTTGGTAGCGGCGGTGACGGCCTTTGCGGTCGCGTCGAAAACGAGTTCGCCATCTGTGACTTCGGCGAGAAGAAGAACAGCCATTACACAGCCCCCGCGTCTTTGAGTTTTGCAACAAGCTCGTCGACCGAGCCCACGATTTCACCAGCTTTGCGGGCCTCGGGTTCGTCGGTCTTGACGATCTCAAGGCGCGGCGTGACATCGACGCCGTAATCGGCCGCGGTTTTCTCATCCAGCGGCTTTTTCTTGGCTTTCATGATGTTCGGCAGCGACGCATAGCGCGGCTCGTTCAGGCGCAGATCCACGGTAATGATCGACGGCATCTTGACTTTGATCGTCTGCAACCCGCCGTCGACCTCGCGGGAGACCAGCGCGTGATCGCCTTCGATGTCCAGCTTCGAGACAAATGTGCCCTGCGACCAACCCAGCAGCGCCGACAGCATCTGGCCGGTCGCGTTCATGTCGTTGTCGATCGCCTGCTTGCCTGCCAGAACGATACCCGGCTGCTCTTCCTCGACGATCGCCCTGAGGATCTTGGCCACCGCCAGCGGTTCGATGTCGGTATGGATATCATCGGCGGCCACAACCAGGATGGCGCGGTCGGCACCCATTGCAAGCGCGGTGCGCAGCGTTTCCTGGGCTTGCTTGACCCCGATCGAAACCGCGATGACTTCGTCTGCCTTACCGGCTTCCTTGAGACGGATCGCTTCTTCGACGGCAATTTCGTCAAAGGGGTTCATCGACATTTTCACATTGGCAAGATCGACACCGCTTCCATCCGCTTTGACGCGGACCTTCACGTTATAGTCGATCACGCGTTTGACAGGCACGAGCACCTTCATGGGCATGGTCTCCAAGTTGTTGTTTGGAATTGATGAAACGACTGAAGGCCGGTGGTTGCGCGCCGGAGGAACAGCGCGTGTGCCTTCATCGGGTTTCACGGTTGCAAGGTTCAGTAGATGCCGAATGACATGAAACTCTTCAGATATCGCGTTGCCGACACGCGCCTCGGGTTCGGTGCAGGCAACGAAAGGGTCCGTGAGGCAGGAGGATCTTCGGTCGTTTTCTGGCGGCGGCTTTCATCCCCGCCGGGGCTGGAACCATTCATGTCATTCACCACCTGCGCTATCCCTCTGCCGCGGGTCGGGCCAGCTGGTCCGCGAAAACGGACAGCAGTTTGTGTTTCAGAATCTTGCCTGTCGGCGCAGCCGGAAGCTGGGTTGTCAGGATGATGCGGGATGGTCGCTTGTAGCCTGTCAAACGATTGGCGGCATAGGCGGCGAGCGCCTCCTGGTCCAGCGCCGCCGGATCTGCGCACTGAACAAAGGCGAGGATTTCCTCGTCGCCGTTGACGGAATTGCCGATCACGGCTGACTGGATCACGTCAGGGTGGTCGTTCAACGCGGCTTCGACCTCGGGCGGGTAGACGTTAAAGCCGCCGCGAATGATCAGTTCCTTGCAGCGTCCCACAACGTGCAGATTGCCCGCCTCGTCCATCTTTCCAAGATCACCGGTGCGCAGCCATCCGTCTGCGTCAATGGCGCGTGCGGTTTCTGCCGGGTTCCTGAAATATCCCTTCATGACCTGCGGGCCGCGGACCAGAATTTCACCGGCATCCGGATCGCCCTCCGCGCCGACCGAGGTGTCGAGCCGGATTTCAGTCTCCGGCAATGCAAAGCCCGCACTGATATCGGGAGACCCGATGGGATTGCGGGTGCTGCAGACGCCGGCGGTGCTTTCCGTCAGCCCGTACCCGTTTTGCAAGGGCAGCCCGTAGAAAGCCTCGGCCTTGCGTTTCCATGCCGGATCAAGGGGGGCTGCGCCGGAGGAAACATAGCGCAGTTTACTGTTTTCGAGCCGCGAAAGCCCCCGATCCTTGGCATATTGCATCAGCAGGGCGTGCATCTGCGGCACCGCGGGCAGAACGGTGGCTTTGTCCATCAGCGCCGCATACAGGGCGTCCGGACGAAAGCGGGGTTCAAGCTGGATCGTCGCCCCGATACCGCAGGCGGCCATCAGCATAGAAGCAAGCCCGAAAACATGGGTCAACGGCAGCACGCCATAGATCCTGTCGTCCTGTCTCATGCCGCGCAGCTCAGCCGAGGCCCTGCCGGCAAAGCGCAGGTTGGCGTGTGTCAGCATCACCCCTTTGGGGTCGCCAGTGGTGCCGGTCGTGTAGAGCAGAACAGCGGTTTCGTCCGGGCCGCCCTCGACCACTTCCGGGGCGCTGGCACCGGTGACGGCTATGGCGAAACTTCCAAAAGATGTTTCCTGCGTTTCCGCGCCTGCGGTCTCCGTATGTGCCGCCGCTTCTTTGGAGGCTTCGGTTGTGAAGACAGTCACGCGCGGCGTTGCATGCGCCATCACGCGGGCGATTTCGGTTGCGGTCATCCGCGCGTTGATTGGCAGCGCGTAGGCCCCGACGATGCTGGCCGCAAAAATGAAGACCGCCGTCGTGATGCAGTTTTCAGCCACGATCGCGACGCGGTCGCCCGGCTGCACGCCCCGGTTTTGCAACAAGGTGGCGGCTTCGGCGATCGCCGCCTGGTATTCAGTGTATGTGATCTGGTGGCCGCTGCCATCTATCAGGGCAATCGCATCGGTATAGGCACGCGCGCTCTCCTCGACAAGATGATGAATCCGGAAGCTGTTTTCGGTCATGATGCCAGCACCTCTGCGCGTTGCGTTGCAAGGGATTGGGGACGCAGGCGCGCCAGCGCGACACCTGCCTCTTGTTCCAGTTGGGCGACAATGTCTGCCAGCGGGGCGATGGCGTCGGTCAGGCCCAAGGCCTGTCCTGCGGACAACATCCCGCGCGATACGTCGCCGGTTTCATATGCCTTGCGGCCAATCGCACCGGACACATAAGGCATCAGTTCGGCAATGCTGATATCGGGGTTATCTGCCTCAAGCTGGCGCACGATCTCGGTCGTTTCGTTGCTGAGCGTGCGCACCGTGTTGCGCACGCTGCTCATCGTCAATGTCGTGTCTCGTTCGTTGGCTGCCACCAAGGCCCGCTTGTATTGCGGGTGCGCCGAGATTTCCTCGGACACCAGAAAGCGCGTGCCGATCACGACGCCCGCAGCGCCGGAGGCCAGGGCCGAGACGATCTGGCTACCGGCACCGATGCCGCCGCCGATCAGAAAGGGGATATCGAGTTGGCGTTCGGCCAGCGCCTGGTTGACCATGCTTCCGATCAGATCGAGCCCGGGGTGGCCGCCGCATTCCGCGCCGACGATGGAGACCATGTCGACCCCAACTTGCTGTGCCTTCACCGCGTAGCGCACGCTTGGCACCTTATGCAGAACTCGGATGCCAGCGTCCTTTAGGAACGGTAAGAAGGCTTCGGGATTGCGCCCCGAGGTTTCGACAAAGCGTACGCCCTCATCCGCGATCAGGCGGAAAGTGTCCGCAATCCTTTCGCCTTCGACCAGTTTTGGCAGCATGGAAACGTTGACGCCAAAGGGGCGATCACCGCAGAGCTTTCGGCACTTTGCGATTTCGGCGCGCAGGTCGGCGGGTTCGGGAAAGCTGGCCGCCGTGAGGAAGGACATGATGCCGGCATTGGCACCGGCAGCCACATAGGACGCATCCGAGAGCCACATCAGACCACCGGCGACAATGGGCAGACGGCACCCATAGGTCCGAGTAACGGCGGTGTCGAAGGTCGGATCTGTCATGTGGTGCCTCGCGCTTTGGTAAAGTCAGGACGGCGTTTTTCGAGGAATGCGGCGATGCCTTCGGCGGCTTCCGCGGCAGCAATGGCATCCGCCATTGCATCGCGTTCAGCGTTCATCTGCTCCACGCGGGATGACGTATGTGCGCTGTTGACCAGCGCTTTGATGCGGCCCTGGGCACCGGATGGCCCGGCGCCAAGCCTCTCGGCCAGCGCAAGCGCGGCCGGGACAACGGCGCCCGCAGGTTCAATCTGCGAGATGGCCCCAAGGCTGAACAGGCGTTCTGCCGTCACCGGCTCCCCCAGCAAGGTCATGCGCATCACCAACTCGCGTGGCAGGTGCGCGGCCAATGTGCTGGTCAGGCCACCATCAGGGACCAGGCCGGCCTTGACGTAGGCGGCGGTGAATGTCGCATCCCGGTCAGCCACGATCATGTCGCAGGCAAAGGCAAGCGAAACACCGGCACCAGCCGCGCCGCCCTCGACGGCGGCGATTACCGGTTTCGGGCAGTTCAGGACCGCGCGGATCACGTCATGCAGTTCTTCAATCCGCGCGAGACGCTGATCTCGGGGCATCTCCCGGCGGGTTGCAAGCAGGCCCAGGTCGCCACCAGCGCAGAAATATCCGCCGTCTCCTCGCAGGACGACCGAGGTGATGCGGGACTCTCTGGCCGCAAGGTCCAGTCCATCGACCAAAACGCGATAGAGGTCGGGCGACAGCGCATTACGCTTCGAGGTGTTCGAATTGACGACAATCAGGTGATCACCGTGGTCTTCGCAACGGGCAAGCTCATGCATCAGCCGTCACTCCCTTTCGGTGCGTCCAATTTGTCCGCTGGGACGCGTTTGAATACACCCGTTGCCGTGGCGATCAGCCGACCTGACCCGTCCCGCAATTCGCCATCCACGAACAATAATGAGCGGCCACCACCCACGATTTCACCGGTTGCGATCAGTTTTGATTTCTCGGTCGCAGCAGCGACGAACTGCGTGGTGAGCGAGACGGTCAGGAACGGTGCGCGGCCGCTTGGGTCAACCGACAGGCTGGCGGTTGCGCCCATGGCGCTGTCCAGCATCGTCGTGGCGATGCCACCGTGCAGGACATTGTGGCGATTGAGGTGATGATCCGTTACCGACAGCGTGCAACGAGCACGCTTGTCGGGTTGTCCGACGTCAATGACATAGCCGATCAGCCGCTGCGTGCCGGTTTCGTCTTTTATCAGATCGCCCGCCGCCATGGATCAAGCCACGGCCAGCGAGATAAAACGGTCGAGGTGATAGATTGCATCGCCAAACCGGTGATCGACCATGATCAGCCGCTTGGCGAGATGCCCCAACTCGTATTCGTCGGTCATGCCGATGCCGCCGTGCATCTGAATGCTTTCTTCGGTAACAAGTTTGGCGACATTGCCGATCAGGTTCTTTGTTGCGCTCACATGCTTTTCGCGGATCTCCTCAGGGTGATCGATGTGCCCGGCGAGGTTGATAACGGCCGAGCGCGCCTGTTCGATCTCGATCAGAACATCGGCCATCCGGTGTTGCAGCGCCTGGAACTTGCCAATCGGTTTTCCGAATTGCTTGCGGGTCTTGAGATAGTCGGTGGTCAATTCCCGGATGCTTTCCATCAGGCCAAGCGCCTCGGCGGAGATCGCCAGCGTGGCGCGCGCCTGAGCGTGAGTGATGGCCTCGAATGCACCGCCTTCGTCGCCCAGCAGGGCGTCACTGCCCAGTCGGACATCTTCCAACAGGAGTTCCGCGGCCTGCCCACCGGACACAAGCGGGTAGCTGCGCAGCGTCATGCCCGGGGTGGACGCAGATACCAGGAACAGGCTGATCCCGTCCCGATCTGCCGCGTCACCGGAGGTGCGGGCGCTGACAAGGATTTGATCGGCAGCGGGGGCATTGATCACCACGGCCTTGCGCCCGTTCAGGACAAACCCGTCGCCATCGCGGGTCGCCGAGGTTTCGACGCGCGACAGGTCATAGCGGCTCGCCGGTTCGCCATGGGCAAAGGCAAGCTGGACTGAACCGTCAATCACCGCGTCCATGACCGGTTTCTGCGCGTCGTTGCCCAGGGCTGCAATCAGGCCACCACTTAGAACGGCTGTGTCAATCAGCGGATCAACCGCGCCAACCCGGCCAAGCTCTTCAAACACAACGGCAATGTCGAACCCGGACCCGGCAAAACCGCCGTCATCTTCGGCAAACAACGCACCGATGACGCCCATTTCTGTAAGACCGGACCAGACATCAAGGGAATATCCGCGGTCACTCTTTTTTAGTTCAGCCCGTAGAGATGGCGTGTAGCTGTCCCGCAGATACCGGCGCAGACCGTCCTGAAGCATCTGGCGTTCTTCTGTCAGTTCAAAATTCATGGTCTGTCCTTACAGTTCCAGAATGGCTTTGCTGAGGATCGTGCGCTGGATCTCATTCGATCCGCCAAAGATCGACAGTTTTCGGTTGTTGAGGTACTGCGCCGTGGCGGCTTCGGCATAGTCGGGGCCGACGGGGCCAAGATTGCTACCGTCTTCCAGCGCCTCCGAGGCGAAGGGCATTGCGTAGGGCCCCACGGCTGACCGGGTGAGCGCGTTGATTTCCTGACGGATGACGGTGCCCTTGATCTTCAGTATCGAGCTTTCGGCACCGGGGGCCTGACCTGCCGCAGCTTTGGACACGACACGCAAGTTGGTCGTTGACATGGCCATGAGGTCGATTTCGATCCGAGCGATCCGCGCCGCAAAATGCGGGTTCTCAATCAGTGGACGCCCATTTGCCTGTTCGAGCCGGGCGATGCGCTTCAGATTTTCCAGACCGGCATTTGCAAAACCTACGCCTGCAATATTGGTGCGTTCATGGGTCAGCAGGTATTTCGCATAGGTCCAGCCCTTGTTTTCCTCGCCCACACGGTTCTCGACCGGAACCCGGACGTCATCAAAGAACACCTCGTTCACCTCGGGTTCACCATCGATCAGCACGATCGGGCGCACTTTGACGCCGGGACTGTTCATGTCGATCAGCAGGAAAGAGATTCCCTCTTGCGGCTTGTCCTCTTTCGAGGTGCGCACGAGGCAGAAGATCTTGTTGGCGTGCTGGCCAAGAGTCGTCCAGGTCTTTTGCCCATTGACCAGGTAGTGATCGCCATCGCGTTCAGCAGTCGTGCGGACCGAGGCGAGGTCGGATCCTGCGCCGGGTTCGGAATACCCTTGGCACCACCAGTCCTCCCCACTCAGGATCCGTGGCAGATAGTAGTCCTGCTGTGCCTTGGAGCCGAATTTCTGCAACACCGGGCCAAGCATCCCAAGGCCGAAGGGAACGATACGGGGCGCAGAGGCCCGGGTCATTTCATCCTCAAAAATATGGCGTTGGACCGCATCCCACCCGGCCCCGCCAAACGCCTTGGGCCAGTTTCCAGCAAGCCAGCCCCGTTTATTGAGGATCGCGTGCCATTCCTCGTGATCCTGCTTGGTCAGGGTTTTTCCGAGCCTGACCTTGTTCACGAGCCGGGCAGGGAGCTCTTCGGCCAGATAGCTGCGCACTTCATCCCGGAACGCCTTCTGTTCGTGGGTATAATTCAGGTCCATCGGGCGATCCTTCTCAGTAGATTTCAAACAAGCCGGCGGCACCCTGGCCACCGCCGATGCACATCGTCACGACGCCAAAATTCGCCCCGCGACGATGCCCTTCGACCATCAGATGTCCGGTCATCCGCGCACCGGTCATGCCGAACGGGTGACCCACAGCGATCGAGCCGCCATTGACGTTGCAGATGTCATTGTCGATGCCGAGCCTATCGCGGCAATAGAGCGCCTGGCTGGCAAAGGCTTCGTTCAGCTCCCAAAGGTCGATGTCGTCGATCTTGACGCCCTGACGTTCCAGCAGACGGGGCACCGCAAAGACCGGGCCGATGCCCATTTCGTCGGGCTCGCAGCCCGCAACTGCAAAGCCGCGGAACGCACCCAGAGGGGTCAGCCCAAGACGTTCGGCCTCTTTGGCGTCCATCATCACCAGCGCGGCGGCACCGTCGCTGAGCTGCGAAGCATTGCCGGCGGTGATGAACTCATCGGGTCCGCGCACGGGCTCCAGCTTCTGCAGTGCTTCCAGCGTTGTCGTGGGGCGGTTGCATTCATCGCGGGCAATGGTTGTTTCAACCTCTGAAACTTCGCCGGTTTCCTTGTCCTTCCGCGCCATGGTGACGGTGATCGGGGCGATCTCCTGATCGAAGCGGCCCGCCTCTTGCGCTGCTGCGGTGCGTTGCTGGCTCTGCAGGCCAAGCTCATCCTGCGCATCGCGGCTGATCCCGTATCGCCGGGCAACGATGTCGGCGGTCTCGATCATCGTCATGTAAAGATCTGGCTTGTTCGCTTCGATCCAAGCCTCGCGTGAATGTCGGACCGGTGGTTGCACCATCGAAATGCTTTCAACACCGCCCACCAGAACGGCCTTGGCCCCCTCGTTGTTGATCAGATGGGCGCCCATTGCCACGGCTTGCAGGCCGCTGGCGCAGAAGCGGTTTACGGTGGTCCCCGCGATGCTGACGGGCAGGCCTGCGCGGATCACGATCTGGCGTGCGATGTTGCCGCCGGTGACATATTCCGGATAGCCACACCCCCAGACGCTGTCCTCAATCAGCGCCGGGTCTATCCCTGCGCGTTTCACGGCCTCCGCCGCGACGTGCCCGCCCAGGGTTGCGCCATGCGTGATGTTGAAGGTGCCGCGTCCGGCTTTGCCGATGGGCGTACGGGCGATGGAAACGATAACGGCATTGGACATGTTGGGTTCCTTTCAGCACTGGTTCAGGCTGTCGAAATTGCGGCCCTCGGCCACGAGCTGTTCCAGCAGCGGCGCGGGTGACCAGAAGTGATCGTCGGTTTCGGCGAATGTGCGGATGTCGGAGAGAATGCTGTCGAGGCCACGCATGTCGGCGTATTTCATCGGCCCGCCGCGCCAGCGTGGAAAGCCGTAGCCATAGAGAAACACGACATCCACATCGAGCGGGCGCTGCGCGATGCCCTCCTCCACCACGCGCGCCCCTTCGTTGACCATCGCGGCCATATAGCGGTGGACAATCTCATCATCGGTGAAGGTGCGGGGTCTGGTGCCAGCCTCTTTGCGGGCCTGCGCGATGATTTGCTCGACCTGTGGGTCGGGCCGCCCTGTGCGAGTGCCTTTTTCGTAGATGTAGTAGCCGTGGCCGGTTTTCTGCCCCAGCCACCCTTTGTGATAGAGCGTATCGGCGAAGACCGGGTAGCGGTCGCGCGGATGGGCGTCCGCCGCCTTGCGTTGGCGGGTCGCATAGCCGATATCGAGCCCGGCGAGGTCCGAAACCTGATAAGGGCCCATGGCGAAGCCAAAATCGGTCAGCGCCTTGTCAATCTGATAGGGGCTCGCCCCGTCCAGCACCATGTGATCGGCCGCCGTGCGGTAGTGCGACAGAATGCGGTTGCCGATGAAACCGTCGCAGACACCGGCACGCACGGCGGTTTTGCCGAGCCTTTTCGCAAGCGCAAAGGCGGTGGCCACCACGTCCGGCACGGTCCTGTCGGCAACAACGACCTCAAGCAGCTTCATGACATGTGCGGGCGAGAAAAAATGCAGGCCGATGACGTCTTCGGGCCGCGAGGTCGAGGCGGCGATTTCGTTGACATCGAGGTAGGAGGTATTCGTCGCAAGGATCGCGCCGCGCGGCAGAATTTCGTCCAGCGTGGCGAACACGCTTTTCTTCACATCCATGCTTTCGAAGACGGCTTCGACAACCAGGCCGACGTCGGACAGGGCACCATAGTCGGCGACGGTTTTGAGGGAGCCCGCAAGAATCTCGTCACGTCGATCGCTGCCAATCTTGCCGCGCCTCACGGCAGCGTCGAGGTTTCTGGCGATGGTCGCGCGGGCCTTTTCCGCGGCCTCGGTGTCGCGTTCGACCAGTGTCACTGCGAGGCCGTTCAGCACCGCCGAGGTGGCGATGCCCGCTCCCATGGTGCCGCCGCCGATAATGCCGACACCTGCAATGTCACGAGGCGCAACGTCAGCGATTTCCCTTAATTTCGACACGGCGCGTTCGGCGAAGAACGCATGGACCAGCCCACTACGTTGGGGCGTGTCCATCAAGTGCTGGAACAGGCGACGTTCTTCCTTCAGCCCTTCGGCAAAGGATTTCCCGACCGCGGCTTCGACCGCCTCAACAGCGACCAGCGGAGCCACCTCGCCGCGCAGGGAGTGTTCAAGCTTCGTGCGCCAGTTTTGAAGGGCTCCTTCCTCATCCGTGGCACGGGGCATGCCGTTGATCGGACGTGGCGAGGCTCGGTGCTCCAGCAGTGATTGCGCGTAAGCAAGGGCCGCCTCGCGAATGTCGAAGCCATTGCCGATTTGGTCGATCAACCCGGTCTCAAGCGCATCGCTTTCGGTTACTGGGGTCCCGCTGGTGATCATTCTGAGGGCAGCGTCGATCCCGACGATACGCGGCAGACGCTGCGTGCCGCCTGCGCCCGGAATTAGGCCAATCTTTACTTCAGGCAAGCCCAACCGCGTGCCGGGCAATGCGATGCGGTAATGCGCGCCGAGGGCCACTTCAAGCCCGCCGCCCAGTGCCATGCCGTGAATTGCGGCGACAACGGGTTTGTCGCAGGCTTCGATCTGGCTGATCACGTCGGGCAGGCTGGGGCTTTGCGGCGGCTTGCCGAATTCGGAAATATCGGCCCCTCCGATGAACATCCGCCCAGCCCCGACAATCACCGCAATATCGGCCGTGTCGTCAGACTTAAAGCGCGCGAAAGCTTCAGAAAGGCCGCGGCGGATGGCCTGTGACAGCGCGTTGACCGGAGCATTGTCGACGGTGACCACCGCCACCGGGCCAACATTTTCGTAGGATACCGATCCCATAAATTTGCCTTTCCTTGGTTCATTCACTTGATAACCGATTCATCGTTGAATTTCAACATGCGATATTGAATTCCACTATGCGGTATTTTAAACCCTCACAGATCTCGATTCGTCTTTGAAAACCCCTGGCCCACGATCCGTTCGAGCTCTTGCACCGTTTCACGCAGTTTTGGGCCGACCTCGGTCCGCATCCGGGGCACGGACAGCATTTCGGGTAGGGCGCCGCAGGTGAAGATCACCGGTTCGCTCAGATCGCGGGAATAGAACGGGGAGGCCACTGCGTGGATGTTGGAGGCAAAGTATTCATCGGGATCGGTGACGACGAAACCTGTGGTCACAAGCTGATTATGCGCCATGCGGCGAATTTCCGTTGCGCGCTCGCGAGTCAGGCCGCGGTCGCCATCCGCCGCGGTCACGATCTGATCAAAGCCCTCTTCGGAGGTCGAGGCCAGCAGTGCGTGGCCGGACGATGTTCCGTTGAATGGCAGCCGATGCCCGACTTCAAGCCAGAGCGAGGCAACCCCGCGTGGCCGCCATGTCTTGACGATCAGCAGCTTGCCGTCGTCTCGCACCAGCAACAGGGCAAGGGTGCCTGTCTCATCCGCCAGCCGTTGCATCAGCGGCGATGACAGATCCACAAAGGAGATCGATGCGCTTGCCATGTTGCCGAGCGCCAGCAACGCGGGGCCAGGGCGATAGCGGTCATGGCGCCGCGCATGGGTGAGATAACCGAGCTTTTGCAAGGTGAAGGTCAGCCGCGACACCGTGGATTTGGGAATACCGGTACGCTCCGAGATATCGGCATTGCCCAGGCCATCGTCGGATGACCGGAACGCCCGCAAGACGCTCAAGCCGCGCGCCAGAGTGGTCGCGAACCTTCTGTCGGTTTCAATCTCGTCGGGCATAGTGTTCCTCATCACCTTGTTATCCCGGTCTACATCGAGTTCGGGATCAGCAGCGAAATGACCGGGAAGGCCATGATCAGGATCAGAACGATCACGTCAACTGTCAAAAATCTCAGGATTCCCGAGAATATTCTGTCGATCGCCACGTCCTTGCCCACAACGTTTGCGATGACGAACACATTCAACCCAACCGGCGGCGTGATCAGGCCAATCTCCAGCAGCTTGATGATAACGACTCCGAACCAGATCAGGTCGAAGCCGTAATTTTCCACCAGCGGGATCATCAGCGGCAGGGTCAGCACCATGATGCCGATGGGATCCAGGAACATGCCAAGCACCAGGTAGATCACCGCGATGGCCGCCAGCAGCATGACTGGCGAAAGCTGCGCGTCTGTCACGGCGCTGACGATGCTCGGGGCGACCCCGGTCAAGGCGATGAAGGCGACAAAGATCTTGGCCGCGGCGGCAATCAGGAAAATGCTGGCGGTTTGAATGCAGGTTTCGCGCAAGGATTCGATCACCCCTCGGAGATCCAGCTTGCCTTGCGCGAAACCGATGGCGACTGCTGCGGATACGCAGACCGCAGCCGCCTCGGTCGCTGTGAAGATGCCGCCATAGATACCGCCAACAATGATAACGAAGAGGCCAATCGCGGGCCAGGAGTCCAACGCGGCCCGGCCCCGGTCCCGCATCGTGATCTGCCCTTCGAACCTCGGCGCCGCTTCTGGTGTCCGGCGCACCCAGACGAAGATGACCAGAACGAAACCCAGCAATGAGATGAGGCCAGGCAGAATGCCTGCGAGGAACAAGGCGCTGATCGAGGTTTCGGTGAAAATCCCGTAGATGATGAACAGGACAGAAGGCGGGATGAGCGACCCGAGGGTCCCGCCCGCAGCGACGCTGGCAGTGGCAAGTCGCTTGTCATAGCCCATGCGCAGCATCTCTGGCGAACAGATCCGCCCCATGGTGGAGGCGCAGGCGATGGACGATCCGGTAATTGCGGAGAAACCGCCGCAGCCTACAACCGAGGCCATCGCGACACCACCGGGCACACTCGCCAGCCACACGCGGGCAGCTTGATAGATCTTCGTCGTGATCTCGGCGCGATAGGCAATGTGGCCAAGCGCGATGAACAGCGGGATCATGGACAGATCGTAGGAATGGATCAGGTCGAAGGAATTGGAAAAAACCAATGACGTCGTGGGTTTCAGCGCCCGTTCAGGTGCGAAGGCGCCGGTGCGAAACGCAAAGATGACAAAGGTGCCAACTGTGGCGACTCCGGCAAGTGCAAAGGCGATGGGCACCCTGACCGCAAGCAAACCGATGACACAGGCGAAGGCGACGATGCCGATGACGGTGCCGTCCATCAGACGCTCTCCTCATGTTCATGATCCGGGGAAACCACGCTGCCACCGGCGCGGATCGTGCGAATGTCGCCGATCACTATCAGCAGCAGCCGAAGCCAGCAGAAGGAAATCCCGACAAGGAAAACCACCCGACCCGGCCATTTCGGGAGGTTAAGCTGACCAAAGAAGAAGGCGCCGCTTTCGACGGTATGGGCAACCTCGCGCCAACCCGCGTAGATCAGCGGGGAGAGGGCGAAGAGACCAAAGGCGCTTCCACCGACGAGCAGCCAGTCCTGCACACGGAGGGGCATCATTTTGCTGAGAAACTCCACCACAATATGCGCCCGGTCCAGTGTTGCCACTGCCAGGGGCAAAACGATCGCGGCGACCATCAGTTCGCGCACGATCACAATGGTATCCGGGATGCCGGAATTGAATGCGGCCCGCAGAAATACGCTGCCTGTGATCAACACGCCAAGGCCGACAACGGCGACAACGGCCAGGTCAAGCAATAGCTTTTCAACGCGACGCAACATCGGTCAACTCCGTCGAAATAGTATGAAGGGAAGTGCCGCGGCGCCGGTCTTGCGCCGCGGAGATATGTGCAGCTGGTCTCAGCCGCGCGCCCAGGGATAGCCTTGGCCGTCACGCTCTTCGGCATATTTTTCCAGAAGCGTGCGGTATTGCTCCAAAAGCGATGTTCCGTCGAGCCCCGCCGCATTCGCACGCTCGACCCATTCATCAACGTATTGCTTGCCTTGCTGAACCAGCTTGTCGCGCTCTCCCGCTGGCAAATCGACGACCTCGACACCGGCGTCCTTCATTGTCTCCAAGGCCGCGTCATTGGCCGCGGTAATCAATTCACCCAGCTTGTCGGCCATCGCGATACCGGCATCAGCCATCGCGGACTGGGTCTCGGCGTCGAGGGAATCGTACACATCCTTGTTCATGAAGATTCCCAAAGCACCGACCTGACCCCAGTTAAGCAGGGTATAGCTGGTCATGACTTCCTGTTGTTTCAGGGCGGCAACTGCGTAGGAGTAGCCCTGCGAGCAATTCAGCAACCCGGTGTCGAGGCCCTGATAGGCATCGTAGATCGGCATCGCGACCATGTTTGCACCAAAGTCGCGAAAGGTGTCGCCATATGCGCCGACGCCACGGACTTTCAGACCGGCAATATCCTCGACCGTGCGAATTGCCACGTCCTTGCACGCGATGTTCACTGCCGAGGTTGTGAAAGTGCCGATGTATACGAGGTTCTGGTCCGCCAGGCTTTTCGTGATCGCGTCGGAGGTCCTCATCAACTCGTCCGTCGCGCGCATTCCGACCCAGGCATCCTCATTGCGCATCGGCAGGTCGGCGAAGCTGTAGCTCAGCATTTCCTGCGGGAAATACACTGCGATGACCGTGCCGAGGTCAGCCACTCCGTCCGCAATGGCTTGTGCGGCCGCATTGGCCTTGAACAGCGCTCCCCCCCATTGAATGTCGATATTTACTTCGCCGTTGGTACGGGCTGTTACGTCGTCAGCAAAGGACTGCAATGCTGCGGCCCGGGCTCCCCGATTCGGGCCGGCTTCTCCCAGTATCAGCGTTGTGTCGGCGCTCGCGATTGTCGAGGCCGCCAAGCAGAGTGCCGCCGCGGTGGATGCTAGCAGGGGTTTCATTAGGTCTCCTCCCTAAATTCTACTATGCAGTTTTGAATTCCAATTATTCGAACACTAGTATAAATTGCTCGAATGAGTCAAGCTGAGTGATTTTCTGCCCTGAACCGTGGTCAGGACACCCGTCTCAAGGGCGCCGATGAACAGCAGCTGAATGTTCAAAATAGCCCCAAATTATGCGAACGTTAGTTTGCCACACTCAGCTATGGGCCCGCAGACATCCCCGCGGCGCTCAGCAGTCGTACATTCGGTTAAGAACACCCGCTGCAAAAAACCGCCGCGATGTCAGCGGTAACGTTGCCTTGTAAGTTCCAAGATTTCGCGCAGGTCGGACGGATATGCCGGTGCCCAGCATACTGGGGTTCGCGGCGCTTCCCGGTGTGGTCGTGAAGAACTCTATTCTGCTGGTGGGTGTAGTTAAACGTAAACACCGCAATGCATCAATGTGGCAGCGGCGGAAGGGCGGTTCGAATTTCGCGGCTCAGGCTGACAATGAAGGACCGGTCTGGCGACATCAGCTGCATCGCGGCGATGAGCGTGCCGCATCTGCAATAGAATGCTGCGTCAGCAAACATCTGGAAGGGCAATGGCAGCAAAGTCCCGCATTGTGGGCTTTGCCGAAGGCCTTGGCGAACGGCAGCTCATCGGCGTCTATCCTGTCAGCCGTTTTGCCCTCTCCGCTATCCGGACCACTTGGGCGCTTGCGGTCACCGCAACGTTCCGCACGGCGGCAGGGGCCTGCACCGCCCCTCGCCCGATCGCCTCGCCTGCTGTGAGCGCACCGATCCGCGACCTGCCTTTGACGCCGGCGGTGTTGAAGAGCCCCCGCATAAATCCCGTCGATCCCGCGACCACAGCGGGTGCCGCGGCTACCATCAGGTTTCCAGAGATCCCCCGTACGATCAGGGGCGTAGCAGCGACGAAGCCCTTGGCGAGGAATACCATGACGAAGAACGGCACCAGCGATCCGATGTTGGTTGCCGAGTTCGGATCACCGAGTTGGGCGAGCAGAGAACTCGCCATGCCGACGACGGTCGAGAACATGGCCGCGATTACGATGGGGTAGAAGGCGTAGCTGATCGTCGTCGAGACCCATCTGTGGAAGAAATCCTTGGTTGCATCGAAGAGCGACAGCGCGATCATGATCGGTGCGAGGCCCAGCATCAGGGTTAGCATCATCTTGGCGAAGATGAGGACGATCCCGGTCATGAAGCCAAGGAGGCTGAGGAGCACCAAGCCGATCCCACCCAGGATCGCGCCTGTCATCCAGTTCAGATTGCTGCCGATCGCGTTCAGATATGTCGCGAAGCGCTCGATCAGGTTGTCGAACTCTCCTGCGAAATGGGTTGCGCCTGCGCCACCCCCGCCAACGGACGACACCAGCGCGCCCGCCACATAGTCGAGGCCCCCGATCACAGCGTTGGATACCGCGTTGAAATTGGCCCAGTTGAAGGCGAAGAGGCCTATCAGTGTCAGCTTGATGAGATACCAGAAGAAGCTGGCCCCATCCATGCTGCGGAACTGGAATGCCATGTTGATGCAGACGCCAATCAGAGAGAGGGTAACCATCAGCAGGACGATCGTGCCGGTATTGCTTGCCACTGCCCCGAACTGGGACTCGGCCGCATCGACAAGGAACGCGTCTGCGGTTCCGACCATCCAGCTGACGACGCCCATTACCAGTTGCCCTGAGCTTCGCAGATTTCCTGAACTGCCAACCGTAGATCATTCCGCTGCCTTCTGATGTCCCGCTGCGCGGTTGTGTGTTCCGCAGCCGAGTCCAGAAGGTGCTTTTCATCGAATTCCTCAGAGGCATCTTCCCAGGACGGGAAGCGGACATCGCAAGCACAGTTGCCTGTCTCGACAATCTGTTCCCATGCCCGAAGTTCATAAAGGTCCATCAACGTCAGCGCCTTGTAGGCTTCACGCGGATTGATTTCGTCCATCCAGGTCGGGCGCGCCGGGCGATCGTTGCAGATCCGGTATTGCTGGGGCGACATATTGATCGTGAGATCGTTTGAGACCTGAGGCGAAGTCTGCGCCACAAGGGGGCCCGCCAAGGCGGCAAGCATGAGTGCGAGAATTAGTTTTCGCATCTGGGTGTTCCTTTCTACTCAGCGGCAACGGAGGGGCTCTTGTTGCCTCTGCCGTCGACTGTGTCGAGGTTCAAATCTGTGGTTTGACCCGGGAGGAAGAACTCGGTGATTCCGCGCGCGCCTTCATGGCGGCCTGCCTGAATGATCACGTCGATCGAGCCTTCGATGTAATCGATCAAGTCGGCGTAGTTCATCGGCACATCCGTTTTCAGGGCGGCGATGGCGAGGCGGCGAACAGCAAGTTGTGGGGTCTCGGCATGCAGTGTGGTCAGCGATCCACCGTGGCCGGTGTTGATTGCCTCGAGAAACGTCATCGCTTCGCGCCCGCGGACTTCCCCTAGGACGATCCGGTCGGGTCGCATGCGAAGCGTTGAGGCCAAGAGCACATCGGCACTGCGGGCATCCGTGTCCCGGTCGGCGATCAACGTCACGGCATTGGGCTGCTCGGGGCGCAGCTCGGCCGCCTCCTCGATGGTGATGATCCGCTCTTCGGGCGGGATCAATGAAAGGATCTTGCGCGCCGCGACCGTCTTGCCGGTCGAGGTGCCGCCCGAGACGATCATGTTGAGCTTGTTCTCGACGCAAAACCGCAGCGCGGCGTCGATGTCGCCGGAGGCCACCACATCGCGCAGCGCGGCGTTACGTTCGCGGCGCAGGCCTTCGAGGCTGCGCTCCTTGCCATAGAGAAATCCGAGCCGGATCGCCTCAAGCGGCAGGGAGGAGAAGAACCGCAGTGATATTGAAAACCCGCCCTCGACTGCCGGCGGCTGGATCACCTGTGCGCGGATCGGGCGATCTCGATACAGGATCGAGACAGAGACGATGGGCTTCTTGGTGCTGAGCGTGGTCGAGGCTGCTGAGGCGATCTGGTTGCCGAGGTCCTTGATCTCGGTCTGGCTCAGCGGGTTGCCGAGACCTCGCATGAAGTGATCGCCCTGGAATTCGCCCCAGACTTGTCCGTCGGGATTGATGCAGATCTCGATCGTGTCGTCGCGCAGGACCTCGGGGCCGAAACGGTCGAGCGACGCTTCCAGATAACTTGCAGCCATGTCAGAAAATCTCGAGGTCACGATCGACCATGACCGTGATCCGTGTACCCTGATCGACATGTATCACTGGCCGGATCGCCAGATAGTCCTGCATCACGCTTTGCGTACTATCGCGCAGGTCCGTGCCGACATCGCTTGCAACATCGGCCGCCGCCTCGCTGTCGATTTGACCCGCTGCAGCCGCAGGCAGGGCGCCGATCAGGGAGATCAGCGCGGCGGAGCCGAAGCGTTGCGCGAAACGGGTGTCGACAAACCCGGTGGTGCCAGTCCGGCCGAGTTCGTCTCCACCGAAGGCGCTGATCTGCACGGTTTGATTATCGGGCAAGATGATCCGGTCCCATGCCACCATGACGCGCGATTGGGCGAGTGCAACATCGGAGCGGTAGCGCCCGATCAGCCGTGCGCCGCGCGGGATCAGGATACGCGTTCCATCGAAAGAATGGACGTCTTCCGAGACGATGGCGCGGATCGCGCCTGGTAGTGTGCTGTCGAGGGCCGTCTCTGTCACAGCCTGAATCATGGTGCCCTGAACAACCGTGTTCGATGGGTTCGCGATCACTTCGGCACGTGTCACCTGCGCAGGTTGTGCGCCCGAACGAACAAAGGCTTCATCTGCATTCAGACGTGCGGCTTCCAGCGTGTTCTCCCTATCCGCACCCGCGCCCATCCCGGAGAACGCGAGCATAGGAGACGCGATACGCTCTGCGCGGGCCTCAGCTTCAGCAGCGCGCCGCCTTTCGAGTTCGGCTAGCCGCAATTCTTCTTCACTTGGTCCCAATGAGGTCGGCTCTGGTGGTGCAAGCCGTGCAAGTTCCAAGTCCATGCGGAGCTGATCCAATTCGCGATCCCGCTCGGTCAGTTGCCGCTCGAGGGCACGCTGAGCCTCGGCGGATGCTTCCTGTAAGGTGGCAATTTGCGCCGTCAGGTCCGCAATAGCCTGCTCCGCCCCGCTATCCGCGGCCTCGGCCGGTCTTGCGCGCAGGTCCTCGAGTTCCGCTCTCAATGTCGCAAGACTTTCCATCAGCGCGAGTTCCGACTCGCTCGGACCTGTGTCCGCAGGCGGGGCTTGGCTGGGCTCCGGGGCAGAAATCGGCGCCAGATCTCCGAATCCGGGGCCGCTGCTCTGAAACTCTTCCGGCGCGGCGGTCGCCATGGGTGCTTCTGCCGACGGCTGCAGGGCGGCCCATGCCAGACCACCTGCTGCGGCGATGCCGACGACTCCAAGGATCGCGGCAAGCGGTGCAGGCCGCTTGTTTGCCTTCGCTTTGCCTGTCGAACCTTCGAGAGCCGCGAGGCGCGCGGCGAGGTCGTCCGTACCTTCGGTCATGATGTGGCCTGTCCTGCGTCCTGGACGCAAATCACCTCGTCGCCAAGGCGAAGGACCCATTGTCGGTTGACGCCGGACACGCGGATGACGCCGTCACTCAAGGCCTGGCTGTTCACCGCGCGTTCCCTGCCGTTCGAATATCGGAAGATGGCGGGCACCGGCGCATTCCGTGCAAACCGGAAATACGTGAAGGTACCATCATCCCAGATGGCCGTCGGCGTGAACTCTTCTCGGGCGCTGACCGCATAATTTGCGTTCGGCGCATCGGCCGCAACCGCCCTGGTGGGTTGCACGCGGTTTTCAGGATAGCGGAACTGCACGACATAATGCGGCGTCTCCCGGGCTTCGACGACATGGAAGTAGTAGGAGCGGCGGTTGGTGTAGACGGTGATGTTGGTGGCGACGCCAGATGCTGTCGGCTTGATGGCGAAGGCACGGCCACCCGGGACACCGTCGAATTGAAAACCGACCGTGTCACCGGCGATGATCGAGCGGATGGTTTCACCCTCACCGAATTCGACTGTGGTGACGCGGGTCAGAGTCGTAACGACACGGTAAATTTGGCCCTCAGTCCAGGTCGCTACGCGCACGCGGTTGTCATGAGAACCTGGGCGGGGCGTGGTCTCGGCCAAGGCAGTCGATCCCGCGAACGTGAGAAAACTGGCGGCCAACAAGGTAAAGATTGGAGTGCTAGTCATTCGGAACGGTCCGATCGGATGGCATATTGGGTGACGGTGAAACCGAAAGGGTTTTGCCAGACATCGTCGATCGCGCGGGTCCGCTCGGGCCGGAATTCGAACATCAACGTGGCAGTGAACGATCCATCCTGTACCCCCTGCGGGCTGGTCAGGCGCTTTCTGAGGCGCACCTGGGCGCGGTTTTCGCCGATGAGCGTGATCGAGGCGATCTCGACGGCCATTTCGGCCGCAGGGCCGTAGCGGGTCGGCGGATAGCTCTCCTGCCCGGAGGTCCACATGGCGCGCATGCTGGCCTCGGCCGCCCCGGAAGACTGTGCCAGGACACGGCGGACACGAAGATCGTTGTCGAGCTGGTTGTAAGTTTCGCGGTCGAGAATGTAGCGGTAGATTTGCGCTTCGATCACGGCAGGGCGTTCGGCGAGCGACACGGTTTCAACCGTGGCATTGGGGAGCGCCATCCCGGTCGCGGGATCGTAGGGGACAACCACGGGAGGCGGCGTCTCGACCATCAGCGCGACAGCCGCAGCTGTCAAACAGCCGAATACACCAAAGCCTGCTCCAGAAAGGCCGATCATCCGCCAAAGCTGTTCCCGGCGCAGGGCACCGTAGACAAGTTCCTCTTCCACGAGTTCGCGCGCAGTCATCCCCCCTGCCCTCCTCATGGCTCAAGGTCCGGCAAGGTGAAGTCCATGTAGCGGCGTTCTTCGGCAACGGTGGCGGCGTCGACCACGCCTGCATTGCCTGCGCCGAGGGTTTGGATCGCTTCCAGCTCCCACATCCGGGTCATGGCGATGGCAAGTTCCGCCGTGACGCGTGTGTTATGATCCATCGAGGCTTTGAGATCTTCCATGTCCGGGATCATCTCGACCAGACGTTCCACCCGTTCGAGAGACTGTTCCGCCTCTGCGTGGCTGTTCTGCGCCGCTGCCGACATCACAGCCCCTGTGGTTGCCCGCGTGGCCACGCCCTCAGCGCCCGGATTGCCGCTGGTGGCGATTTCGCGGAGAGAATCCTCGTCGAACCCGGCACTTGCCAGCGCCTGTTCCATCTGCGTCCGCATGGGCCCGGCATTGGGCCCGATGAGCGCGCTCCAATCGCCCGCCTGGATGCCTCGGATCAGGCCGGGGATGTCTTCGAAGTTGGCCTCAAGCAAGGTGTCGAGGTCCCCGCCCATGGCGAGCCCGAGGATGCTGCGCGGCCCGGTGAGCGAGGCATACATCTCGTTCAGCTGATCGAGCTGGCTTTGCAGCATGTCCAGTTGCTCCAACGCATTGTCCAGAAGATCGGTCTGAATCCCGAAATCCTGCAGCATCTGTTGAAGCTGGCGGATTTCCTGAGCAATGTTCTGAGTGTCCACCGTGGGCACACCCTGTGCCGCGACAGGTCCGGTGACATTGAGGGTGAGCGCGAGAGCAATGCTACCGGCGAAAAGGGAACGGGGCAGGCGCAGGTTCAACGCAAATCCTCCTGACTGAAATCCATGAATTGCCGCTCGGCAGCCTGGGCCGCCGCCAAGGCGATCTGCTCGGCACTGAGTGGCTCGGTTCGGGCGGCCTTGATCCGGGTCCGGATTGCGACCAGCCGGGCCAGTTCGGCCCGGGCATAGGTGTTGAGCGCGATGGCCTCGTGGAGATCCTCGGTCTCACCGATGCGGGTGATGATGTCCTGAACCCGCAGGGCGGCGGCACGGACCGATACCAGCGAATAATCGCCATAGACCCCGGCGCCATGGGCCGAGAGGCTGAAACTCGCGTTGGCGAGGAGCACAGGGTCGATGGTGCCGAGCGCATCGATACCGCCCACGGCGGCGAGGTAGCTGTTGTACTGCTGCGGGATCACCACGACATAGTGCTGGGTTTCCGCGAAGGGCGGCACACCGCCATAATCCTGCACATTGCCCGGCCCGGCGTTATAGGCGGCGAGCGCATGGATAATGTTGCCATCGAACATGTTCAGCATCTGAGCGAGGTATCGCGCACCGCCGGTGACCTGCAGATAGGGATCGTCGTAATAGGCCGGGTAGATCCCGAGATCGCCCGCGGTACCGGGCATGATCTGGGTAAGTCCGAAGGCCCCAACGGGTGAGCGTGCCCCGATCTGGAAACGGCTTTCCTGCCAGATCAGCGCCTGCAATAGGCAGCGCCATTGCACGAGCGAAAGGCCCGCACGGCCGACCCCGGACAGACTATGGGTGTCGCGTGCTGCGCGGATGATCAGCTCCTCGATCCCCTCCCGGGCATCGCCAAACATCCGCCCTGCCGCCGGGTTGTTGTCCTCGGGCGCATAAAGGCTCGCCGCCGCGCTTTCGACGTCATCAACCGCCCCCTGCCCTGCCTCGAGCCCGGCCACTGTGCCCGCGACATCGCCCGAGCCGAGAGACATGGCATCCATGAGTCCTTCGAGGGAGGCGAGTTGCTGACGCTCGATCTCGGCCAGTTCCTCCTCGCGGCTTAGCCGGTCCTGTTGCAGTGCCAGGTCCCGATCGGTCTGCTCAAGGATGGCCTGCCGCTCTGCGAAGAGGCGCAGGTCGAAGGTCGGCACGCCCTGGGCGACCGTTGGCCCCGCCGTGGGACCTGCCAGTGCAAAGCCGATCATCGAGAGAGGAAGCCAGGTCCGCATTGGCTCAGCCGCCCGCCCCCAATAGGACGAAATCACAGGCCGTGTCGCGGCGCGTAACCTCCGCCCCCATGGTCGAGATCGTGGCGGTGGCGGTTCCTGCCTGCGCAGGAGCCTCGCGAAAATTGAAGCAGTTGGCTTGCGGGGGGTTATGCTGTGCACAGGCTGTCAGGGTCAGGCCGAGCCCGAGCAGCACGACGCCGCGAATGATGGTGCGGGTCATGTCACTCTCCAGAAATCAGGACGGTCGCGATAATCGGCGCCGGCAAGCGCTTCGCCTTTCTCCATTCCGCCAAGGATGGTCACGAGCGGGCCGAGCGCGCTGAGATCGGCATCGATCACGACGGAACCACGGTCGTCGCGTACAAGCGCGAGCCGCGAGGCCGAGCCGACGCCCAGAAGCACGTCGAGCTCTTTCTCGGTCAGGCCGAGCATCGCGTAGTCAGCGGCGGAAGCACGAATGTTGGGCAAGAGCACCTGCGTCGGCACCGCTTCCACGATGGTCTTGCCGGTGCGCGTGCGCTCGAGCTGGCTGGCATATTGCGTCATCATCACGACGACGGCGTTCTGTTTGCGGGCGGTCACCAGCCAGTTGCTGAGTCGCTCCGCAAAGTAGGCGTTGTCGAGGGCTTTCCATGCCTCGTCGATGACGATGATGGTGGGCTTGCGGTCCTCGATCACCCGTTCGACCCGGCGGAAGAGGTAGGACAGGACCGCCATGCGTTCCCGCTCGCTCTCGGAATCGAGGATGCCGGTGAGGTCAAAGCCCGCGACGTCTCCATCGATGCTGAAACTGTCCTCGGCATTGGCCCCGAAGATCCAGCCGTAGCGACCCTCGGCCGTCCATTCCTGCATCCGCTCGAAGAGATCGCCCTCGTCATCGGTCGAGACCAGCAGCGAGGCGAAATCCGACCAGTTTCGTAGGCCCGCATGTCCTGCGCTCGCGTTCTGGCGCACGACTTCCTGCAATCGGTTGGTCTGAACCGGGGTTAGCGGTCGATCGCGCCGGTCCAAGAGGCTCGCGAGCCAATCAGCAAGCCATGCCTGGCCGCGGGTGTCGATCTCGGTCTGCAGAGGATTGAGGCCCGTGGGGCGCCCCGCCCGCACGGTCGAATAGCTGCCGCCGAGCGCGCGGACGGCCATCTCCATCCCCGCGCGATAGTCGAATACGAAGACCCGCGCATCGGCGCGGCGGGCCATGGTCATGAGGAACGCCGCCAGGACGGACTTCCCCGAGCCGGGACGGCCGAGGATCAGCGTGTGGCCACCCGTGGGCTCGCGGTCCGGCGCGCCCTGTTCGTGGAAGTTGAAGCGGAAGCCGCTGCGCTCCGGCGTCGGGAACAGCGTGATCGGCACGCCCCAAGGGACTTCCCTCCCGGCCTTGCCGAGCGGCGTGCGGTGGAAGGTAGCGAGATCGGCGAAGTTGTGGTTCGTGATGGCGGCCTTGCGGCTGCGTGCCCCGGTATTCCCCGGGTGCTGCGCCATGAAATGCGCCCGCGCACCGAAGGCCTCCGAGATCAGGTTGATGCCGGAAGTGGCGGAGATGTTGCGGATCTCTGCCGCGATATCGTCGAGCGCAGCCTGGCTGCGCGCATAGACCGCCACCGTCATGTGATGCTCGCCAAAGATCAGGCGCTTGGATTCCAGATCGTCCTGCGCGAGTTCCAGTTCCTGGGCGAGGCTGACGGCTCCGTCATTGGCGGCCTGCATGAGGCGCAGCTGCCGCTTGATCCTGCCCGCCATGATGTTGGCGTTGATCGGCACGAAGGAGTGGGTGACCACCATGTCGACGGGCAGGTTCAACTCGTCGAGCATCAGGCTGTCGGTCTTGGCGGGGTAGTTCTTCACCGCAAAGATCGCCCCGAGCTTGTCGCCGACGGCACCGTCCGAGAGTGCGATGGTCGTGCCGCGGAATGTGACGCGGGTATTGGCCACGTCCTCGGCGATCACGCCGAGGCGCGACCTCGGAAAGAGCGGGTGTTCCTCGCCTGTGTTGAGCGACCCGAGGAAGCCCAGAAGCTCGCCGGTGCTTGCGGCCAGCAGGCGGGGCTTCAGCTCATCGAAGGACGACAGCAGAAACCCCACAACCTCGTCGAGCTTGCGCATGCGGCGGGTGGTGTCGGCCGCATGTCGCGAGCGAGACGCCCCCAGACCGAAGGGCAGACGGCTGCTCGCCTCGAGGCGCTTCAGCACGGTCAGAGTCAGCGTCTTGTCGCGCAAACCCGCGCGGCCGAGATGCGCGTGCCATCGTTCGTCGACGGCAGCCGCAAACCCTTCGCCCGGAACGGGCGGCAGGGTCACATCGACCGCTTTCGACACCTTGTGCAGGTAGAAGGAGAACTCCGTCCCCACCTGCGCGACGATGCCAGCCAGCAACCCTCCGATCCGGTCGAGATGCCCGTCCTCGCTCGTGGTGCTGTTCACCCCTTCGAGGCGGATGCACTGCATCAGCTCGTTGCCGCGTGTCCGGATCGTTCGGTCGTTCACGAGGCTCACATAAGGCAGCATCATTGAGAGCCGCTTCTCGCCCTTGACCCATGCGGGTAGCGCGGTCAGCGGATCGATGGCGTTCTCAACCTCATCGGCAATTCCATCACGGGGCATAGCTGTCGCCTCCGTGCAGCTTGCGGTTCGTCGTGGGCGGGGTTTCCTGCAGGGTGATCACCAGGACATCGAGGAAGTTCGGATCCCAGTCTGCGGCCTTCCAGAGCGCCGGCCAGGCCAGCCCCGCGAACACAGCCACCACCCAGCTCTGCACCCAGAGGAACAGAAGCGTCGAGCCGAAGAGCCAGACCATGGCGTACATGATCGGCAAGCCCATCAGCTTGGGTGGCCTGAGAAGACCGATGAACACGCGGGACTGGTCAGCCATGGATGGAGCTCAGGTGGTCCAGATGGCGGCGACGATGGTGGGTGCTGCGGCGATGCCCGCGATTGCAACCACGACCCAGAGCGCCTGACGGAAATCGAGGATGCCGAAGAGCCAGGAAAGGAACACCCCGATCAGCGCGAGCGTGCCGATCACGATGCCCAAGGGACCGGTGATCGCATCGACGATGCCTTGCAAAAGGGTCTGCACCGGCGAGAGGTCGATGCTCTGCGCAAGCGCTGGACCCGCCAGCACGATAAGGGCCATCGCGCTGAGCGCGACGATCGAAGGTCTCGATGTCATGAAAGATCTCCTCTGAGCCGCTCAAACACGGCGGTCACACGGGCCACATGCCCTTGGGTTTCGCGAAAAGGGGGGATGCCGCCGTGGCGTGTGACCGCCTCCGGACCAGCGTTGTAGGCCGCAAGGGCCAGAGAGCCCTCGCCGAACTGCTCGAGCATCATCAGCAGGTAGCGGGCTGATCCGTCGAGGTTCTGCGCAATGTCATGTGGGTCCACGCCGAGGTCGCGGGCGGTATCCGGCATAAGCTGCCCGAGGCCTATAGCCCCGACAGGGCTACGTGCTGCGGGATTGTATGCGCTCTCGACTTCGATATTGGCCCGGTAAAGGAGCGCCCAATCAGTGACGGAAAGTCCTGCGCGACGCAGCGCACCATGCCCGGCATACCGTAGAGCTGTGGTCTCGATCGCATGGAGGATTTCTGGAGTGGCGTGGGCGGCGGATCGAGCCGGGATCGCTGTCTCGCTCGTTGCGTCAGGAACGCGAGGTTCTGCGAAGAGAAAAAGGCGCCCGTTTGCCTCTTGAGAAGAGGAAATCAATTGGCCGTCTGGGCCAACCGAAAAGATGAAACCGTCGGCCAGGGCCGGGGGCGCGGAACAAACGCCTGTACCCAAAGCAACGACGAGCGCAGTCGCGCGGTCAGCTGCCTTTGACCGGAGGCGCGGCGTGGCGCTCGCGGCCACCTTCTTCAAGTGGGATGCTAGCGGTCGTACAGCCCATGTCGGCCAGGAAACTGACAAGGCCAACGATGGTTTTGAAGTCGCGGAGCTTAAGGACGCTTCGGCTGGTGACGAGCATCTTATCGTCACGCCCATCAGTGGCGACGGCGCGGATGACCCACGAGCCGTACCAGCTGTTATGGCGCTTCTCTGCTCTCTCCTTGCAGACCACCTCAATGAGGTAGCCCTCGGCGAGCAAGCCGCGCAGTCCGTCTTCTGTAACCACATTCGGGGCTTCTTCCATCATGGCCTTCCCTTGGGTCCTTGTTCTGCCTGGGTGCAGTATCAGGCCCACGGGGTCGCAACACCGTGAGCGATACAAAACAACATTAATGATAGCAAGACAATAATAACGTGTTGACGAAGTTCGCCTTGCTCCGATAACGGTGATAGCCGACAGAATGATAATCTTAAAGGCGGCAAAGGAGTTTTGCCCTGCGCTTGTTTATTGCGCGCAACGCACCGTTGCTGTTCGCGCTCCTGCTTGGAAGCTCACCAGTCGATGTCGCTGCGGATTGCGTACCTCCCGAGCGACCGTTCTTGCCCCAGTCGCGAGAAGACATTCGTGCCTATGCCGATCTGCTGCGTTCTGATTTCGAGGACTACATTGCTGACATTCAGGAATACTTCCGCTGTCTTGATGCCGAGCGCCAACGCGCGTTTCAGGAGGCGCGCGAGGTCAGTGAAGACTATGGAAGACTGGTCGAGCTATTGGACTGAGCAAACGCATGGGCTTAACCGCCGTCGAGATCCTCGTAGTAGACGAGCGCGGGCATGTTGCGGCGCTGATGCACGATGCGCAGGATGACTGCCGCGCCATCCGCCGCATCGAGCCGCTTGTAGAAGATCACGTGACGCTGGCAATTGACGGACCGCATCCCCGGGACAAAGAGACTCCTGTCCCGGCCCGCGTCGGGATCCCCAGTGATCCGCTCGAAGGCGGTGACCAACTGGCGGTAATAGACGAGCCATTGGTCCCTGCCCCAGGTCTCGACGGTGTAGGTGCGTATCTCTTCGAGGTCGGACTTGGCCTGTCCGGAAAGCCGAATCGTCATGCGGGTCAGCGATCAAACGCATCCGGTTCGAAGGCTTGGGCATCGAACTCGGCGAAATCCCCATTCTCGGCCAGGGAGGCTGCCATCTCGAGATCGGCCTTGAGGGCATAGAACTGCCGCGCGCCATCCTTCTCCATCAGCATCCTTACGCCGGCGCGCACGACTTCGCTCAGATTGGCGTAGGCGCCGGACTCGATCTGCGCCTGCACATATTTCTGCATCGGTTCGGTCAGGTGGACGTTTGGCATCAGACTCTCCTATTCATGCTCAATCATATCAGATACTGCCATAAATCTTCAAGCGCATGTTCGATCCCAACATAGGCCACAACACAGGATCGTTGCTCCACCCGCCCTTCCGTTCCCGGATTCCAGCCGGGGAACCAAGCCCTACAGTTTTCCGACACTGCTCTTCCCGGGACCATGGGCGCTGCGACACGCCGTTTGACGGGCTCATGCGGTCTGTTCTTCCGTGACCGCTTTCGTGGCCGCATGGAAACAGCACATTTTCCTTTTTTCGCAAATGTTTGTTTGGCATCTAACGTGAAATGAAGCCGCAATTTTGGCCGCTTTCAAGACGCCACAAGAGCCCAAACCGGCGTCAGATCTTGGAAGCTGTCTCGCGACACAAGCGAACAATCGCAGGTCACCATCAATCAAATCTCCTTGCTATCATTAATGTTGTTTCGTATCGCTGCACCATTATAGATGGAGTCGGCATCATGAAGCACGTGATCCACCGCGTGGCAACAGCCACGGCACTATGCATATCCGGACTAATGGCCTCGTCAGGTCCGGCTCAGGCCTATCAGGTCGACTGTGCGATCCTCCTCTGCCTTGCGGGCGGCTGGCCTGCCTCCGCGCCCTGCGCCCATGCCAGAGCGGTCTTCATTCGGCGGATCACGCCATGGCCGATCGAGCCGCCCCTACAAATCTGGCGGTGTCCGATGGGTGTGTCGTTCAACGAACCAAGTCCGTTGTCGCCCATGGAACGCCTTTACGACATCACGTTCCGCGATCCGCCCGAACTGCAGGAATCGACTCCGATACCCCTTGTTCGCGTCCAAGCGGATGAACAAGCCGACATCGACATCTCGGGCGACGCCTTTGATTTCGTTCGCAGCATTCGCGTTTATCACATCCAGTACCGCCAGCATGAAAACCGAGATGGCGACTGCAATCGCAGCGATTCCACGCGATTGGGGTCCTACGGAGTGCAAGGCGATTACCGATGGACAAGATCCACCGTGGGCCAAGTGCCGACCGCATCCGACCTGAGAATCCCGAATGGATGTGGCAGCTACTTCTACCGCTCGGTCTTCGTCGACTGGCGTGATCACGCCGGGAACTACGGCTCTGAAGAAGTTCGCTACTGACAAAATCTGCGCGCGGTTCCGCCGCGAGCGTCCTCACAACCCCGCACGGGAGGCTGTGCAAAACCCCCGAAAAGGAGACGACGCCAGACCGTGAAGCCTGACGCCGTGCAAGAAAACTCCGTGAACAAGAGTTTCCTAGCGCACGGCTAAAACACCTGCAACCAGCAAAGTTGTTTTGCTGGCAAGAATGTTGTTGTCTCACGACATGGCGTCGGATCTCCAAGGAGACCTCGACCATGGAACCTACGACAGGCCTGATCCTGCGACGGATCACGCAGACAAATCTCTCTGTTGCAGCGCACAAGCTGGCCACCCTTATCCTCGATGCCATCGCCTGGAAGGATGGCTACAACGGTTTGTCTCGCGGAACGGCGGCCTTCACCCTCTCGGCCCTTGCGGAAAAGATGGGTGTCTCACGGCAGTATCTTACGGTTCTTCTGAACGAACTTGAGATGTCGGAGTTGCAGCTCGAGCGGGCAAAGCCGAATGGAAAGTTCGCGCCCTGGATCTTTCGATTTTCCGCCTTCGACGAGAAGAGTGAAACCCATGATCTCGTGTCAGGTGAAGGCGACACATCACTATCTAGAGATGATAATAACAAAACTATCTTCTCAGGGCTGATCGAAATCACCGAGAGTTCGAACGTTTTTCAGACCAGTTGGGCAGAGCTAATCAAATCAGCGAAGGCCACGTTGCCCGTAACCGCCCGATTGTGACCGCGGATTAGTGTGATGGCGTCCATTGCCATGGAAGCAGTTCTTCGAGCCGGTTGATCTTGTGATCATGAATGCGGTCGAGGATGTCGGCCAGCCAGGCA
>NZ_JAEKJV010000026.1:0-40557 GCF_017309175.1 Salipiger bermudensis | reverse complement strand
AAGCCAGCCAGGGCTGCGATAATTGAGGTCTACGCCCTGTCAGGCTTTGCTGCCGACAGCACTCAGAGTGACACTTCTGCTTTGCAAGCCCGGTGACATTTCTACTTGGTTGCAACATGAATCGCGCCGTGTTTCTCGGCTCCAAAGCTTGGCAAGCGAACCTACCTGGAAATTTCCCCTGCTAACACCGCTCGTCCGTGCACCGCCAAGGTTGCTGAAAACCTCTGGCACCCAAACTTGCGGATTACATCCAGTACGCGCGCTTCGTAGGCAGCGTGACCGATCAAACGACACAGGTCGGACGCGTGGAACTGGCGGTTCGCAGTCGGGGCGGCTTGCATCTGTCTCAGCAATTCGCGCTCTTTGGGGTCTGCTACCCGCTTCTGCGATGGTTTCACCTCGGGACGAGGCCGAGTCCCCGACGAATTCCGCCATCGGCGCATGAAGCCAAGCAGGAAGCCGGCCGGCACCCTGCCGTTGCCTCGGGACCGATTGAAGGCGAGGAAGCGGTCCCAAATGACCTGGGTGTCGACGTTCCAGCAGGGCAACGTGGCCTTCGCTGCTTTGATGAGCTCTGCCCAACTGGTCTGAAAAACATTCGAACTCGCTGTGATGTCGATCAGTCCTGCGAAGATAGTTTTGTTATTATTATCTCTAGATAGTGATGTGTCACCTTCACCTGACACGAGATCATGGGTTTCACTCTCCTCGTCGAAGGCGGAAAACCGAAAGATCCAGGGCGCGAACTTGCCATTCGGCTTCGCCCGCTCGAGCTGCAACTCCGACGTCTCAAGTTCGCTCAAAAGAACCGAAAGATATTGTCGTGAGACACCCATCCTCTCTGCCAGGGCAGAGAGGGTGAAGGCTGCCGTTCCGCGCGACAAACCGTTGTAGCCATCCTTCCAGGCGATGGCATCGAGGATGAGGGTGGCAAGCTTGTGCGCTGCAACAGAGAGATTTGTCTGCGTGATCCGTCGCAGGATCAGGCCGGTCGTAGGTTCCATGGTCGAGGTCTCCTTGGAGATCCGACGCCATGTCGTGAGACAACAACATTCTTGCCAGCAAAACAACTTTGCTGGTTGCAGGTGTTTTGGCGGTGCGCTAGGCCGTGTTGACAAAAGGGATTCACAGTTGCCGTTAGGCATGATTCAAGCTGGTATCTGCGATGGAGACCAGCTTGGCACGAGACCTGATGTCGGACGAGGAATGGGCGTTCTTTGAGCGGTTCATCCTTGCAATCCGCGCCCCGAACGGGCGTAAACCTACCAATCACCGCCTTGTTCTTGATGGGATTTTCTGGATCGCTCGGACCGGCGCGCCTTGGCGCGACCTGCCTGAGGAGTTTGGAAAATGGTCGAGCGTCTATCGGCAGTTTCGGCGTTGGACACTGGCGGGGCTCTGGGAGCAGATCATGGACGCCCTGAACGAAAGCGGCGCGCTGCCACACGCCTTGCAAATGATCGACAGCACTGTGGTTCGCGCCCATCATCAGGCAGCGGGCGCTAGAGGGGGACTCCGCGACAGGGTTTTGGACGTTCTCGTGGCGGCTTCACGACCAAGATCCACCTCCTCGTCAACGCCGCGGGCCTGCCCATGAGGACTGAGATCACACCCGGCCAGACCTCTGACTACCTCGGCTTCGATCTGGTGATGGCCGACAACCTGCCTGCCCCCAGCGTGCTGCTCGCTGACCGGGGCTACGATGCTGACAGCATTCGGGAAACCATGGAGAAACGGGATGTCCTACCGGTCATTCCGATGCGCAAGTCCCGCAAAAAGCGTGTCGGTGTGGACCGATCACTCTACCGGCTGCGCAACCTGGTCGAACGGTGCTTCAACAAGTTGAAAAACGCCCGCCGTGTCGCCACCCGTTACGACAAGACTGCAGAGAGCTTCCTCGGCTTCATCGACATCACGTCGATCCGCCTTTGGCTGCGCCATTTGTCAACATGACCTAGACCCCCCTTTCTCATTTTGGATCCAACGTGGAACCGTTGGCAGCCGAACTGCTGGTATGCAAAACGTGACAGCCAGTGCACAATTCATGCCCCGATACAGCATCTCTCAGCCAGAGTACTGCGACGGCGATGTGAGGCTGGCGGGTTGCGAAAGTCACAAAGCTGCACTCAACTTCAGTCGAGTGCAGCTTGTGATCTTGTTCGGTTTCAGGAAGCGGTTTGTTATTCTGAAAATACGCCGTTTTCAAAGTTCCGAATAAGCGCCTGAACCTGATTTTGTTTGCCGCCAAACCCCTCGTCGCTCGAAGAGATCACATTCATCAGTGTGGAAATCTGTCTGTGGTTCAGTGCACTGACGTTGGCATCCGGCGCATACTTTTCAATCGTTGCGACGGTTGCTGCGGATGTATTGCTTGCCATAGCGTTTGTCGCCGAGACGGTGACAAACGCAGAAATCAGAAGGCCTTTGAGAATTTTCGAAGTCATTACTACCTCATTTCGTTTCTATGCGCGATAAGATTGTCTTATACGCTAAAATGAGATTATCCATTTTACAGAATACATTCCATCTTCTTTGTGTATCAAAGTGTATCGCTAAATATCTGTTATTACACATAAATGTGATAAATTATGCCGAATATTTTACTATCATCGCGTCCCTCGGTATTGATCTATTTAAGGCAGAAGAATTGTATGGTAAGCGGTGTCTGGAAGGCACTGAGGTTTCAGCTTGACGGCTGGAAGTTCCAGGGAAGCAACTCGTCGATGCGGTGTTGCGGATGTCCGGCCGCGATGGCTTCGAGCGTAGCCTTCAGATAGGCGAACGGTTCCACGTTGTTGATCTTGGCGGTCTCGATCAGGGATGCGATGCGGCCCCATGCCTTGCCACCCTCGTCATGACCGGCGAACAAGGGATCGTCAAGTTATTGCCCTCCGCAGGGCAGTTATGTAGCTCCGTGCGATGATCAGTCAGATTTCCGCACCGCGCCTGAAAGGCCACCGCTTTCCGCGCTCCATCATTTCCTACGCGGTCTGGGCGTATTATCGCTTCTCGCTTAGCCTGCGTGATGTCGAGGATCTGCTGGCCGAACGCGGTATCGTGGTGAGCTATGAGGCGATCCGGGCATGGGTGGGGAAATTCGGGCCGCATATCGCGAAACGGGTCCGCGCTACGCGCCCGCGGCCCACCGACAAATGGCACCTGGACGAGGTGGTGATCATGATCAACGGCGTGCAACACTGGCTGTGGCGCGCCGTGGACAGCAACGGCGAAGTTCTCGACATCCTCGTGCAAACGCGCCGCAATGCGCGGGCGGCGAAGCGTTTCATTTCACGGCTGATCGCCCGCTGGGGTGAGCCCCGCGTCATCGTGACGGATAAACTGCGCAGCTACTGCGCGGCCCTGCGGCAGCTCGGGCTGAACGTGGATCACCGGGCGCACAAGGGACTGAACAATCGTATTGAGGGATCGCACAGACCCACGCGAAAGCGCGAGAAAATCCAGGGCCGATTCAAATCGGCAAGGCAGGCGCAAAGGTTCCTCTGCGCCCACGATGAAACCGCGAACCTGTTCCGCCCTCGCCGCCACAAAATGACTGCCTCCAGATACCGTCAGAGCCTCGTCGCCGCGTTCGAGCGCTGGAACGACTGTGCGAAAAGCATGGCCGCGTGACAGAAGGTAGCGCACCCCCACTTTCGATCCCGGGAAACAACTTGACGATCCCGCCGGACCTCATGTCCAAGCTTGCCAATCTCTCGACCCCAGTAATGTGCACCACCACAGGCTTCCATCGCCACGACGCAAGGCGGCAAAGCCTCAAAGAACCCCAGCACCTGCGTGCGCCGCAGCTTCTTCCGTAGCACCGCACCGCCTGCGGCGTCCGCCCCATGCACCTGGAACACATTCTTCGCCAGATCGAGCCCGACCGTGATAATCTCCGACATGACCGTCCTCCTTTGTGGATCATCGCAGACCCACCTTGACACAGAGATGCCGTCGGGGGGCGGTCACATCATCAAAGCCCCCCGGCGGTGAAGCGTCCCGAAGAAAGCTCATTATTCAGATAAAGCCTGCGCAGATATTCGGCATGCATCCGATAGGGCATCCGGGTGCTGTCGGCATTCCAGGCCATGAGATCATTCATCGCCGTCCGCTCGCCCATCATGTAATCGCGCACCATCCGGGACCAGATGAGGTCATTCGAGCGCAAAAGCTGAAACGCCCCCGCCATCTGATCGGCAGAGAGATAGCCGCGGTTCCACATCATGCTTTCAAGAAGATGCAGCTGGCTTGGGTCGATGAACAACGCAAGCTCGCCCGGTTCGGCGAAATCGACCTGCGCGGCAAGCAGCGTCAGCGAGGCGAGACGCGCGTCCCCCTTCCCCGCCATGGCAGCCGCCGCGATCGACAGCAAAGTGCCACCCAGACAATAGCCGGTGGCGTGGATTTTCTGATCGGGCATTAGACGGGTGATCTCATCCAACGCGGCCATCACGCCCAGCCGGCGATAATCCTCCAGCGTCACATCACGATCCTCTGCACCCGGATTGCGCCAGGAAATGGCGAAAACCGTGTGGCCCTGCGCCACCAGCCAGCGGATCAGGGAATTCTCCGGGCTGAGGTCGAGGATATAGTATTTCATGATCCAGGCCGGAACGATCAGCACCGGCTCGGGGTGCACGGTTTCTGTCGTGGGCGTATACTGGATCAGTTCGATCAGGTGGTTGCGGAAGATTACCTTGCCCGGCGTCACCGCCGCATCGCGACCCGGTGTAAAGGCCTCGACACCCTCTGGCGGCTCCTGCCGGATCTGGCGGACGACGTCCTGCAGCCAGTTCTGCCAGCCCTTCACAAGGTTCATGCCTCCGGTAGCCCAGGTCCGTGCCACAACCTCGGGATTGGTAAAAGGGTTGTTCGAAGGCGCACAGACATCAAGGATCTGTTTCGCGGCAAAAGACACCACATCCTCGTGGTGCTTCGTCACGCCCGGAACCTCATGGGTGACGTTATGCAGCCATTGCTGCTGCAGCAGGAAAGCCTGCGACATCCAGCTGAAGGGCGGTTTCGCCCAGGCTTCACCGGCGAAACGGCGGTCGCCCGGCAAGGGCGTGATGACCGGCGCGGCCTGCGGATCCATCGCCGAGGCCATCAGATGCGCCATGAGACGCTGCCATTTGCGGCCCGCCTTGACGCCCAGTTCCATCTGCTTGCCCGGTGCCTGCGCCAGATGAAAGGCCCAGTCGACATAGGCCATCATCAGCGAGCCGGGCGAGACCCCGCCGCTGAGCTGTCCCGAGAGCGCCTCTCGTATGCGGTCAACGGCCTGAAAAGCCTCGATGCCAAGGCTTTCATCGCCGGTTGCACCCGAGCCATCTGATTTGGGAGTAAGGGCAATGTCGCGTCTCCAATTTACCGGCGGAAGTTAGCACAGAACTATCAACGAGTGTTGATCGAAATCAAAGAGTTCAAGATTTTTCTTGAACATAGGCATTGCGCCCAAGGCCCGATGCCGACGACATGTCGTAAAGCGCCGTCAAACCGCCGAAACAGCCGCCCCCGGACTGAACAGGCAAAGCATCGGCGTCCGGCGGCGGACACGGAATCCCCTGTCCCTGCCCTGATCATCATGGACGATTACCGGCAAAACGGCGCGACGTCGAGGCCATGACCCGGCCAATGCCGCTGGCACCAACGCCGGGCCAAGGCCGCGGCCTCAATCCGCCAGCACATCACCGATGCCAGTGAAGACACCACCGATCTGATTGAAGACAAAGGCCCCAGCCAAGCGTACCTCACCGAAAAGGGTGTTTTCAACCACAGCCCCGGCCTCGCCGGAAAGCAGGCCGACATAGCGGCTGTGGGCGGGATCATCGGTCGGAATATCGGTAATATCCACGATCCGTATTCCGGTCGCGACCGCCAGGCGCTGGACCGCCGGATCACGCACATCGACAAGCCCAAGCCGTATCCGACGTACCGAAAGCTGCGACGACAGTTTCAGCGCCAGATCGTCCGAGGAGACGAGCACCGTGATGGGATGCTTCATCGGCCCAAGGCTGACCATCTGGGCGCGGAAAAGATCGATATCAATATCCGGGGCGGCAAGGATGACCTCGATCCGGTCCAGCACATCGTCCCGCCCGGCAAGACGCAGTTGCACCAGCGTCTCCATCGTCAGCCGCGCGCCCATGCTGTGAGCCAGCACCGGCACCGCGTCGGAAGCGGACCGACCCTTTGTCAAAAGCCGCAGCAGATCGGCAAGCGCCGCGCGGGAAAAGTCAGACGCGTCACGATCAGCCAGATAGGCGCCCGGATAGCCTGCCGAGGGCCATGTAAAAAGGACGGGCTTTTCCTCGATATGCGCATCGACCGAAAGCTGCGCGGTACGGAACAAGGCCTCATGAAAGCGGGTGTTGAAGCCGTGGACATAAAGCCCGACCCCCTCGCGCGAGAGACGCTTTGCAAAGGCGTCACGGCTAAGCGTCTGCCGGCTGCGCATCACGAAATTCCGGTCGGCGCTGCTGCCATTGCGATCCGGCCATTCAATCTTTCCCGGCCGATGGCCAGGCGGCACCGAGACCTCGTATTCCAGCCAGCTTGGCCGGATGGAGCGAGAGTCGCCAAAGGCCCCCGGCAGATTTGCCTCGGGCGCGCGGGTGGTCATGGTCAGCACCCGGACAAGGCGGGCGCCCTCGGGCAGGGCACCGGCATCGGGGGCCAGAACTTCCGGCCCCGGACGCGCAGCGCAGCCTGCAAGCGCAAGCGTCAGGATCAGAAGCAGGCGGCCCAACATATGCCTTACCGCAGGAATTTCTTGAATCGTATCAGTGCCAGCCAGAACAGCGCCACCCCGATCGCCGCCAGCGCCGCGAACTGGGGCCAGACCACGTCAAGCCCCGCACCTCGGAACAAGATGCCCTGCGAGAGGATGATGAAATGCGTGTTGGGGGCTGCAAGCATGATGGTCTGGATGATCTCTGGCATGGATTCCCGCGGCGTCATCGCGCCTGACAGCACCTGCAGCGGCAAAAGCGCCATCATCAGCAAAAGCGCGAATTGCGGCATCGACCCGGCGATGGTGGCAAGGAAAATTCCAAGCCCCGTCATGGCGAAAACCATCAGCACCGCGCCCGCAAGAAACAGCACGACCGAGCCCTGCACCGGAACCGCCATCAGCGCCTGCACCACAACACTTAGCGAAAAGATCGACCCCAGCAGCACCACCAGCCCCATCGACCAGATCTTGGAAAACATGATCTCGGTCGTGGTGACGGGCATGACCAGCAGGTGCTCGACCGTGCCATGTTCCTTTTCGCGGATCAGCGCCGCGCCGGTCAGCACCAGCGACAGCATGGTGATCGACTGGATCACGGCGGAAATCGCGCCGAACCACTTCGGATCCAGCGAGGGATTATACCGCGCGCGGAGCGCCAGATCGACCGGCAGCGCGGTCTCGGCCCGGTAGCCCGCCACATATTCCGAAACCTCGGAGGACACGATCTGCTGGATATAGCCGCCGCCGGTGAAGGCCTGGCTCATCCTTGTCGCGTCGATATTCAGCTGGATCGCCGGGTTTTTTCCGGCCAGCACATCGCGCGCGAAATCCGGTGGGATGTTCAGCGCAAAAGTATCCAGCCCCTGATCCATCCGCCGATCCATCTCGGCCGTCGTGGTCATCTGCGGCTCGACAAAATAGGGCGGATAAAAGGCCGAGGTGATGCGGGCGGAGAGATGCGACTGATCCTCATCCACGATCGAGATCGCGGCATTCGTCAGCGCCTCGGGCGAGGCGTTCGCAGAGGTCCAGATCGAGAGCGAAAAGGAATAGACGATCAGCACCAGCATCACCGGATCGCGCCAGAGCCCGCGCAATTCCTTGACGCCCAGATTGAAGGTGTTGCGCAGGTTCATCCGCCCCTCACTTCGCCTGTTTTTTCAGGAAGGCCGCCGCCAGCCCGATAATCACCGGAATGGCGATGCCCATGGCCAGCATCGGCCCGGCCAGTTCCGCCATTCCGAAGGCCTTGGAGAAAGCCCCCCGCGCGGCGGTGATAAACCAGGTCGAGGGGTAGATCTCGCCCAGAACCCGACCAAAACCCGACAGCGAAGAGACCGGGTCGATCAAACCCGAATAGCTGACCGCCGGGATCATCGTCAGCATGGCGGTCGCGAACAGCGCCGCGACCTGACTTGCGATGAAGACCGACACCAGAAAACCAAGCGCCGTGGTCGCGGTGACATAGATCAGCGCCGAAAGGGTAAAGCCCAGAAAACTGCCGTTGAAGGGCACTGCGAAGAATGTGACCGCCATGGCCATCATCAGGAAGAAATTCAGCATGGCCAGCGCGATATAGGGCAGCTGTTTGCCAAGCAGAAATTCCAGCCGCGTCACCGGCGTGACGTAGAAATTGATGATCGAGCCCAGTTCGCGTTCACGCGCGACCGAAAGCGTGGTCAGGATCGCCGGGATCATCAGCAAAAGCAGCGGGATGATCGCCGGGACCATCGCATTCAGGCTGCGCACGTCGGGGTTGTAGCGGTATCGGGTCACCAGTTCGAAACTGCCGCCGCTCGCCTTGTCACCGTAAAGCTGACGCGCCTGACGTGTGATCCAGTCGGCATGCATGCCCTGCACATAGCCCTGCACCGTATTGGCGCGGCTGGGGTTGGCGCCGTCGAACCAGGCCCCGACCTGCACATCCCTGCCTGCCGCGATATCGGCGGCAAAGCCGGGCGGGATCTCGATCGCCAGCGCCAGCTCGCCCGAGCGCATTCTTGCGTCGATCTCGTCGTAACTTGTCAGGGCCGGCTGTTCGATGAAATAGCGCGATCCCGCAATATCGGCGATATAATTGCGGCTGGTGGTGGTCTGGTCGCGGTCAAGGGTGGCGAAGGTCAGATCCTCGACATCCATGTTGATGCCCAGCCCCACCACGATCATCAGAAGAAGGCTGCCGACCAACGCCATGGTCAGCCGGATCGGATCGCGCTGCAATTGCAGGCTTTCCAGCTGCGAATAGCTAAGCAGTCGCCGCAGGCTGAAGCCGGATTGCTGCGCGTGATGGGTCACCCCGGCTGCGGGGGCCTCGGGCGCGGCCTCGGGCGCAGCGGCGGGGGCGGGTGCCGTCTCGCCAATCGCCTCTTCAAGATAGGCGATGAACGCGTCTTCCAGCGTGGCGCAACCTTTGGCTTTCGTGATCCCCTCGGCGGTGTCCGAGACCAGCACCTTGCCCGCATGCATCAGGCTGATGCGGTCGCACCATTCCGCCTCGTTCATGAAATGGGTCGAGACAAAGATCGTCACGCCATCCTTGCGCGAAAGTTCCGCCAGAATGCGCCAGAAGCCGTTGCGCGCCACCGGGTCCACCCCCGAGGTCGGCTCGTCAAGGATCAGGATCTCGGGCGCATGGATCATCGCCACCGCCAGCGAAAGCCGCTGGCGGATACCCAGCGGCAACGCCTCGGGCAGGCTGTCGGTCACGTCGCCCAGATCGAACCGGGCGATCATCTCGTCAACCCTGGCGGGGATCTTCTCGGCCGCCATATCGAAAAGCCGCGCGTGCAGATCAAGGTTCTGACGCACCGTCAGCTCGGAATAGAGCGAGAAGGCCTGCGACATGAACCCGACCCGGCGGCGCACCGACAGATCGCTTGCATCGACCTCATGGCCGAAAAGCTTTGCCCGGCCCTCACTCGGCTCCAGAAGCCCGGTGAGCATCTTCATCGTCGTCGTCTTGCCGCAGCCGTTCGAACCCAGAAAGCCGAAAATCTCACCCCTGGGGATGCGGAAGGAAACATTGTCGACCGCCACGAAATCGCCAAAGCGCTGCGTCAGCCCCTCGGCCTCGATGGCGATATCGCTGTCATCGGTGGTCCGCGGCGGGATCACCACGGCACTGTCTTCGCCCCGGTCTTCTTCGGGCAAAAGCGCGATGAAGGCTGCATCAAGCGTGTCGGCCCCGGTCCGCGACAGCAGATCGCTGGTGGTGCCGGTGGCCAGCACCCGGCCCGCATTCATCGCAACCAGCCAGTCGAAGCGCGCGGCCTCTTCCATATAGGCGGTGGCGGTGATCACGCTCATCCCCGGCCGTGTCGCGCGGATGCGGTCGATCAGATCCCAGAACTGGCGGCGCGACAGCGGATCGACGCCGGTGGTCGGCTCGTCAAGAATCAGGAAATCGGGATCATGGATCAGCGCGCAGCACAGACCCAGCTTTTGCTTCATGCCGCCCGACAGCTTTGACGCCGGGCGCGACCGGAACGGCGTCATGCCGGTCGCAGCCAGCAGATCGGTGATCCGCCGCTCGCGTTCGGCCTTGTCATGACCGAAAAGCGAGCCGAAGAAATCAAGGTTCTCTTCGACCGAAAGCGTCGGGTAGAGGTTCTTGCCCAGACCCTGCGGCATATAGGCGGTGCGGGGGCAGACGCGGTTGCGATGCGCCACATCGCGCATATCGCCGCCCAGAACCTCGACCTTGCCCTGCTGGATCACACGTGCCCCGGCCAGCAGCGACAGAAGGCTGGACTTTCCGACCCCGTCTGGCCCGATCAGCCCGACCATGCGCCCCTCAGGGATCTCCAGCGTCACATTGTCAAGCGCCGTGACCTTGCCATAGCGCAGCGTCAGGCCGGAGACCCCGGCAACTGAGCCGGTCATTTCACGACATTGGAAAGAAAGTCAGGCCAGGCGGCATCCGGATCAAGCCGCAGATAGGCCATGCCCGGCAGGCCGGTTTTGACATATTCGATATGCCGCGACAGCAGCTCGGGGTCGATGCGGGCACGGACGCGGAACATCAGCTTTTCGCGCTCATCGGCGGTCTCGACCGTCTTTGGCGTGAACTGCGCCACATCGGCAACATAGGAAACCGTGGCCGGGATCACGAATTCCCGCGCCGCATCCATGACAAGGCGCACCTCTGATCCGACCTGCACCCGGCCGACCTGCGATGTCGGCAGAAAAACCGTCATATAGACATCGCCCAGATCGACAAGGCTGAGGATCCGCCCGCCAGAGCCGACAATCTCGCCCTCTTGTGCGATGCGATACTGGATCCGGCCCGTGCGCGGCGCTTTCAGCGTGGCGTCGTCCAGAGAGGCCTGGATCGCATCAATCGACGCCTTTGCCGCCTCGACGGCCGCACTTGCATCGACCACCTGCGCCTGCGCGCTGCTGACCCCCGCCAGCGCTGCCGCATGGCTGGCTTCGGCCGAGGCCACACCGGCGTGGGCCTGGGCGTCCCGGGCGCGGTCATCATCCAGCACCTGCTGCGAGATCGCACTGGTCTTTGCAAGCTGCTCAGAGCGTTCAAGCCTGCGCGACGCGGCATCGGCAACCGAGCCTGCCTGATCAACCGCGGCCCGGGCCGCGCGCTCTTGTGCCTCGGCCTGAGCGACCAGCGCCCTTGCTGTCTCGACGCCGATTTCGGCGCGGGCAAGCTGCGCTTCGGCCTGACGTTTTTGTGCGTTCAGCTGCACCACGTCCATCTGCACCAGCACATCGCCTGCGCTGACCATGTCACCTTCGGCAGCGGTGATTTCGGCGATTCGGCCGCCGGTGAGCGCCGCGATATCCACCTCGGTCGCCTCGATCCGGCCATTGGCGCTGGCAAAACCCGCCGGCAGACCGGCGGGTTGCAGCCGGTCCCAGGCCAGCCAGCCAAGCACGGCGACAACGGCCAGGCCGCCCAGAATAATGGTGTTTCTGCCGGGCTTTGCCATGATCTGCCTCTGATTGCTGTGCTGATGGATGCTTCGCGCATGTCCCGATGCGGTTTTCGCCCTACGCTCCCCTGTTGTCAACGCTCGATGACAGGGTAAAAACCTGTATTGTCGCGCAAAAGCGGCTGCTGGTTGTTTGCTGTTGAAAAACCAGCTAAACAACACGACCCGGTCTGGGCTGCACCTTGCCGCACCTCTGCTCCGGGGCAGCATTTTCAGTTTCTTCGCGTCGAAGCCACCGGACGAACACAAGCCACCCATGCCAAGGACGCTCAACTCAGCCAACTCGACCGACCGCATGCCGGGGCAGGCAACCGGGAAAGAACGCATTCTTGCATCGGCGATGCTGCTTTTCGCGCGGATGCCCTATTCCGACACCAGCCTGCGCGACATCGCCGCCGCGGCTGGGGTCGATGTGGCCTATGTCCATCGCGCCTTCGGGTCGAAGGCCGAGATATTCCGTCAGGCCTTGCTGGCGCTTGCGCCCCTCGATGACATCGCCGCAGGGGACCCCGATGGCGCGACCATGATCAACCGGATCTGCGATCTGGCCTTCCTGCGTGATCCGCGCAAGGTAGAAGATGTCAGGCCGCTTCATTTACTGACACAGTCCAGCCTCTGCAGCGAGGCGCGGGCGATCATTGCGCAATTCTTTGGCACGTCACTAGCCCTGCCTCTAAGCAGGGCGTTTGGCCATGCGGATCCGGGACGGGCGCATTTCGCGCTTAGCCTTCTCAGCGGTTTCGTGACCCATCGTGCGATTTTCGGGCCTGCGGATTTGCTGGCTATCCCCGAGGCGGATCAGCGACAGATGCTGCAAACCGCCCTGATGAACGCAATGCTGCCTGGTTGTTCAGATGGGGTATTCGGCTGGCGTCCCATCTAGACCACTATCCAAGTCAGCTTGCCAACTGCGATCCTGTATAAGTTATGTTGGGATTTCCGCGTTTCGTGCGGAGATTTCAACACGATTGATCGGACGCCTCAGGTGCTTTCAGGCGGCTATATACGGTCGGTCAGATGGCCGCTTGGATCGAGTGTCGGTCTCGTAGGTTGCGCGCCCCCGCAACCATTTCTACGATTTTGCACGATATTCTACGACAGAGTACGATCTGCAACGACGCAGCACTACGCTAGAGCCTGATTGCTCTCACTGAACCCGCAATCAGAAGATGCAGCGACGCTCTTCCGTTGCGCCGATACTTCCGCTAGCTCAGCCGCCCCGCGACTATCGGAAGACAGGCAATGAAATCAACTCGTTCGTCCCTGATCCCGCACAGGGTTGCAAGCTATTGCGACCTAAGGCTCGCTCCTGTCCTCGAACCGGAGGAGGCGAGCACCGTGCGAGAATGCCTCGCGGGCCTGCTCGATCGAAACGAGTACCCACCCTATAAGCGGTGGGTCCGGCGCCGCAGATGGTGGGGTTCGTGGCGCGGCCGGTGATGGTGCTGACCATCTCCGTCCCTGCGCTGCCGCGCTGACGGGGGCTGCTTCAGGGAAGTGGGCGCGCGCCGCAGACGGCGCGAAATCGTAAAAATTGCAGCAGGCCTGTCCAACCAGGAGGCTGAGAGAATGATCGCGAGGATCGGAATCGACATCGCAAAAAACGTGTTCCACGTCCATGGCGTCTGCCCCGCCGAAAGGCAGCTCATATCGCGCAACCTGCGCAGGTCCCAGGTTTTGGCCTTCTTTGGAAAGCTTGAACCTTGCCTTGTCGGCATGGAAGCATGCGCCACTGCGCACTACTGGGCCCGAGAAATAGCTGCGCTTGGCCATGAAGTCCGGCTGATGCCACCAAAATATGTGAAGGCCTATCTGAAGCGGCAGAAGAACGATGCTGCTGATGCTGCGGCGATCTGCGAAGCGGTTGGGCGCCCTGACATGCGTTTCGTGCCGGTGAAATCGCGGGACCAGCAGGCCGCTCTCATGCTGCACCGAGCCCGGGATCTGCTGATCCGGCAGAGAACCATGCTCATCAACGCCTTCCGTGCGCACCTGGCGGAGATCGGCCATGTCGCCGCCGTTGGCAGAACCGGCGTGACCGAGCTGCTGGAAGTCGTGAAGGCCGATGACGACCGGTTGTCGCCACTTGAACGCGAAACCCTCTCCCATCTTGCAGGCCAGATAGGGGATGCGACCGCTCGGATCACGGCGTTGGAAAAGCGCATCCTCGTCTGGCATCGCAGTAGCGAAGCCTGGGGTCTGATGCCGGAGGGGGCAGAATCCTACGCTAAGGCTTAATTTTTGGGGAATTTCGCTGCAGCGTTCTGTAGACGGTCGGTCTTGAGACAGAGAAGAGCTCAGCTAGATCGCTGATGGAATATTCGCCGGAGGCGTGCATCCGGCTCAGTTCTTTTTGTTGTTTTTCCGAGAGTTTCGGCTGCTTTCCCCGGAGTTTGCCCTTGGCGCGGGCGATGGCCATACCTTCGCGGGTGCGCATGCGGATGAGGTCGGCCTCGAACTCGGCGAAGGTGGCGAGGATGTTGAAGAACATCTTTCCCATCGGGTCGGTCGGATCGTAGACCGATGCGCCGAGGGCAAGCTTGACGCCCTTCTTTTCCAACTGTTCCGCGATGGCTCGTGCGTCGGGGACCGAGCGCGCGAGGCGGTCAAGCTTCGGCACGACAAACACGTCGCCTGCGCGCACGGCGGCGAGGGCCTGGGCGAGACCGGGCCGGTCGCGGTTCGTGCCGGTCAGACCGTGATCTGTGTAGATGCGGTCTTCGGTGACCCCAAGCTCTGCAAGGGCAGCACGCTGCGCCGTCAGATCCTGACGATCGGTGGAGCAGCGGGCATAGCCAATTTTGATCGCGGTCATGCCGAGAGTGTACGGATAAGGGGTGGCATATGCGAATCAAATCGTACCATCTATACGAGATATGATGGAGTGTGGTTTCCATACCGTTCTCAACTCTCTCGCCCCATGTCCGCTCACCGATCCCCTTTCGGACAAATCAGCTAGGCCCCCTGAGTACGCCTTGCCTGCCGTCACGGTGTACCCGGGCGGTAATCCAAGTACAGCTCTCCAGTGTCTTTCATCTCGATACTTGGGGGCGAAAATCCATCAGCTTCCTGATAGGCTCGTCTAGGTTCCGTCGTTTCCAGCACATGCTGGTAGTCATAGGCAGCAGCTCTCGCATCATCCCTGATCCGGCCTGACGTTTCGTTCAGGCAATTCAGGTAGTCCTCGACCTCGCTGAAGTAGCGCCGAAACTCCGCCCGGACCTCGGCCCCGGAAAACCCCGCATCTAGAAGGTGCGCGGACTCTGGCCTGATGGGCTCGATACACAGTTCTTGGGCCGTCCCGGGCTCTACGAGGACCGCCATCATGGCCGCGGAGAAGATTAATGGTTTCATCGGCGCCTTCTGCTCCGCTCATTCAGCCCGATCAGGCTCCCCATGATGTTCAGGGAGCCAGTCCGCTGCGCCCGCACCATGCCGCGCAGATAGGCTCCGGCGGAAAGGATGTCGACCTCAGGATCGGCAACTTTCGCATCGGTGATCAGCACGCAAAGCATCGCTGCATCCTCATCCAGAAGGCACACGGCCTCCTCCCAGGCAGATGGATGGATGCCCAGCTCTGGCAGACGTTTCTGGGCGGCGATCACGAAGGAATGGAGGTCCAACCTGCCCCGCTTATGTCGCTCGATATCGAGCCAAATCTTCATCTCTTCGGAACAAAGGCCATACAGACGGTCACAGCCAAGGTTCTGAATGAATTTGGACTTGTGCGCCTCGCCGGCCGCCCCATCGTGCTTTTCTAAGCAAGGGCCACGGCCGCCAGGCTGCGGCCCAGAAAAGATGGATCGCGTGGGCTTGCCCACGCTCCGCTTATCGACAGGGTCGTTACAAGGTACTTCGTTAGAATCTTGAGTTGTATCTTGTATATAAGAGCGCTCGTTTTCGAGCGGTCGATCATGCGTTTCGTGCAGCAAGTTAGACGCGGAAATCGTCAGCGCTTCGGCTTCAGCCTCGTGGTTCTGAAGCTCTTCGAGCGACATCCGATGAAGCGCCTGGCCTGACGGCCACCCTGCGAAATTCTGATGGATGCGCTCGACCTCTGCTGTCAGTCCATGACGCCCGACCAGCTCGCACAGGATACCTTTTAGGTGCCGTTTGTGCGAGCTGCGCTGCCCTCGCAGGCGGGCATGAGCCCTGCGATCTGCCTCGACCTCGTCGCGGAGAGACAGGAACTCGTCGACGCGCGCGATCGCCGCGCCGAAGAAGACGCCGCAACCGGAGAAGCCGGACCGCGCCCCATTTGCCATTGTCCGCTTCTCGATGAGCCCCGCGCGGACAAGCGCCGCCTCGTGTTGCCGGATACGACAGGCCGTGACGCCACGCTTGTGCGCGATCTCGTTCTGGCTGAGGTAACAGCAGGGTTCATCTATGCGGCACTTGAATGCGCTCGGCCTGGTCGACGCGATCATGGTGCGAAAGGTCATCATCGCAGCGGCACCTATGCCAAGGCTGCGCGCAACCGCATCGACAAGCGCGACGAAGCCGTCGCGCTCCATGCCCCGCGGAAGTGTTGGTTTGACGGCCTCGCACCGTGGGATAGGCAAAGATTGGGGTACATGCATCTATTTGCTCCTCGTTCGTCTGAAGCGAGGCGGCGGAAGGCAAACGTCTACAGGTCGCACAAGTGCGTTTTGACTTGCCTGAAAGGTTGGGAAGCTGATAGGCTAAATCATGATTACGGATGATTACGGGCTTGCCGGCCCTGAGTCCTTCAGCCCCCGTGGAAGGTTGCCGCCTTCGCGGGGGTTTTAATTTCTTAAGTCCTTAGTGCTCCTCTCCGTCATGGCCTTCGTAGCCGCACTCTTGCGCCCTTTGCGTACCCAGCATCGGAGATGCCAGCACCTGCGGTGATCAGTAATTCACCTGCTCGTAGCCATAGTTCCCCTGGTAATCGGTCCAATCGATGAAGACGGCCCTCCGGTAGAGGTTCGGGCAGCTTTCGCCCCAACCGGCGAGACCTTCGAATGCGTCCGGTAGTGAGGTCACCGAACCGCTGGACCAGCTGAAGTCGCCCTGCACCCCATAGGTGCCGACGCGGACCTTTTCGCTTCGGCGACAGTCGCCATCACCGCTTTCTCGCTGCCGGGCATACTCGACGTTGTAGACGCGGATGGAGCGGACGAAGTCATACTCGGCCCCGCTGATGTCGACATCGGCCACGCCGTTGTCATCGGCATAATCCGCGATCAGGGACAGCATCTCCTCCCGCTCCGACCTCGGGGGAAGCACCCCATCGAAAGCTGCCGAGAATGGCGGCGGAACCGAAGGTCTAGGCCTGCCGAACGCCTCATAGAGGAGCGGCAAAGCCCTCTCATCTTCAGGTGGACGGTAGCCCACGCCCAAGGGGCAATTCCAGATCTGCAGAGGCGGCTCCACCGGCCAGGGCGTGATCCTGCTGATGAAGACAGATCGCGCCTCGTTGCACTCGGTGCTTCCGGGCCAGCCTCCCGCCAGACAGATCAAGATCGCGCAGTCTACTTGGTAAGCTTGCGCAGCGGGAGGTGCCGCCAAGAGTAGGCCCGTACAGGTGAGGGCGGTCGCGGCACCGCGCTTCATCGCGTGTCCAAAGTATAACAAAGCTTCTGGCCCCCTCGGAACTTAACTCGGCATGTCCCCGCCGGCGCTCCGCTCTCGGGATGGTCACAGCTGGGTGATCATCCTATAGCCGAGGAAGACAAGGATAGCGCCAAACTTCCAGATGGAGCGCTATTTGTCAAATGCGCCGTATGTTACATAGGCGCTGCTACATTGGATAGGCGATTTTATGTAGTTTGGCGCTTTTTTCAAATTTGGGCTTTAATGTTGAAAAAAGTCGTGATTCAAGGATACGCAGCACCTGTCCAGAAATTCCCAACGACAGGTGTCAGCCAATGTGGAACCCACGCGTGATTACGACTGATGCAGTGCAAAACTTCCTTGAGAAGGGTGGCAAGCTCGACTACCGCCCGATTCACACCCCAAAAGGATGGAACTGGGAGCTCTGGGCTGTTCAGTCGAACGGCGCGGCCAGCCCGGTCATTTCCTCGAAGACTGGCGAAGCCCGCGTCTTCAAGTCTTCCGATGCGCTGGTCAGCTTCCACATGCGCATCTTCCCTGACGCCGAAGGCGTTTGGGTGCCTGCCCCGAAATCTGGACAAGACGAAGACACCGAGTGATCGCCTCGGCGCTCTGCGCTGGCTGATCCTCCGACCGCTCTGCGGCCCTCTCCTCTCCCTCTCGATCCTTTCCGCATTCACCGTCGGCTCACCGCGCCTCGCGCAGGCTGAGCCCATGAATGCCACCGCGTTCCGGGCCGTCGCCGAAAACTGCGCGCCCGGTGTCGCCCCCTCCATCATGGAAAAGCTCGTCGCCGCCGAGAGTGGCTTCAACCCGTTCGCCATCGGCGTGAACGGCCCGGATCGCGCGTCCTATGCGCCGCGCTCCGCCAATGAGGCAGCGCAAATCGCTGCCCGCCTGATCGCAGAAGGCAAGTCCATCGACATGGGCCTCGGACAGATCAACAGCGCCAACCTATCCTGGCTCGGGCTGACGCCCGCCACCGTGTTCGATGCGTGCCGCAACCTGACGGCTGCGGAAACCGTGCTGCGCGACGGCTATGACCGGGCGCGCGATGCCGGAGCGGACCGGACGCAGGCCCTGCATCAGGCACTTTCCTCCTACAACACCGGCTCTTTCACGCGTGGTTTCCACAACGGCTATGTGGCCCGCGTGCTGGGAGAGGGGTCCGTGACCGCCCCCTCGATAGAAAAGCGGCCACCCTCCCTGAGCGACGACAAGGACAGCGCGAAACGATGGGACGTGTTCGGCGCGGCCACCGGATCGAACGCCTTGGTTTTCCAATAGAAGGACGCAACCATGAAGACCTTTCTGACCCGCCACCGGAGCATCGGCGCCCCGATGTTTCTGGCTGCGGTCCTGACCGCAGCAGCGCAGCCCGCCGCAGCAGCAGGCTTCACCGACTTCTTGAACAACATCCTCGACGAGTTCGAAAGCGCCAAGCAGCCCATTGCCCTGATCGCGCTCATGTTCATCGGCGCGGGCTGGCTCTTCAACTTCGTCGACCTACGCCGTGCCGCTTGGGCGGTTGGCGGCGTCGTCCTGATCTACGCCTCCTCCGAGGTGCTGAGCATGATCACCGGCTGACTGGCAGGGAGGAAACCGCATGGAAAAGGTGAAGATGAACGAGGACGTGCTGTTCCTCGCCCTCACGCGCCCGGCGATGATCTTCGGCATCCCTGTCGAAGCCTTTGCCATGTGCTGCGGCATCGGCGGGCTGGCGATGATCGCCGCGGACTCGATCTTCTACCTGCCCATTGCGCTCCCCCTGCTTGGCGTCTCTCGCCTGATCGTCGAGCGCGATCAGAACGCTTTCCAAATCCTGTTTCGCTGGCTGGACACAAATGCCCGGTGCCGGAACCGGAGCCTCTGGGGGGGATCATCGACATCCCCCCTGCGTCTCCGCCGCCTCTACAAGATCGAGGAGATCGACTGATGGGCCTGCTGGACAAGATCAAGACGGAGAACACGGCAGACCGCTACCTTTCCTTCATCCGCCACTCGGACGCGCACACGATCATCACGCGCAACCGGGGGGCCTTCCAGATGCTGAAGCTTGAGGGCGTCTCTTTCCGCACGGCAGATACCCAGCTCATCAACACGCTGCACAACCAGCTCAGCCATGCCCTGCGCAACATCGCCGACGACACCGTCATGGCCTATGTCCATGTGGTCCGGGCCACCGATGACGACTATCCGTCTGGCACCTTTGTCACCGACCTCGCCCGCTGGATCGACGAAAGCTATCGCAGCCGCATCGAGGCCAAGCGCCTGTTCCGGAACGATCTGTATCTGACGGTCTACATGCAGCCCCGCAGCCTGCCCGGTGGTCGGCTGGCAAAGGGCGTCCGTCGTGCCCGCACCAGCCAGATCGAGGTGGACCAGGATCTTCTGGACGACCTCGACGACAAGACCACGCAGCTGACCCGCAGCCTCAGCCGCTTCCGGCCTCGGAAGCTCTCGATCATCCGGGACCACCGCGACCTGCTGATCTCTGAGCCTGCCAGTGTTCTCAAGCAATTGATCTCTGGCCGGTATGAGCCAGTCCCGCTTGTGAACGGAACCATCGGCAACGCGATCTACACCGACCGGGTGATCTTCGGGCGGGAGGCGCTGGAAATCCGCCATGCCGCCGCCAGCACCTATGGCGCGATGTTCGGCATCAAGGAATACCACGCCCGCACCCGCCCAAACATGTTCGACAACTTGCTGACGGCCCCCTTCCGCTTCGTCCTGACCCAGTCCTTCCGCTGCACGGCGAAGAACGAGGCCATGCGCCAGATGACCCTCAAGGAAGGGCGGCTGCGCAACGCGAATGACCCCGCCGTGTCCCAGGCGGACGGGCTGCGCGACGCCCGCGACGACCTGATGTCGGGCGAGTTCGTGATGGGCGAACATAACCTGTCACTGACCGTCCTGACCGATGACGCCAAGGAGCTGAAAGCCCGCGCCGCAGATGCGCATAACCTCTTGTCGGAATCCGGAGCTGTCGTCGCCCGTGAAGACATGGGGCTTGAGCCGCAATTCTGGGCGCAGCTTCCCGGCAACCACGCGCACCGGGCGCGGGTGGCGATGGTAACCAGCCGTAACTACACGGCCATGTCGCCGCTGCACAATTACCCGACCGGCCACCGGCACGGCAACGAATGGGGCGATGCGGTCAGCAAGCTCCAGACCAGCGCCGGAAGCCCCTTCTACTTCAACTTCCATGTCGGCGATTTGGGCCACACCTTCATCTGCGGCCCCTCCGGCTCCGGCAAGACGGTGGTGCAGACCTTCCTGCTCTCTCAGCTGGAAAAATTCGGGGCCAAGCGTGTGCTCTTCGACAAGGACTACGGGGCCGAGATTTTCGTTCGCGCCTCGGGCGGCTCCTATCTCGATTTCCAATCCGGTCGCCCGACCGGCTGCGCGCCGTTCATGGCAATCGACCTTGATGCGGACGGCCAGGCCTTCATGGTCGAGCTGGTCAAATCCATGCTTGGCGGCGAGCGCGCCACCTTCTCGGCAGAGGACATCCGGCGGATCGAGATGGCCGTCGCGGGCCTGTCCAACCTGCCGCGCACTGGCCGCACCGTCTCCGCCCTGCGCGAGTTGCTGGGGTTCGGCGGCGGCGCGGAAGACATCGGCAACCGGCTGGATCGCTGGCTCAGCAACGAACGGCTCGGCTGGGTCTTCGACAATTCCGAAGACACCATCGCCTTCGATGCCGACCTGGTGGGCTTCGACATCACGGCCTTCCTCGACGATCCGGAAATCCGCAACCCGATCATGATGTATCTCATGCGCCGGGTCGAAAACCTGATCACCGGCCAGCGCATCGCGATCTTCATCGACGAGTTCTGGAAGGCTCTGTCCGACCCCTATTTCTCGGACTTCGTGAAGAACAAGCTGAAGGTCATCCGCAAGCAGAACGGCATCATCGTGGCCGGGACGCAGTCGGCCTCCGACGTGGTGAACAGCCCCATTGCCCGCACGATCATCGAGCAATGCGCCAGCCAGATCTTCTTCGGCTCCGATCGCGCCAGCCGCAAGGATCTGGTCGACGAGTTCGGCCTGTCCGAACGCGAGTTCCAGATCGTCCGCGACGAGCTGCCCCTCGGCCATTTCCTGATCAAGCAGGCGCAGAACTCGGTGGTCTGTGACCTCGACCTGTCGGGCCTCGATGACGTGCTGACCGTCCTGTCGGGCCGCACCGCCACCAACGCCATCATGCACGCGCTGATGCAGGACCACCCTGCCCCGAAAGACTGGCTCCCCCGCCTGTTGCAGAAAAGGAAGGACCTAAGATGACAAGGCTCTCCATGCCCGCCGCTGCGCTGGCGCTGTCCCTCTCGACCACGGCCCATGCCCAAGGCGTGCCGGTGGTAGACACCGCGGCCATCGCCAACGCCAAGGCCGAGTTCGTCAAGGAAATCGCCCAGATGGTCGAAGAGTTGGAACAGGCCAAGGCGCTCTATGCTTCGATCAACGGCCTGACGGACATGGATTCCATCGTCAGCGCTCTGAATTCGCCCGATGTCCGCGAGCTTCTCGGGCCGGATGCCATGCAGATCGCCAGCGACTTCGACATTGACCTCGATGACTTGGGCGATCTGGCGGGCAAGGCGCAGGACGCAGCCGACTTCTCCGCGCTGGATGGGACCAATATCGACGCCGATGATTTCTACCAGAGCGAGCTGGACCGCATCCGCAACCAATCGGCCCGTGATACCGCCGTCGGGGATAGGATCGTGTCGCTGTCCGATGACCGGCTGGCGGGGCTTGAGCAACTGCGCAGCAAGATCGGCACCGTCTCCACCCAGAAGGAGGTGCACGCGCTGAACGCCCGGATCGCGGTGGAACAGGCCATGCTCCAGAACGACACCAACCGCATTCAGGGTCTCGCCATGCTCCAGCAAGCCCAAGCAAAGGTCGAAGAGCAGCGTCAGACCGAAGTCGCCGCACAGCGCCGTGCCAAGGAAAGCGCGGCCTTCACCAGCATCTACGGCGACGACAGCTTCTGAGGAGACACCATGCACCTGCCCCTTCCCCTGATCATCACCCTTGCGGCTTCAGCGTTTCTCGCGGGCTGCAAGGAAGAGGCCGAGAACCACACGGTCGATTACTTCACCGCCAATCCCGCCGAACGGGCAGCGATGCTGGAAAGCTGCGAGCTGTCCGACCGCGCGATGGATGACGCCAATTGCGTGAACGCCCGCAAGGCTGCCCAGAAAACCCAGACGCAGAAGGACCGTGAAGGTTCGGACCGTCTCTTCGGAGACCCGTCCTTCAACTGATCATCGCCGCCACCCGGAAAGGGCCGTCCCATGCTGCAAGCGCTCTACGACAATTTTGCTGACAGTCTCACCGACAAGATGAACGACATCAGCAGCACCATCTCTTCCGAGCTGACTGCACCGCTGACGGCGGCCCTGACGATCTACCTGGTTCTCTATGGCTGGGTGATCATCCGTGGCTCCATCCACGAACCGCTGATGGATTTCACCCTGCGCGGCGTGAAGCTGGCGATCATCTGGACCCTCGTGTCCAGCGCCGGCGATTACTCGTCCTGGGTCGGGGACACGATCCTCAACGGCATCCCCGACTTCGTGGAAACGCTGACCGGCGGCTCGACCGACCTGCCCTCCGATCCCGTCATGGCGATGGCGGGCCGGATCAGTGCCGAGGTGCAGGATCAGTACGGCTCGGGTATCGCTGGCTCGATCTATGGCTATGTCCTGTCGATCGTCGTGATCATCGCCGCCGTGCCCTTTGCCGCGATTGCCTTCGTGATCAGCCTTCTTGTCCATTTCGGGCTGGCGCTCATGGCGGCGATCGGCCCGCTCTTCGTCGCCTTCGCCCTCTTCGATGTCACGCGCGGCTGGTTCTTCGCCTGGCTGGGTCAGGCCCTGAATTTCGCCCTGCTGAAGCTTCTGGTCATCGTCCTCATGCTGGTGGTGACCTCCTTCATCGGCGACGTCTATTCGAGCTTCAGCATCGAGGACGGCGCGGCGGCAGTCTCTGCATTCCTCGTCGCAATGGCCTGCGGCACGATCTTCTTCTTCCTGCTTCCCTCCATCGCGGCGGCGCTGAGCGCCGGGGCCGGTGCCTCGACCGGCGCAGCGCAGCGCTTCGTGGAGCGAAAGCTTCTGGGAAATGCGGCACCCCGGCAGGGAGGCAGCACGCCCCCTTCCGGCGGCTCCGCGACACGACAGAGCTGAGGCGGACAAATCCACCTCTTCCACGATTAGACTCCAAGGTTACGCGATGAAGAAACTTGTCCTCCTGATGGCCGTCCTCAGCATTTCGGCCTGCGCCACGACGACGCCGCTGCCGGATGTGAAAGGCTCGGTCGTCCGACCCCTGAACCCGACCAAATGGGACTATCAGACCGCCGTCCTCGAAAAGCAGAAGGAAATCGGCGTCACGCCCCAGATCGCGGACACGCGGGAGGGGCAAGACGTATGACGGTATCGCAGGACAAGGACCTTGCCGCCTATCTGAAGGAGGCCCGCAGCTTCGACTATGACAGCCGCCTCGCCGCCGAACGCTCCAAGCGGACAGCCTGGATCATCGCCGGGGCCGCCAGCGTCATGGCGCTTACCAGCGTGGCCGCTGTCGGTTTTATGGCCCCGCTCAAGGAAGTGGTGCCCTTCGTCATCCGGGTCGATCAGGCCAGCGGTGTGCCCGAGGTCATGACCCGGCTGAGCGACGGCGAAACCACCTATGACGAGGCCGTCACCCGCTATTTCCTCGCCCGCTATGTCCGTGAACGCGAGGGCTACACCTATGCCGAACGGGAGGCGATCTTCCACGAGGTGACGCTGATGTCCTCGCCCGAGGAACAGGCGCGCTTCTCGACCTATTACAACGGCTCCAACCCCAAGAGCCCGCAATACGCCTATGGCACCGACACCAAGGCCGAGATCAAGATCCGCTCGATCTCCTTCCTGAATGACGGGCTGGCACAGATCCGGTTCTACAAGACCGAGACCAACGAGCGGGAAAACCTGACGACGCAAAGCCTCTGGGTCTCGACCATCGGCTTTGATTTCGACGCCGATGCGGAGATCAGCACCGAAGATCGTACGATCAACCCTCTGGGCTTCATCGTCAGCACCTATCGGGCCGACCCGGAGGTGACGGAATGATCCTGCGTACAGCCCTCATCGCCTGTCTGGCGCTCAGCGCCGCTGCGCCTGCCTTGGCGCTCGACATCCCGAACCCGTCGCGCTCCGACAGCCGCGTCCGCTCCGTCAGCTACAACGAATGGGACGTGGTCCGTGTCGTTGGCACCTTGCGAACCTCCGTGCAGGTCGTCTTCGCCCAGACCGAGGAAATCATCGACGTGGGCAGTGGTGACACCGTCGCCTGGGAGATCGTGCCGCGCGGCAATATCCTCTACCTCAAGCCGCGCGAGGCCAACCCGCCGACCAACCTTCAGATCGCGACCATGCGCGAGGATGGCACCACCCGAACCTACTCCTTCGAGCTGATCGTCCGGGACGGCGCGATCACCAACAACTCCAAGGATGTCTACTTTCAGATCAGGTTCGCCTACCCGACCGACGAGGCCAACCGCCGCCGAACTGAGGCCGCAGACCAGAAAGCGCGGGCGCAGGAAGAGGCCGCAAAGGCAAGGCTCGCGGAATCCGTGGCAACCTCCGGCTCGAAGAACTGGCGCTATCTGGTCGCCGGGTCGCATGACCTTCAGCCATCGCAGGCCTACGACAACGGGGAAATGACGGTTCTGACCTTCTCGCGGATGAACCGGATGCCCTCGGTCTTTTTCGTGGACAGCACCGGCACCGAGCGCATGGCGAACACCACGGTCCGCAAGAACCAGATCATCGTGCATGACGTGGCCCCCGAAATGCGCCTGCGCCTCGGGCACCAGGTCACCGCAATCTACAACATGGGGCTGGGATCTTCGTCTGGTGGCTACACCGGCACCGGCACCACCAGCCGCTCCGTGCAGCGCGAAATCATCGGACAGTGATCATGACGACTGAAGAGCAAGCGCCGCAGGACGGTGCACCCGAACCAATGGAAAACGGCATAGAGGGCGAGCGCGGCATCTCCTCGATCACCAGCGCGAAATCCGCCGGGCTGAACGAGAAGAACAAGAAATTCCTCGTGGCCGCTGGCCTCGTCTTTCTCGGCACGATGGCCTTCCTCCAATGGCCTTCCGACGAAGAGCCTGCACCGCCCGAAGAAACCGAGCGCCAGCAGACCACAATCCGACCCGGGCAGAACTTCGAGCCTGCGGAACTGCCCCAAGAGCAACAGCAGACCCAACCGGAGGAGACTGACCCCAAACCCGAAGCGCCGGTCGGCCCGATCGAGCGCGTGCGCCGGGAAGAACAACTGGCTCCGGCGGAACCGAGCGAGGCCGAACAGCTTTACGAGTCCTCAAAACGTGCGCCTGTCATGGCCTATCAGGGCAACCTGACGGGCCTTGCCGGATCGGCGGCCCAGACAGGCACCGATGCCGGGGCCAATCTCTTCGGCGGCTCGGCCGAGGGCGCGGGCGGCAAGCTGACGGGACTGGCGGCTGAGCTTGTCACCAGCGACCGGCAATCGGAAAAAGCCACCGTCCTCGCCCATCCGAACCTGACCGTGACGCAGGGCACGACGATCCCCTGTTCACTCGATACGGCGATGGACTCGACGGCCCCCGGCATGGTCCGCTGCACCGTGACCGACGATGTCTATTCGACCACGGGCGCGGTGATCCTGCTGGATCGCGGCACCCGTATCGTCGGCGAGTACAAGGGCGGGATGCAGCGAGGCCGCAAACGCCTCTTCGTCATCTGGACCCGAGCCGAAACACCGAACGGCGTGATCGTGAACCTCGGCTCGCCCGGTGCCGATGCCCTTGGTCGTACCGGCTTCGATGGCGATATCGACACCCAGTTCTGGACCCGCTTCGGCGGCACGATGATGCTGTCGATCATCGACGATGCCCTGATCGTCGCCACCACCTCCGGCGACGGCGATGATGACTCCTATGAAAACTCCCGCGCGGCGGCGCGCAGCCTCGCCCAGACGGAGCTGGAAAACACCATCGACGTGCCCGTGATCCTGCGGAAGAACCAGGGCGAAGAGGTCTCGGTCATGGTGGCGCGCGATCTCGATTTCTCCGGCGTCTACCGGCTGAAATGATGGAGAGGCCCATCCTGCCGCAAGCCAGGCCCATGCCCCCGGCTCTGGCCTCTCACATGGCCCCGCTGTCGCCCTTCCTTGAACGCCATGACGTTCTGGAAATCTGCATCAACCGCCCCGGCGAGGTCTTCGTCGAATATACCCAAGGGACATGGGAGCGCGTCGAACTGCCCGAGCTGACCTATGCCTTCCTGACTGGCCTCGTCGCGACCGTGGGCACCTTCTCCCGACAGAAGGTCAACGAGACGACGCCGCTCCTGTCTGGCTCCCTGCCACAGGGCGAGCGCATCCAGATCGTGCTGCCGCCTGCCGTCCCGGCGGGCACGGTCAGCATCACCATCCGCAAACCTGCACAGCGGACCTTCACGCTTGACGAGCTTCTGGGTCAGGGCATGTTCGAAGCCGTCACCAACGCCCCCTCTGCCTTGTCTGGCGAGGATGAAGCCCTCCTCGACCATCACCGCAACGGCGACTGGAAGACCTTCCTGAACGCCGCCGTGCTGGCGAAGAAGAACATCCTGGTTTCGGGCTCCACCGGCTCGGGCAAGACAACTTTCTCGAAGGCGCTGATTCCGCTGATCCCGACAGATGAACGGCTGATCACCATCGAGGACACCGTCGAGCTGGAGCTTCCGCAGCCCAACGTGGTGCGGATGATCTATTCCAAGGGTGGTCAGGGCGAGGCCAGGGTCACGGCGCGCGACCTGCTGGAAAGCGCGCTCCGGATGCGGCCCGACCGCATCTTCCTGCAGGAGCTTCGCGACGCCTCGGCCTTCTACTACCTGCGCAACGTCAATACCGGGCATGGCGGGTCGATCACCACCATACACGCCGACTCCGCCACGCTCGCCTTCGAGCAGCTGGCCCTTCTGGTAAAGGAGAGCGAGGCGGGGCGCGATCTCAAGCGCGACGAGATCAAGGACATGCTCACCCAGATGGTCGACGTGGTCGTGCAGATCAAAAAGACCGCCGCCGGGCGCAGAGTCACCGAGGTCTATTTCGATCCCCGCAGAAAGCTGGGGACTGCCACATGATCGTCCAGAACTGGCATCGCCTTGGCACCCCCGCACGGGCTGCCGCCATCTCGGCCGCGGTGGTCTTTGCCGTGGCCGGGGGGCTGGTCACCGCCGCCTATGTCATGCAGTGGGGGCTGGAGGTCCCGCTCCACCTGCCCCGCGACCTGTTGCTTTGGCCGCAGGCTGCACTGGCCGGATACACTGATCCCGAGACAGTCAAATGGATCAAGCTCTCCGGCTATGCCGGGCTGCTGCCGACCATCGTCATCGCCGCCGCCATCCTGAAAGCGCAGCCGAAACCGGACGTGCATGGCCGCGCCGAGTTTGCACGCGCCCGCGATATCCGGCAGGCGGGCATGAGATCGAAGGCAGGCCTCATTGCGGGCTTCACCGGCTCCCTGCCCTCCCGACACTATGGTAAGCGGGTCGACAAATGGGGCCGCGCAGTCGAGCAAGGCGGCGCGGTCAAGATCCAGAAAGCCGGACATCTGACGCCCCAAAACCTGCTGATGTATGGCGGCGACGAACACGTCCTGCTCTATGCCCCGACCCGCTCCGGCAAGGGCGTCGGCGTGGTGATCCCGAACCTCCTCAACTGGCCGGACTCTGCCGTGGTCCTGGACATCAAGAAGGAGAACTGGACCCTGACCGCAGGCTTCCGCAAGGCGGGCGGTCAGGAGGTCTTCCTGTTCGACCCCCTCGATCCGGATGGTCGCACGCATCGCTGGAACCCCCTCTCGACGGTCCGGCGCGGTACGGATTACCAGATCGAGGATCTTCAGCGGCTGGCCGATCTGTTCATTCCTGTGGCCTCGAAAGACCCGTTCTTCGACCGGGCCGCACAGACGGCCTTTGTCGGCGTCGGCGGCTATCTGGCCGAAACGCCGGAACGGCCCTTCACCCTGGGGGAAATCTACCGCCAGCTCACCCTGACCCCGGACTTCGTCCAGACCTTTCAGAAGCGGATCGAAGACAGAAAGGCCTCTGGGCGTCCGCTGTCGCTTCAGACCGTCTCGACCCTCAACGACTTCCTCTCGAAGAGTGAAAACACCTTCGAGAGCGTGAAATCCACGATCACCGCCAACCTCGGCCTCTTCGCCAACCCGATGCTCGACCGCGCGACCGCCGCCTCGGATTTCGCCTTCGCCGATCTGCGCCGCAAGCGGATGACGATCTATGTCGGCATCACGCCCAACAACCTCGGTCGCCTCGGGCCGCTGATGAACCTCTTCTTCCAGTCCTGCGTCGATGCGAACATGCAGGAACTGCCCGAGCATAATCCGGCCCTGAAACACAAGATCCTGCTCTGCATGGACGAGTTCGCCTCGGTCGGGGAGCTTCCGGCCTTCAAGCGCGGCATTGGCTATTTCGCGGGCTACGGCATGAAGGTGCTGACCATCGTCCAGACCCCGGCCCAGCTGGCCGACATCTACGGCCAGGACGGCGCCGATGCCTATATAGACAATTCCGGCGTCAGCATCGTCTTCACCCCGAAGGGGGTGAAAGAGGCGCGTAACCTCTCGGAACGGCTCGGCACGCATGGCGTGGAAGCCCGCAGCGAGTCCAAGTCCAAATACCTTGCCAACCGCAAGGGCACGACCGTCAGCCACAGCGAACAGAAACGCTCCCTCATGCTGCCGCAGGAACTGCTGCAAATGGACCAGAGCGAAGCCCTGGTCTTCGTCGCCGGACACCCACCGATCCGGGCGAAGAAGATCAGGTTCTATGCCGAAGCGGCACTGCTTGAACGCTCCAAGGTGCCGCCACCCGTGGTCCCCAGGATCGACCGCCACGCCCTGGCGGACGCCGTGGCCTCCCTGAGAGACGAGAACGCGATGCTACGCGTGAGCGTCTCCGTCCTTCAGTCCAACTTCGACAAGCTGGCCGGTCTTAAAGCCTTCCAGGCCGCGAACGTCGCCGATGGCGAACCTGCCGAAGTGCCGATGACCGACGATGAGATCGCCAACCCCGAAGGCATCTCCTTCGACCGGCTGGCCCTGAGCGGGCAGAAGGCACAGGCGAAAATCAAGGAGCTGAACAAGGCCGGACAGGTCGGAACACGCAAGGGCGCGGCGGACATCCTCGCCGCCCTCGGCTGTGACGTCGCCCCCGCGAAAGCCGAAAGGAAACGGAATGCCTGAGACGGACAAGAGTACGAGCTTCACGCTCTCCTACGCGCACAACGACAAGGAAGAGCGCTTCACCTCAGCCACCGACGCAGGGCGTGCCTTCGCGGATGCTGACGCCAGCCAGCATCCCCGCGTGATCGAGGCCACGGACAAGGGCGCGCGCACCGTCGCCCACACGGTCACCATCGGCACGGACATCCAGAAGTCCGTTCCCACGCTCGATAGCGTCCGCAAGGTTCTCACGGACCTCAACCGCGATGGCGCGGCCCCTTCCCGCATGACGCAGACCAACATGGACTTCTGGACCGGCTATCATGAACGGGCCGCGGAGAAGGCCAGCCCGGAAAAGCAGCCCAAAGACCAAGGCTCGATCTCGCCAAGCGAGAGACAAAAGACCAAACCGGATCTGGACCGCTTTGACCTGCCCATCAGCTACCACGACAGGTTTCTTGTCACGAAGGCGAAGGGTCAGCAGGACCTCTACCGTTCCTATGATGACGCCCGGCCTGCGATCGTCGACAAGGGCGACCAGCTCAGCACCCGAAACGCGGATCGCGGGACTGCAATGGACATGATCGAGCTGGCCTCGCATCGCGGCTGGCAGAGCCTCAAGGCGAAAGGGCCAGAGGAGTTCCGGCGCGAGATGTGGGTCGAAGGTACCGCCCAGGGCCTGAAGGTTCAGGGCTATCGCCCGACGGAGAAGGACCAAGAGGAAGCAACCCGCCGGTCCCAGATGATCGGCGAACGTGCCATTGAGCGGACAGACCGTGCCTCCCTTTCCGGAAATGCCAAGACGCCCGACCGCGAAGACCAGCAGGCCGCGCCGCGCCAAAGCTACTCTGACGGCATCTCCGGCAAGATCACCGACATCGGCACCGCCCCCTATCGCAACCGCGAAGGCGCTGACCCCGTGCCCTTCATCGCCCTGACCAACAAAGCAGGCAAGGAAGAGCATATCTGGAGCGTCACCCTGCCCGCCGCGCTCGAAAAGCATGACCTGAAGCTCGGCGACCGCGCGACCTTCTTCTCTCTCGGCGTCGAGCCCGTGACCTATAAGACCAAGGATCAGAAGACGGGAGAGGAAGTCGAACGCCAGGGACACCGCCGCCTCTGGGACGCCAAGGACATCGAGCGCGAAGCACAGCCGCAACGGGCGTCACAGGGAAAATCTGCGGCGAAGGCAACCACTGAGGAAACACCTATGGCCGACAAGCAGCGCGAGCAGGACACCAAATCCGATCGGCTAGAAGACCGGATCAAGCGCTATGAACCGGGCGACCACGCCGCCAAAGGCCCAGCCAGCGTTCTGGCCCACATGGACGCACGGCTTCGGGCTGAAGGTGTCTCTAAAAAGGACCGCGAGACCGCCCGCGACCATGCCGCCAAGCTGCTATCCCAAGGGATGAAGGCCGGAAGGCAGATCCCAATCCAAAAGCTCGCCAACGTGACCAAGGAGCAGGAGGCCCAAGTACACGGAGCGACCACCAAAGAGGCGAGAGTTGTTCCTGAGCGCAAGATATTGGATCAAACCAAGGGTAACCGCTCTAGATAGAGCGAAGTATCGACTTCACATAGTCGTTAGCTTCCAGCAACTGGAGGGCTTCTTTCTACTTGACGACCGACCGCCGGGAAGTGTTTATCGTCGATGGACGAAAGGAAACTGTGTGCTCGGTAGGATCTTCATCATTCTTGTTGCATTGCAGCTCGTTGTGACGAGTGCATTTGCGCATGTGATGCCGATGGCCGAACATTGTGCAGAGCCTGCGGCTCAGCATGTGCATAGTGACGAAATATCCGTTCTTCAGGATCAGGTGGTCGACACTGCCTTCGAGACTGAGCAGCAGCCCAAGCCAATGGGACTGCTTCATTGTGCCAGCGTTGCTTGCACAGATCAGTCTGGAAATACGTCTGCTGTCGACCTGCACAAAGATTTCCGGATCACGGACCTGAATCCAGCCGAACCGAGCATGGCTCTGCAGTCCGTTCTTCTTTCCTTCCTTCGGCCCCCTCTGGCCTGAGCACGCCTGTCCGGCGTTGATTGCGGCGTTGCCTGAGCGGCGACGTCCCGCAATCCGATCATTTGCGCCCTCCACGGGGGCAATCCCCCGCCGCATCTGATCCTTCTCCCTCCCTTCACTGCTCGGCAGTGATCTCCTCTTTGCGGGGCCATCCTTTTGGTCCGCGCTCACGGAAAACACATGAAACACACGAACTTCCTGCGGCCTCTCGCCGTAGTGCTGGGGCTTGCCCTCGGCCTGCCCGCGCAGGCTGGCACCTATGACATCACCGTCGACAAGGTCCGGATCGACACCGGAACCTTCAAGAAGAACGGCATCGGCTACAATGGCAGCCAGACCCCGACCATCCTGCACTTCCAGGAAGGCGAAGACGTCGTCATCCGCGTGAAGAACAATCTGCGCGAAAGCACGTCGATCCACTGGCATGGCCTGATCCTGCCGTTCCAGCAGGACGGCGTGCCGGGCATCAGTTTTAACGGCATCAAGCCGGGCGAAACCTTTACCTACCGCTTTCCGATCGAACAGGCAGGCACCTACTGGTTCCACAGCCATTCGGGTTTCCAGGAGCCCGACGGCGCCTATGGCGCCATCGTGATCGCCCCAAAAGGCGGCGAGGCCGTGCCGACGAACCGCGACTACGTGGTGCAGTTCACGGACAAGCATCCGCACAGCGGATCGCGGATCTTCCGCAACCTGAAAGCTTCGGCAGACTACTACAACCGCGCGCAACGCACGGCGCAGGACCTGATCGAGGACGCAGGTGCCGAAGGTTTGAAAGCCGCCCTTCAAGATCGGAAGATGTGGGGCGCCATGCGTATGATGCCCACGGACATCGAGGATGTTCAGGGCTTCACACCGCTGATCAACGGAGCCAGCACCCAGCAGAACTGGACCGGCATCTTCAAGCCCGGCGAAAAGGTGCGCCTGCGCCTGATTAACTCCTCGGCGACGACCTATTTCGACGTACGCGTGCCCGGTCTGAAAATGACGGTAGTGCAGGCCGACGGCAATGACGTGAAGCCGGTCGTGGTGGATGAGCTGCGCATCGCCGTGGCTGAAACCTATGACGTGATCGTCCAGCCGCGCGAGGCCAAGGCCTATTCGATCATCGGCGAAAGTGCGGGCCGCACCGCGATGGTGCGGGGCACGCTGGCGCCGTCCGAAGGCATGGTCGGACCCTACTACAAAATGCGACCTCAGCCGCTGCTGACCATGGCCGACATGGGGGGCATGATGTCCGGAATGGATCATTCGGGAATGGACATGGGCGGTATGGACATGTCTGGGATGGACATGAGCGGATTCGACATGTCCGGTATGGACCACTCCGGCCATGATATGAGCGGCTTCGACATGTCGGGCATGGACCATTCCGGGATGGATATGGGCGGCATGGACATGTCCGCTGGCATGCCCGTCGTTCCTTCTGAAGGCGCACCGGGCGCTGCCTTCTACGCGCCGGGCAGCGGGCTGATCCCGACGGCGGCCAATGGCGGCAAGTTCCTTGGCTACGAAGACCTCACGGCGCGCAAGCCGCTCTACCGTGATCGCCCCGCCACCCGCGAGATCGAGATCCGCCTTACCGGCAACATGGAACGCTACATCTGGTCCATCGACGGCGTGAAATACGAAGACGCCGACCCGATCCGCCTGAAATACGGCGAGCGGGTCCGGTTCAAGTTCGTCAACGAAACCATGATGGCGCATCCGATGCATCTGCACGGGATGTGGTCGATCATCGACACCGGAAAAGGGGCATACGACCCCGTGAAGCACACGGTCAGCGTCGCACCCGGAACGACGCTCTACACCGAGACCGAAGTCGATGCCCCCGGCCAGTGGGCCTTCCATTGCCACCTCTCCTACCACATGGCCGGCGGCATGTTCCGCAAGGTCATCGTCGAAGGCGGCCCGTCCTGATGGGCGCGTATTCCAAGGAAACCAATCACATGAAAAAACTGCTGCTTGGAACGGCCCTCGGGCTTCCGCTTGCGCTGACTTTTACCTCAGTCGCGATGGCCGAGGTGGGCGTTTCCCCGACAGTCTGGGGCGTGCGGACCGACAAGCTCGAATACCGGATGGGCGATGAAGAGAACTCCTTTGCCTGGGGGTTCGAGGCCTGGACGGGCAATGACGAGCTGCGGCTCGTCTGGAAGAGCGAAGGCGCGAAGATCGAAGGTGGCGATTTCGAAGAGATGGACAACCAGATCCGCCTCCAGAAGCCGATCACCGATTTCTTCGATGGCTTCATCGGGATCGCCGCCTCCACGCCGGACGGCGCGCCCGAGCGCTACTATGGCGCTTTCGGCGTCACCGGCCTCGCGCCACAGTGGTTCGAGGTCGAGGCGGCGCTCTACGTTTCCGAATACCCCTACATCGGGGCGGAGGTGGAGTACGAAGGCCTGCTGACCAACCGGCTGATCCTGACGCCGTCTCTCGAAGTCAGCCTGCCGCTGGCGGATGATCCCGCGCGCGAAATCGCGGCGGGCGGCGGCTCTGTCGAGCTGGGACTGCGACTGAGCTACGACCTGATCGGCCGCAGCGTGTCGCCCTATGTCGGCGTGAACTACGAACGCGCCTTCGGCGGAACAGCCGACATTCTCCGCGATCATGGCCATGAAGTCGACGAGCTGACCGGCGTCGTCGGCATCAACTTCATGTTCTGATTTTTCTGCGCCCTCTCGGCTACTTCGAAGCCGCGGAGAGGGCGCAGCCTTTTCAACCTGAACCAACCAAGGGAGCACCCCAATGAAACTTCGTACTATCCTGACGTCCGCCGCACTGTCGGTCGGTATGGCCCTGAGCGCAGGCGCTGCATTGGCCCACGGCAAGGGCATGATGACCATGCCGGGCAACGGCCAGACGGTCGGCGCGGACACCAAGGTCATGCACCTGATGTTCACCGATCCCATGCAGATCACCACCGTCACGATGGCCGCACCTGATGGCAAGACCTACAAGATCAACGGTCCTGCCGCGAACCAGGCCGTGAAGACCTGGGAAGGCAAGCTGCCGAAGCTCGCACCGGGCAGCTACAAGATCGACTGGCGCGGCATGTCGCCGGACGGCCACCCGATGAACGGCAGCTTCGCGTTCAAGGTCGCTAACTGATCATGGGCGGAGTTCTTGCCGCACTGGAACCGGTGCAGATCGCCTCGATCCTCGTCAAGGCGGGGATGTATGTCAGTGTCCTGCTTGCGGCGGGCTCCGTGATCAACCTCTGGCTCCTGACGGAGCTGGATGCCCCTGCAAGCCGTCGCCTCAGGCGACTTGCAGCATGGTCAGCCTTCGTCGGCATTGTCTTCAGCGCGCTGAACATTCCGCTGCGGGCGGCTTTCTTCTACGGGGGCTTCGGCGGCGCGCTTGATCCGATGATGCTTCAGGTCGCGCTCTTCAGCCCGCTCGGCCTGTCGGTGGAGGCCGACATTCTTGGCCTTCTCGGCATCGCGACCATCGCGCTCAATCGCGGTTGGACACGACCTGTGGCGGTCCTTGGCGTCATTCTTGTTGCCATCAGTTTCGCGCTGCGTGGTCACGCGACCGAAGATCCGAGGCTGGCGCTTGCAACGCTTTTCGTCATCCACATCCTGGCTGCGAGCTTCTGGATCGGGGGCTTCTATCCGCTCTATGACATGGCGCGGCGCGGCAACGAGGCAGCCTGGCGTACTGTCGAACGGTTCGGTCAGGCAGCGCTTGTCATGGTCGGGCTACTTGTCGTGGCGGGCGTCGTCATCCTGGTGATCCTGGCGGGCGATCCCATCGCGGTCCTGACCCAACCCTGGGGGCAGTTCCTGATGCTGAAACTGGCAGTCGTGGCCCTGCTTCTCGGCCTCGCCGGGCTGAACAAGCTTCGGCTGACCCCTGCCCTGGCCGAGACCGGAAACGCCGGCCCGCTGAGGGCGTCGATCCGATGGGAGGTAGCGGCCTTCCTCGTGATCCTGCTGGTCACCGCGACCTTCACGTCCACAGTCGCACCTGAGCACGTCGGCTAACCCAGAAAGGCACCGGGGGCGTCACGACAACGCCCCCGTTTCTCACCTCAGCCCCCGAGGGCGCGCAGGCCCATCCAGAGCCCCATCACGATCATCATCAGGTTCTCGGTCAAGGAAATGAACCCGAGCGGCACGTTGGAGTTCCCGCCGACGCAGGCACATTTCAATCCGCGCTTGTCGATGTAAACCGCCTTGAACACGCTGACCGCCCCAATGGTCCCGATGAAAAGGGCGACGGGTGCGGAAATCCATGTCAGGACTCCCGCAGTCATCAGGATGCCAGCCAGCGCCTCGCCGTAGGGGTAGATCTTGCCGTAGGGCACCCAACGTTTCGCCAGCAGGTCGTAGTTCAGGAACATTGTCGAGAACTGCTCAACGTCTTGAAGCTTCTGGATCGCAAGCACGGTCATGGACAACGAGATGAACCACTGGAAGCTCTGCCAAGTCAGGATCGTCCCGTATTGGTGCCACGCCAGCCCAAGCGCCAGCAGGGCACAGACTGAAAAGATCGCGATGACAGGTCGATATGTCGTGTCGCTCTGTTCTTCCTTGGGCGGGTCGATCCCGAGGAAAATGCGCAGGTCGTCATGACCCCCGATCCGTTTCCCGTCAATGAAGGTCTGCGGCGTCGTCTTGACGTCATGCTCGCGCTTGAAGGCCTCAGTCTCGTCCTCGGTCTTCAGGTGATGATCTTCGACGGCGTAGCCTTTGCGCTCAAGCAAGTCCTTGGATTTCAGACCGAAGGGGCATGTGTGCTCAGGCATGACCATGCGGTAGAGAACGGCGGTTTTCGTGGTATCTTTTGGCATGATCATCTTCCTCAATTCGTGCAGGCGTACTGACCGCGGAAACCGGCCTCGTAGTCAGGGCCCGCGCTGATGACGAAATCCTGAAGGCCATCATCTTCCGTATTGCGCACATCAATCGTGATCGGGTCAGCGGCGAAGCTGTCTTCCCCGCCATCGAGTTGCACAAGATCACCGCTGATCTTGACCAAGGCAGTGCCGTTTCCAGACACGAACACGGGCGGGCTCGTTTCAGTGTAGGTGAAGCTGCACGCGGCCCCATCCGGGAAGACCTGGGCGATATCTGCCTGCGTCAGGAACTCCGGATCGACCTTGGAAACGACCTCGCTGGACAAGGCGTCCTGAGCGGGTTTCAGTTCGGCTACCGGTTCATCCCCGGCGGGCGTCGCCTCTCCATTCGCCGAAATGTCCGCGATCAGATAGCGCATCTCCGCGATTTCCTTATCCTGGGCGTAGATGATGTCATCGGCCAAAGTGCGCACCCTGGGATCGGTGATTTCCGCGCGCGACGACGTCATGATGGCGATCGAATGGTGTGGGATCATCGCGCGCATGTAAGCCCGGTCCTGCACCGTCACCTGACTGCGCACCAGCCAGAGCGCCCCTGCGAAAACGATGATGGAGCCCGCGAATATCGCGATATTGAGCGTGCGGTTCTTGTACATGCCGAGCATGAAGGCCAGCATGACGAAGGCCATAACCGCCCCCATGACGATTGCCATATAGGCGCGTGTTTCTGACCAGAAGATATGGCTGATCAGATACGTGTTCAGGTACATCAACCCGAACATCAGAACCGTAGACACGGCAATCATCAGGAAAAAGCGGGAATAGGCCATCGTCACCTCCGAGTGCGTTTAGGGGAATAACAACCTTCCAGTGGGTGAATGTTCCCTAAAAGTTGGCTTTTCTCGGCCTATTCCTGCTGAGTTCTTTCACGTTGATAGGCGCGTTCGCGCTCGGGCCAGGTGGATTTGATGTAGTCGAGGATCGCTCTAATTTCCGCATCCCTCAGGCTGTCGCCAAAGCCGGGCATGTCACTTTCATATCCCCCGCCGACCACCGCTGCAGTCCCGTCCCGCGTGATGCGGAACAGGATGTCGTCGCCATGATGCCAAGTGTGGCCCGTTGCATCATGGGGTGGCGCAGGCAGGCGGCCGTCGGGACCGAGGCTGCGCCCGTCCGGCTGCCCCTGAAGCTCCGTCCCATGGCAGGATGCACAGTTCTGCTGATACAAAGCTGCGCCATCCATGCCTTCCTCTGCCGCAACGGCCTGCGCCCAGCTTGCAAGAGTTGCTGCAAGTGCGATCAGGCCCTTCATGCGACCATGATCCAATTCGTCATTCCCGAAGCTGCGTGCCCCAGCATATGGCAATGCAGCAGCCACTTTCCCAGATTGTCCGCAACGAAGGCGATCTCAGTCATCTCGTTGGGCATGACGAGAACCGTGTCCCGTAGAGGACCAAGGCTTCCGTCTTCCTTACGCGTCCTGAAATGCATCCCGTGCAGATGCATCGCGTGCGGGAAAATCGTGTCATTGGTCATGCGGATGCGGGCCGTCTCGCCGCGCGAAAGCGTGGCAAACGGCGCCTCTCCTAGCCCGGCCTGTCCGGCCAGCGCCCAGAACTGTCCTTGTTGCACCAACTCCTGCCAGGTCAGTTTCTGCCCGTTGAAGGCTGCGCTTTCCAGGCCGCGCATCGCACCGCCCTGCAGCGGCATCTCAAGGACAGGCGCGGTGTCGACGCCCACAACCTCCATGCGCGGATTGCGTGGCAAGGGCTGAGGCGCACCGCGCGGAACTGAAGCGGCACGCCCTTCGACAGAAACTTCAGCCAGTACGCGCCAAGTATCATCCGCTGCGGCAAAGAGAAGTCCTGCGGTTTCCCCTTCCTCGGCGGTGATATCGACGATCAGATCCATGCGCTGTGCCGGTGCAAGCACAAGCGTATCCGTCACCGGTTCTGGCGTGTCGAGAGGCATGCCGTCGAGAGCCACCGTCCAGCCGGTCAGCCCCTCCAGCTTCAGACCGAATATCTGGGCATTGGCCGAGTTGATCAGCCGCAGCCTCAGCCGCTCGTTTTGCCGGGCCGACAGGCTGTAATCGTAGCGCCCGTTCACGCCCACGAGGTTGCCGATCTGGCCTCCGTGGCTGCGCGTCATCGGCGCTGCGAAGTCATCGACGAACAGGCCCGTATCAGGTTCCAGCAACCAATCGTCGATCATCAGGACCTCGTCCCGGTCCACATCAGGCGGTGTGGCCTCTTCGATGATCAGGGCTCCGGAAAGACCCCGCGCGACCTGTTCCATCGAATTTGTATGGGCGTGATACCAGTAGGTTCCCGCATCAGGCAGATCGAAGGCGTAGTCGAAGCTCTCACCGGGCGGCACCGCGTTCTGGGTCAGCCCCGCGACACCATCCATGGCGTTGTCGATACGGATGCCATGCCAGTGAACAGAGGTCGGAACCTCCAGCGTGTTCACAAGTCGCCGTTGCAACCGGCTGCCTTGAGCGGCGCGGATGACCGGGCCCGGGATCGTCCCGTCGTAGCTCCAGACCGGCGTCGCCGGATAGCCATCCGGGGCAAGCTGCACCGTGGCTGCCCTAGCTGTCAGGAGCGCCATATCCTGAGCCTGAGTAGGGCGCGCCAGTGGAACAGCCGCGAGACCTGCGCAGAAGGCGCGTCGTGTCATCTTCATGTTAGTTGATCCCATTGGCGCGCTGTACTTCGCGGATGTAGGCGATGATCGACGTCACATCCGCGCGGGTCACCCCGGGCTGCGGCGGCATGTCGCCGAGTTTCCAATGGTGTGCGCGTACGCCGTTCGCAGCCGCCATCTGGAAGGCCATATCGCCATGATGCGACGGCTCGTAGATCTTGTGGATCAGCGGCGGGGCGATCCCCATTTTCCCGGCGGCATTGTCACCATGGCAATCAGCGCAGACCGCATCGAAAGCCCGCTTCCCCATCGTCCCCTCGGGCGACAATGTATCGGGAAGAGTGACGGCCACCATGGCCGCGCCCTCCGCTGGCGCCATGGTTTCCTGCGCGGGGGCGGTTTGCTCGGAGGAGCGAGTGACTGCATAAGCACCAAGCGCCACGACAAGAATCGCGGCCCCGGTGAGGGTGAATTTGTTCATGATAGTATCCTGATCTGCACGGCTTTGCGGGCCGCGCGCTCTGATGATGGGTCGATCGGAAACGACCCAGGTTCAACTGGAGCTGGCTCAGGCGCGAGGAGGCGGGAGGTCAAGGGACAGACTGATCGTCGTGCCACTTCGTGGCTCCGGCCACGCATGACGGAGGCGTGGCGGGTTGGCGCTATGGAGAGGCTGACTGGTATCGACAAGGGCCCAGCCTGCGCAGGTCGCCATGTCAGAACAAGGCGCGTCGACCTGGTGCTGGTGCGCCGGGGCCTGCTGATTTGCATCGATGATCGCCTCTGGGCAGGCCGCGCATTCATGCATCGCGGGCCCAGCCGCAGACATTTGCGGGAAGGCAGCCAGCATCACCAGGCTGGTCAGGACGATGATGGCGAGCAGACGCATGGGGACCTTTCGTCGTCAGCCAGCAAGATGGGATCTCGCGACACAATGGTCACTACTGTCCCCCGTACACTGCGTTTTCCAGGCGTGTACACCTATCCCGCAGACTGCGGTCTGCCGACTATAACCTTGTTTCAGGACTACGTTATTCATCATTCATCGCGGTTGCCATACTGCGGAGCGAGCCAATTCGATAGATAGCTCCTCTCGAAGAAGAAGACAGTGAAGATCCCCGCGCCAGCGAGGATGACGATCATGGGATCGCTCTGCAACTTCATTGCCGTAAATGCAGTTAGCACGATGGCGTCGAAGCATAATGCCGCTATCAAAATCGGACTCCGGGCTCCGATGTCTTCCCGGCGGAAACGCCATACGCCCCAATGGACCACCATGTCCATGACCAGATAGAAGAACGCACCGAGTGATGCGATCCGGCCTAGGTCAAAGAACACTGCCAGCCCTGAGGCAACCACCACCGTATAGACAAGGGTGTGGCGCTGGATCGGGCCCGTCATGCCGAAATGGCTGTGCGGTGTGAACCGGCATGCAAAATTGACCCCGTAGCGGGGTGATCGGCGTCCAAAAATGACCCCCTTACACTGATGTGGATGATGCCCCCGAGGTCATCGGGGAGCACAGTGTGGGATGTTGG